>JASHPU010000040.1 GCA_030037885.1 Xanthobacteraceae bacterium | reverse complement strand
CGGTGATCTTCTTCTTGGCGAACGCGATTTTCGGATTGAAGCGCTGCGAATAGCCGATGGTGAATTTCAGATCGTTGCGGCGCGACAGCGCGATCAGCTCGTCGGCTTCCCAGAGTTCGAGCGCGATCGGCTTCTCCAGCATCACGTGCTTGCCGGCCTTGAGGCAATCGCGCGCGATCGGATAATGGTTCGCCTCCGGCGTGGTCGAGATATAGACGACGCGGACGCGGTCGTTATTGATGATGTCGTGATAGTCGGGCGTGCTGCTCGCCGGCTTATAGAGCCTGGTCACCTCGGCGAGCCGGTCCGGCTTGATGTCGCACAGATGCAGCTTCTCGACCAACGCCGTGCGTGACAGCGTGTCGGCGCGCAAGCCGCCGATCCAGCCGACGCCGATCACGGCTGCTTCCACCGTTTTCACTGCAAGTGTCCCCCGTTTGTTTGCGGAGGATAAAGACCATGGCGACGCCAGCCGCGCAACGCCCTTATCCCTCATCCTGAGGCGCTCGGCGCCAACGGGTCCGCGCAAAGCGCGGCCCGATGACAAGCTCCGCGCCGAGCCTCAAAGGATGCAGGCCGCGGCGCTGGGGCCGCATCCTTCGAGGCTCGCGCTTCGCGCGAGCGCCTCAGGATGAGGGAATGGGGACTGTGACGCCGAACACCCGCTTGGCGAATTCCGGATAGACCTCGGCCACCATCGGCGCCACGGTGCTGCGCAACAGGCGCAGCGTCTCGGCGGACGGCGCCGACGTGGTCGGCACGTCGGCGGAGCGGTCGAAATCGAAGCCGGTGTTGTCGATCACTTCGGCGAGCGTGTGCCCGGGATGCACGCTGGCGAGCCGAAAGCGCTTTTTCGCGTGGTCGAAATCGAAGAGGCAGCGGTTTGTGACCAGCGCAATCGGGCCGCCGCTGCGATACACATTGTCCGGACTGCCGCCCGGCGCGCTGATGAAATCGACTTTCGGCACCAAGGTGCGGCGCGAGTGCTCGAGGCGGAACAGAATGACCTTCGGCACCACGTAATAGAGATAGGCCGAGCCGAATGAGCCGGGAAACCGCGCCTTGGGATGATCGTAATCGCCGACGCTGACCAGATTGATGTTGCCGTCGCCGTCGATCTGGCCGCCGGACAGAAAGAACACATCGACGCGGCCCTGGCCGGCGCAGTCGAATAGCTCGCGCGCGCCGTCGGTGAAAAAGCTGTGTGCCCGGCTGCCGAGCAGCGACACATACGGTTTTCGCAAATTGTGCAGACTTGCGCGCTCGCGCGCCAACAACGCCGCGGTCGCCGGGATCGGCGATTGCGCGCCGACCGCGACGTGGCGCACCTCGCCGATCAGCCGGCAGATCACGTCGGCGAGCAGCTCTTCGTCGCGGAAGTCAGGCTCGCTCACGCCGCGCGCTTTTCATAAACGTGGCGATCGAGATATTGCGCAAAGCCTTCCGGCGTCGCGGCAAGCTGCGCATATTCTTTCAGATGCGCGGCGTCGATGCCGTAACGGTCAGGCAGCGGCAGCGGCCAAGCGCCGCGCGGCTCGACCGCGACGGCCTCGACGTAAAAGCCCGGCAACGTGCCGGCGGCGCGCAGCGGGTCGCGCAACAGATCGCCGTCGTAAATTTCTTCTACGGTGACGACGGTCTTTTGCGCCGCGTGCGCCAGCGTGATCAGCTCGCGCTGGATGCCGATGAAAACATTGCCGGCACGGTCCGCCACGGCTGCGTGAAACAATGCCACGTCGGGCTTGAGCGCCGGCAAGAGCACGATCGGATCGTCGTCGCCGAACGGATTGTCGATCACCCTCCAGTCCGGCCGATGGGCGAGCACGTCGGAACCGATCAGGCCGCGCAGCGGCATGAACGGCACGCCTTTTTCCGTCGCCTGCAACTGCGCATGCAGCGCCGGGCAGGTGGCGTCGCGCATACGGATCGTTCCCGCAAGCAGTGCCGCCGTGAAGCGAGGTGCCGGGCCGAATTCGCCGAGGCTCACCGCCGAGGTTTCCAGCGTCGCCACGCAGCCGGCGCCGATCAGCAGATCGGCTTGCAAACTCGAAGTCGGCAACGTCACCAGATGCAGGCGCTTGACGCCGCGCCGGATCAACGCCCGCGTCGCCGCCATGGCGGCGCCCGAACTCTCGCGCGGCACCGCCAGCATGGCGCCGTCGCCGATCGGCGCCAAAGCTTCGTCGAGCGTGCGGGCGATCATCGCGTCAGGTCCAACGCCGTTGCTTCAACTTTTCAGCACTCTACGAGTCAGTAGACCCCCACTCTATCTCTCCCCCTTTCAGGGGGAGAGAAGCGCGAGCGGGACGCGTTGAGACAGGGCGAAGGCGCAAGAGATGCGGCTCGCTCATTCCTCCCCTGAAAGGGGAGGAATGAGGAGGGGTCGCGGGCCGCAGCCGCAGGTCTGGAGCTCATGCTCATCGCGGGCCGCACGTTTGCCGTCGGGCACTACGACAGCGCCGACTTGACGTAGCCGGGCGCGAACGGGGCGCGGCGGATGCGCACGCCGGTGGCGTCGAACACCGCGTTGGCGATGGCCGCCGGCACCGGCCGACTCGAGGCCTCGCCGGCGCCCGACGGCGCGATCTCCGGATGATTGATGGTCACGATGTCGACCGCTTCGGGCGCCTCGGTGACGTCGAGGATCGGATAAGTCCGCCAATCGACGCTGGTGACGTTGTTGGCGTCGAACTTGACCTCCTCCCACAAGGTGCGGCTCGTCGCCTGCACCACGTTGTTCTCGATGGCGTGATGCAGCCCGTCGGGATTGATGATCTGGCCGCAATCGTGGGCGACGGTGAACTTGCGCGCCCGGATTCTGCCGGAGCCGCGGTCGACCTCGACCTCGGCGATCACCGCGACGCGGGTCGGGCCGCGTTGCGCGTAGGCGATGCCGCGGCCGCTCACATTATTGCCGCGCTGATCGCGGCGCGGCGAGACCCGGGCCTGCCAGCCGGCCTTTTGCGCCGCCGCCTTGATCACGGCGAGGTCGCGCGGATCGCGCACGTAGCGCAGCCGGAACGCGACCGGGTCGAGATTGAGCGCCGCAGCGAGCTCGTCCATGAACGATTCGCTGGCAAAGCAGATCTGCGGGCCGACCGGGTCGCGCATATGAGCGCTGCGCAGCGGCGACGAGCGGTCGAGCAGCGGCGCGATGGTTTCCCAGGCGGCGCGCTTGTTGGCGAAGCCGTAGGATTCGCCCGGCACGCCGAAACCGTCGCCGGATTTGAGCGCCACGCCGAGATTTTGCCCGGCGAGCGTGTCCCGCGGGTTGCTGCCGTTGGTGTTGACGTCGAGGCGCGAAAACCCCTTGCTGAGAAAATCGTAGGCGACGACATTGTTCGACGCATCGAGCGCGGCGCGGGCGCGATGGATCGACGCCGGCGCCTTCGGATCCCAGCCGGTGCCCTGGTCGCGCATGTATTGCAGCCGCACCGGCCGGCCGACCGCTTTCGCCAGCACCGCGGCATCGGCGGCGGCATCGTCGGCGTCGTTGCGGCCATAAGAACCCGGCCCGGTGGTCCAGATGACGCGGACCTTGTCGGCCGTCACGCCCAGCATGGCGGCGACGCCTTCGCGCACGTAATGCGCCTTCTGCGTCCCGCTCCAGCAGGTGGCGCGGCCGTCCTTGACCTCGACCAGCGCGCAGGCCGGCCCCATCGACGAATGCGACTGGAACGGCCACTCGTACTCGGCCTCGATCACGCGCGCCGCGTTCTTGAACGCGTCGTCGACGTTGCCGGCCTGCCTGCCTTCGAGCTCGCGCTTGCGGACCGGCGCCTGGCGGATGTGATCGTACAACGCCGCCTGGTTCGGGAACGGCGGCGCCGGCTTCGACCATTCGACCTTCAGCTCTTTCGCGGCCTTGATGGCGTCCCATTCCTTGTCGGCAACGACGCCAAGAAAACCGTTGTCCCAGACCACGCGCGCGGTCGGAATGGCTTTGATCGAGGCTTCGTCGACCTGCACCGGCACGGCGCCGGCGACGGCGGGTCGGATGACGCGGCCGTGCACCATGCCGGGCACCTTGATGTCGGTGCAGAAGTCGGCCTGGGCGAAAACCTTCGGCGCGATGTCGTCGCGCGGCACCGGTTGGCCGACGATCGTGTAGGTCTTCGGGTCCTTCGGCTTGGCCTTGCCGGGCGCATAGAGCGGGTTGCCCATCTGGCCGTTCCAGTCGAGATGGACGTTGAAGAACCGGCCGCCGATCAGCGCGCCGTAGCTCACCTTGTTGTTTGCATCGTTGGCGGTGCTGACCACGCCGTCCTTGACGGTCAGCCGATCGGCCGGCACGCCGAGCTTGTCCGCCGCCATGCCGACCAGCACGCGGCGCGCTTCGGCTGAGGCGGCGCGCATCTGCTTGCCGCCGTTCTGCACGCCGGTCGAGCCGGACGCGCCGCCCTGGTTGACGCTGGTGTCGGTGTCGCCGATGAAAAGCTTGACGCGGTCGACCGGCACGTCGAGCTCTTCCGCCACCATTTGGCGGAAGGCGACGGACAGGCCCTGGCCCATGTCCATCTTGCCGGAGAACGCCGATACCGTGCCGTCGGCATTCACCGCGATGTAGGACGACAGTTGATCGGGCGTGAGCGGCGGTTTCGTCGCCGTGGCGGCGCCACTTTCGGCGGCGCGAACCGACGTCGACGTCATCGGCGCGCCGACCGAAACCACGAGCGCGCCGGTCGCCTGCAACAGCGTGCGGCGCGAGAAGCCTTGCGGTTTGTCCATTCTGGTCATTGTTCGACTCATTGGCGGCCTCCCTTAGCCCATCATCGCGGCGGCGCGCTTGACCGCGCGCAGGATCGCCATGTGGGTGCCGCAGCGGCATTTCAGGCCGTGCAGCGCGGTGCGGATGTCGGCGTCGGTCGGTTTTTTGTTGTCGCGCAGCAGGGCCGCGGCGGTCATGATCCAGCCGTTGATGCAATAGGCGCATTGCGGCACTTGTTCCTGGACGTAGGCGGTCTGCAGCGGATGCGGATGCTCGGACGTGCCGAGCCCCGCCAAGGTCACGACCTTGCGGTCGCCGACCGCCGCGAGCGGCGTGACGCAGGAGCGCGTCGGCTTGCCGTCGAGATGCACGGTGCAGGCGCCGCACTGCGCGAGCCCGCAGCCGAAATGCGGATTGTTGAGCTTCAACTCGTCGCGCAGCGCATAGAGCAGCGGCATCCGTTCGTCGGCCTCGATGTCGTGCACCTGGCCGTTGACGTTGAGCGAGAATTTTTTGGTCATGACGAGAGACCTCTGGGGCTGGGCTTGATCGACGGTCTGTCGTGCTGCCGCGACGCAAAGCCGCCGCCGCAGGTCGGCGCCAGACTATGCCGAAAACCGGCGCAGGTGAACCTGCTTTGCCCTGGCGGTCCGCTGTTCCGGGGTTCTGACGAATCAATTATTCGCGACTTGCGTTTCAGCTCTTTGCCAGCCTCTGTACGGCTGCAAACAAATCGCGCACCTGGCGCTCGGGAATGGTGCGGGTGATGAAGACGATGCGGCTTAATCGGTTCTCGTCCGGCCAGGCTTCGAGCTCGACCGGCGGGTGCGCCAGATGCTGCACGTATTGCACGACCACCGGCCCGCGGCAGCCGGCGAGGTTGAGCAGACCCTTGGCGCGAAGAAGGTCGGCGCCGCGCAAGGCCGTCAACGTCTCCATGGCGCGTGCGAAAGTCGGCCACGCGATCGGCTCGGCGGTTTCGACGACGAAGCTTAAAATGCCGTCGGAATGCTCGGCTTCGGCGACGAAGCCGGAGCGCCCGGTGCTCGCCGGCACGACAATGCGCTCCGGGTCGAGCGCGCCGGCAATCGCCATGTCGATCGCGGCGCGCGGATTGAGCTGGCGTAATCGGGCCTGCAAACGTTCCACGGCGGCGGCATCGGCAAGATCGGTCTTCGACATCACGATGCGGTCGGCGAGGATCACCTGCTTGCGCGCTTCGGCGGCCGCAGTGAGGTTGCTTTCACCACCGACGGCATCGACCACGGCGAGCACCGCGTCGACGTGAAATTCGCCGCCGAGCGCGCGGTCGGTCGAGAACGTCTGCAGGATTGGCCCCGGATCGGCGAGGCCGCTGGTCTCGATCACCACGCGCGCAAACGGCGGCGCGCCGCCGTGCTCGCGGTCGAAGACGAGGCGCCGCAGCGTCAGTTGCAGATCGCTGCGCGCGACACAGCACAGGCAGCCGTTGCCGAGCAGCACGGTCTCGTCGGCGCTGCCCCGCACCAGCGCATCGTCGATGCCGACGGCGCCGAACTCGTTGACGATCACCGCGGTACCGGCGCCCTGCGGTGAGGCGAGAAAGCGGCGAACGAGCGTGGTCTTGCCGGCGCCCAAAAAGCCGGTGACCACGGTGACGGGAATTTTCGCGCCGCGCTCACGCTTCTGCCGCCGCCCGAACGGCCCGGCCTGGCGCGAGGGAAAGAGATCGAGCATGGTAGCTTCAACGACCCATGTCCCTCACCCTGAGGTGCCCGCGCGCAGCGCGGGCCTCGAAGGGCGAGGCCGAGGCGCCCGGGCCTCATCCTTCGAGGCGCGCTTCGCGCGCACCTCAGGATGAGGTTCATATACGATCAAAAATCCATCTCCAGGATGTACAGCCCGCCGACGTGGCGGTCGACGGTGTAGACGACGGCGCGCTCGTCGACGAACACGTCGTTCATCTGGATCGTGCCGGTGGGCGCGCCGGACGGCGCCGGCGGCATGAAGATGCCCACCTCTTTGGGCTGGAACGCGTTGGCAATGTCGTAGGCGCGCAAGCCGCCGTTGAAGAAGGTGCCGAGCACGATCTGGTCGGACTGCCACGCCGTCGGCAGCGGCACGTTCTCGTGGATATTGTGCGCGCCGAAGCGGCCGGCCTTGGCGTAGATGGTGTGATCGGGCATCGGGCAGGTCGCGATCGGCACCAGGTTGGTTTCCTCGCGCGCGTCCAACACCCAGAT
>JASHPU010000039.1 GCA_030037885.1 Xanthobacteraceae bacterium | reverse complement strand
CGGGCACGATGTAGTTGAGGAGCCGCTGATAGTGGGTGATGACGACGAAGGCGCGGCCGGGCGAGCGCAGCCGGTTGACGCCGTCGGCGACGATCTTCAGCGCGTCGATGTCGAGGCCGGAATCGGTCTCGTCGAGCACCGCGAGCACCGGTTCGAGCAGCGCCATCTGCAAAATCTCGTTGCGCTTCTTCTCGCCGCCGGAAAAGCCGACATTGACGGCACGGCGCAGCATCTCCTGCTCGATGTCGAGCTTGCCGGCGACCTCGCGCACTTTTTTGATGAATTCAGGCGTCGACAGCTCGGCGTCGCCGCGCTTCTTGCGCTGCGCGTTGAGCGCCGTGCGCAGGAACGTCATGGTGGCGACGCCGGGGATTTCCAACGGGTACTGGAACGCCAGGAACAGGCCGGCGGCGGCGCGCTCGTCGGGCGTCATGTCGAAGATGTTCTTGCCGTTGAACAGCACCGCGCCCGCAGTGGGCGTGTAGTCCTGCTTGCCGGCGAGCACATAGGCGAGCGTCGACTTGCCGGAACCGTTCGGTCCCATGATGGCGTGCACCTCACCGGCATTGACCGAAAGATCGACGCCTTTGAGGATTTCCTTGCCGTCGATTTCGACGTGCAGATTTTTGATTTCGAGTAACGGCATAAAAGCTCCAAAACCCTTCATGCGCCACGACCGGCTAGCGGCCGCCCCAGCGCCAACGCCACTCGCCCTCGGTCTTGCGGCGGCAGACGATCCAGAGGACGGCAAGAACCACCGCCTCGACGGCGAAGAAAACGATCAACGCCGCCAGGCTTTGCGCGCGGTACGGCAGAATCAACAGAGCCGCGGCGGCAATGACGGTCACCGCCGTGGCGACGACCACCCAACCTTGCCACGTGTTCGGCGTGGCGCCGTAGCCGTAAGCCTTCGGCCTGAACCAGTATTCGCTCATTATCCGACGCTGCCTTCCAGCGAGACCGAGATCAGCTTCTGCGCCTCGACCGCGAACTCCATGGGCAATTGCTGCAGCACGTCCTTGACGAAGCCGTTGACCACCAGCGCGGTCGCCTCCTCCCCGGACAGGCCGCGCTGCATGCAGTAGAACAGCATCTCCTCGGAAATCTTCGACGTCGTCGCTTCGTGCTCGAACAAGGCCGAGGAATTCTTGGCCTCGATATAGGGCACCGTATGGGCGCCGCATTGGTCGCCGATCAGGAGCGAATCGCAATTGGTGAAGTTGCGCGCGCCGGTGGCGCGGCGATGCGCCGTAACGAGCCCGCGATAGGTGTTGTTGGAGTGCCCGGCGGCGATGCCCTTGGAGATGATGCGGCTCGTCGTGTTCTTGCCGAGGTGCAGCATCTTGGTGCCGGAATCGACCTGCTGATAGCCGTTGGAAATGGCGATCGAATAGAACTCGCCGCGCGAATTGTCGCCGCGCAGGATGCAGCTCGGATATTTCCAGGTGATGGCCGAGCCGGTCTCGAGCTGAGTCCAGGAAATCTTGGCGTTGTTGCCGCGGCAATCGCCGCGCTTGGTGACGAAATTGTAGACGCCGCCGCGGCCCTTGGCGTCGCCCGGATACCAGTTCTGGATAGTCGAATACTTGATCTCGGCGTCGTCGAGGGCGATCAGCTCGACCACCGCGGCGTGCAGCTGGTTTTCGTCGCGCACCGGCGCGGTGCAGCCTTCCAGATAGCTGACATAGGAGCCGCGGTCGGCGATGATCAGCGTGCGCTCGAACTGGCCGGTATTGCGCTCGTTGATGCGGAAATAGGTCGACAGTTCCATCGGGCAGTGCACGCCCGGCGGCACGTAGACGAACGAGCCGTCGGAGAACACCGCGGAATTGAGGGTTGCGAAAAAGTTGTCGCTGATCGGCACCACGGTGCCGAGATACTTTTTGACCAGGTCGGGATGCTGCTGCAGCGCCTCGGAAATCGGCATGAACAGCACGCCGGCCTTGGCGAGCTCGGCCTTGAAGGTCGTCGCCACCGAAACCGAATCGAACACGGCGTCGACCGCCACGCGGCCATAGCCGTTGCCGGCCTCGGCTTCGCCGTCGGCCTGCTGGCCGTCGGCCTTGGCAATGCCGAGCAGCACCTCGCGCTCGCGCAAGGGGATGCCGAGCTTCTCGTAGGTGCGCAGGATTTCAGGATCGATCTCGTCGAGCGATTTCGGCCCTTCTTTGCGCTTGGGCGCCGCGTAGTAGTAGATGGCCTGGTAGTCGATCGGGCCGTATTCGACCTTGGCCCATTTCGGCTCGCGCATGGTCAACCAGCGCCGGTAGGCGTCAAGTCGCCATGCCAGCATCCATTCCGGCTCGCTCTTCTTCGCCGAAATGAAGCGGATGATGTCTTCGGAAAGCCCCTTCGGGGCCTTCTCGGATTCGATCAACGTCTCGAATCCATACTTGTACTGATCGACGTCGATACGGCGGACCTGTTCGACGGTCTCTTGCACTGCCGGCATTCGTCCCTCCGCTCACGGTTTCAAGGACCGCGGGTTGGATTTAGTCGGTTATGGCGATTCTGGCTCGGATTGGTTCTCTTTGCCGGTTCACCCCATGTGGGCCGTGGAACCATTCCAACGGCCTCCAGAATCCTTGTTCATGCAGCCGTTTAGGCCGCGATATTGTGACCCTTAGATAGTGCTTTTGCGAGCTTTCTCCAAGCGGCGAGAAAGCGCGCGATATCGGCTTCGGTTGTGGTCCAGCCTAGGCTTACGCGCACCGCGCCGCGCACGAGCGCGGGCGAAACCCCCATCGCGGCAAGGACATGGGACGGCTGCACCTTGCCGGATGAGCACGCGGCACCGGAGGAGACGGCGATGCCTTCGAGATCGAAGGCGATCACGGCCGTCTCGGCCTTCATGCCTTCGACAGCGAACAAGGTCGTATTCGGCAGCCGCTCCGCCGCTTCGCCGAAAATCGCGGCGTGCGGCGTGATCGCCCTAAGCCCGGCCTCCAGGCTATCGCGCAACATCCGCATCCGCTCGGCCTCGGCAGGCCAGGCTTCGCGCGCGGCAGCCGCCGCCGCCTCGAAGGCCATGATTCCCATGACGTTTTCCGTGCCGGCCCGCATGCCGCGCTCCTGGCCGCCGCCGCGGATCAGCGGCTCGGAAAAGTGAATAGCGTCGGCGCGCCGCACCAGGGCACCAACGCCTTTTGGGCCGCCAAGCTTATGTGCCGAAATCGTCAGCACGTCGGCGCCGAGCGCGCAGATATCGCAGGCGACGCGTCCGGGCCCCTGGACCGCGTCGACGTGAATAAGCCCACCCGAGCCATGGGCGATCGCCGCAGCCTCGGCTACCGGCTGCACCACACCGGTTTCGTTATTGGCGAGCATGAGCGAAACCAGCGGCCGCGAGGCGCGGACCAAGGCGCCACTCAACGCGTCAAGGTCAATGCAGCCATCGGGCTTGACGGGAACGTCCTCGACCATGCCTGCCGGGAACCGGCCGCCGGTGCGTACCGATGAATGCTCGATCGCCGAGAGCAAGAGCCGGTCGCGCGGGCGCTTCTCCTGCGCCGTTTCGATCGCAGGGGTCAGCGCCAGCATGTTCGCCTCGGTCCCGCCGGAGGTGAAGAAGACATTGCCGGGCTCGGCGCCCACCAATGCGGCCACCTCCTCGCGCGCCCGCTCGACCACTCGCCGCGCAGCACGGCCCTCGGCATGCACCGAAGAGGGGTTACCCGAAACGCCAAGCGCCTGCGCCAACGCGGCCGCGGCTTGCGGCCGCAACGGCGCGGTGGCGTTCCAGTCGAAATAGCTGCGGTCCACCATGCGTTTCGCGCTCAAACCTGTTCGGAATGCTTGCTTTTTGTACCCCCGCCTGTGCTAGAAGTCGCCGCAATCCGCTGGCGCGGCGTCGCGCACTTGATCACGCACTTGATCGCGCACTTGGGCGCTGCATAAATTTCAAGGCGTTAGAAGGACTTAGGCGCGCCTCCGCGCACCGTCAAGTCGCTGCGCCAAGCCGTTCTAACCGAGGTCTGATCCCAATGCCCGAGGTCATCTTCGTCGGACCCGCCGGCCGCATCGAGGGCCGCTACCATCCGGCGCGGCAGAAGAACGCGCCGATCGGCATCGTGCTGCATCCGCATCCGCAGTTCGGCGGTACGATGAACCACCAGATCGTCTATCAGATCTACTACGCCTTCGTGCACCGCAACTTTGCGGCGCTGCGCTTCAATTTCCGCGGCGTCGGCAGGAGCCAGGGCGGCTTCGACCACGGCATCGGCGAACTCTCCGACGCCGCCGCCGCGCTCGATTGGGCGCAGTCGGTCAACCCGGAAGCGCGCAGCTGCTGGATCGCCGGCTTTTCGTTCGGCGCCTGGATCGGCATGCAGCTCTTGATGCGGCGGCCGGAAATCGAGGGTTTTATCTCGATCGCCCCGCCCGCCAACCTTTACGACTTTTCGTTCCTCGCCCCCTGCCCGTCTTCGGGGCTGATCATCCATGGCGACAAGGACGCGGTCGTGCCGCACCGCGACGTCACCACGCTGGTCGAAAAGCTCAAGACACAAAAGGGCATCGTCATCGAGCAGAAAGTCATTCCCGGCGCCAATCATTTCTTCGACGGCAAGATCGAGCCGCTGATGAGTTCGATCAGCGCCTACCTCGACAAGCGCATCGGCGCCAAGGGCGGCCGGACCACCAGCGCGGCGTAGCGTGCCGCGCTGCCAGTTTCGCGCGGATCCCTCTTTTATAACAACTGGCAAGGAAATGTTTTCACGTTCATCTTCCAAGCCAAGCCTGCCGTGGCACCGCGCACTTAAAGTCGTACACAATCATTATGTCCGCGTTGCTGCTGCCCTCCTGACAGTCGCCAGCGGCAGGAAAAGTGCCTCGGCGCGGCTGGCTGACGGTTGAAAGCCATTATGCCGGTAAAAGCTGAAGGCATCCGCGTCCTTGGCCTCGACGATGAGCGCGAAAGCTTTGACGTCTCCTTTGAGAGCCCGAAGGGCTGCATCGGCGAGGAGCGCGCTACCTACTCCGCGACGTTGAAAGCGCTGATCGACGGCAAGACGGCCCACCAGCGCAACGGGCAATAGGGGATAGCGCGGCAGGCGCCTAACAATCTCTTCCGGCAAATCGCCAGCATGCGCGCTGGCGGCGGCGAGCGTGTAGTAGCCGGCAATCGTGTTCGCAGCCGATTCGAGAGCCACGAAACAGCTCGCCACGAGCCGCCTCACGTCCTGGGAAGCTTGATCTCTAAGGTACCGGTCGAGCTGCGGCGCGCCACTGGCAAAGGCCGAACGATCTTGCCCGCCGAGCGGCTCAATGATCAACGTGTCCGTCACCGCGATGTTTTGACCAGCTTACGATGACGGCGAAAGGCACGGCGCAGCGCCGGCACAGGCTCTGGAGGATTGAGAATAGCCTCGGCAAATCGGCGCTGGTCCTCGAGCGAAAGCCGGATGATGTGCGCCTGCTCAATGGTCCGATTGGCCGCCTCCTCTGCCGCGGCGACCACGAAGTCACTGACGCTGCGGCCTTGAATTTCCGCAGCGCGCCTGACGGCAGCCAGAGCGTCGGGCGCGATGCGGGCCTCGATGCGGGTCGTGCGGGCATGCTGCTGTGGCATTGGGGTTCCTCTCGTGTTGCCGATATTGTACGGTCATTTACCGTACAACACAAGAGACCGCGGGGCGCCCTTTACGAAAACCTCTTCACCACCAGCACGGCATTGAGCCCACCGAAGGCGAACGAGTTCGACACCGCGGCCTCGATCGCCAGCGCGCGGGCTTTGTTCGGCACGTAATCGAGATCGCAGGCCGGATCGGGCTCGATATAGCCGATGGTCGGTGGTGCGATGCCGTCGCGCACCGCGAGCAGCGTCGCGACCAGTTCGAGCGCGCCGGCGGCGCCGAGCGCATGCCCGATCATCGACTTGGTCGAGGAGATCGCGAGCGTCTTGGCGTGCGGTCCAAACGCCTCGTGCAGCGCCTTGGTCTCGGTCTCGTCGTTGGCGGCAGTGCCGGTGCCGTGCGCATTGATGTATTGAATGTCGGCCGGGCCGAGCCTGGCATCGTCGAACGCGGCCTGCATGGCGCGCACCATGCCGCCGAGATCGGGCGCGGTCAGATCGGCGGCATCAGCGCTCATGCCGAAGCCGACGATCTCGCCCAAAATCGTGGCGCCGCGCGCCTGCGCGCGCTCAAGCGGCTCGAGCACCATCATGGCGGCGCCCTCGCCGAGCACGAGACCCATGCGGCCCTTGGAGAACGGCCGGCAGATGTCGGGCGCCATTACCCGCATCGCCTCCCAGCCGCGCACCGTGCCGAAGGTGATGCAGGCTTCGGCGCCGCCGGTCACCGCGCAATCGACGAGACCGCCGCGCACCATGTGGAAGGCGATGCCGATGGCGTGGGTCGCCGACGCGCAGGCGCTCGCCACCGCAAAGGCCGGCCCGCGCAACCCGCAGTCCATCGAAATCTGGCTCGCCGGCGCGTTGGCCATCAGCTTGGGGATGGTCAGCGGAAAGACCCGCGTCCGCTTTTCCAGATAGACGCGGCGGAAGCTCTCGTCGAGCGTGGTCTGGCCGCCGACGCCGGTGCCGACAATGGTCGCGGTGCGCGCCGACAGCGCCATGTCGAAGGCAAGGCCGGACTGTACGATCGCCTCGCGCGCCGCAACGACGGCGAACTGCGACACGCGGTCGAGCGTCGAGAGCTGCCGCTCGGCGAAATGCTTGAGCGGCTCGAAATCCTTCACTTCGGCGGCGACCTTCTGGGTCAATTCCTCAGCCGCCGGCGGCAGCGTGATCGGGCCGAGCCCGCTTTTGCCGAGCTTCAAGTTCTCCCAGTACGAAGCGGCGGTGTGGCCGAGCGGCGAGACCGCGCCCAGGCCGGTGACGACGACACGATGCACGCCGGTCACGACGTCTTTTGCGCGACCAGCTTTTCGACCGCGGCGACGACGTCGCCGACGGTCTCGAATTCGGTCCGCGGATTGTTGGTATTGGCGTTGTAGGGAATCTGAATGTCGAATTTTTCTTCGAGGTCGAAAATCATCTCCACGGCATCGAGCGATTCCAGGCCCAAATCGAGCAACTTGTCCGACAGATCGACTGTCGGCTTATCGACCCTCTTCTTCTTGGCGATGATGGCGATCACGTCGCCGGCTACGTCGCTCATGACGGCACAATCCCGTTATTTCTTGCCCGTTATTTCTTGATCGTACGGCCGACGATCCTCTCCAGCTCGTCCAGCCGCGAAGCCATGGCGGCCACCTTATCATGAAGCCGCTTCTGGCGGCCGAGATAAAGATGCTGTTCGACCGAGCGGGCATGCGGTTGCGCCGGATAGCCGGACACGAAGGCGCCGGGCGCAACGTCACTGCCGACGCCGGATCCGGCCGCCACCACCGCCTGATCGCCGATGCGAACATGATCTGCGATGCCGACCCCGCCGCCGAGCCGCACCCGGTCGCCCATGACCACGCTGCCCGAAATACCCACCATGCCGCATAGAATGCAACTCTCGCCGATGCTGACGTTGTGGCCGATATGGACGTGATCGTCGATCTTGCTGCCGCGGCCGATCCGCGTCGATTCCAGCGTGGCGCGGTCGATGGTGCTGCAGGCGCCGATCTCGACGTCGTCGCCGATCACGACGTTGCCCAACGAATGCACCCGCTGCACCGCCACGGCGGCAGTGAAGGCCGATGCCGACATCAGGTCCGGCGCAAAGCTGAAGCCGTCGGCGCCGATCACCGCATTGCTATGCACGATGACGCGATCGCCGATCCGGCAATCGTGACCGATGCGCACGCCGGAATGAAACAGGCCCTGCGCGCCGATGGTCACGTCGGCGCCGATCGTCACCTGCGGCATAATTGTGGTTCCAGCGCCGATCCGGCTGCGCGGACCGATGGTGGTGTAAGCGCCGATCGAGACATCCGCTCCGAGCTTGACCTCAGGGGCGACGATGGCCGTCGGATGGATGCCGCGCTCATGCGGCGGGCCGGGATCGAACAAGGCGGTCAGCCGCGCCAGCGCCAGGCGCGGCTCAGAGATGGCGATCACCGCTGAAAACGATCGCGGCGGCGGCGCCGCTGCGGCAACCAGGACAGCCGCCGCCTTGGTTTGCGCCAAAGCGGCAGCGGCCTGCGGGCTTATCGCGATGGCGAGGTCCGACGGCCGCTCGGCCCGCGCCGGGTGAACCAGCCGATCGATGGCGATTTCGCCGTCGCCATCGAGCTTCGCCCCGAGGGCCTCCGCGATATCCCTGACCAACATGAATCTAACGATATTTCGAGGATTTAAACGCGAATCTTGAGACGGAAGAGTGGCTGCCGATGCGCCAAACCTGCGCTAGATCGCCCATTGGGTCAACCGTGGCGGACCAACGGACAGAACGGCATCGAGCCGCTGAGCGCTCGCAAGCTATCACGCCCGCTTGCTCTTGAGATTAAGCGCCACGGCGGCGCGAATGAGGGTCGTCAGGGCAGCTTCGTTGATCTTGTCCTCTTGGCGAATGTCGATGGCGCGCCTGACATTGCCTTCGAGGCTGGAGTTGAACAGATGGCCGGGGTCCTGCAATGAAGCCCCTTTGGCGAAAGTCATTTTGACCACGCTTTTGTAAGTTTCTCCGGTGCAGACAATCCCCGCATGGGACCAGACCGGCGTCCCCCTCCACTTCCACTCTTCGACGATCTGGGGATCGGCTTGCTTTATGAGCTTGCGTATTCTCTTGAGCGTCTTCCCGCGCCAATCCCCAAGTTCCTCGATTCTGCGGTCAATCAGCGCCGAAGCAGATTCCTTTGGCAGTGCCGAATTCTTCATCGCTCTATCCCAAAGCACCACATCTCGCGACTGCGCGTCCGCCTCCGATGGTCTGACACCATCAACGTGTCATTTTCTCGGTATTGCCGTAGCTCTGCCGAGCTTGCAATCGCGATCCATTCACGCTCAATAGCCGCACGACCACGGGAGAACCATATCCATGCGCCGAAGCCACATGCGTCCAAGCCGTGTCGCCGCAATTGCCATCGCCGTTGCGGTTTCGGGATTTTACGCGACGGCGGCCGCCGCACAAGAAACCGTCAAGATCGGCATCGTCATCCCGATGACCGGGACATCGGCTGCCGTGGGGCGGGAAATCGCGGCCGCGACCAAGCTCTATGTGGCCCAGCACGGCGACACCGTGGCCGGCAAGAAGATCGAGCTGATCGTCCGCGACGACGCCAGCGTTCCCGACAATGCCAAGCGGCTCGCCCAGGAGCTCATCGTCAACGATCACGTCAGCTTCCTCGGCGCCGGGCTGACGCCGAGCGCCATGTCGATGGCGCCGTTGGCAACGCAGGGCAAGGTGCCGACCGTAGTGATGGTGTCCGGCACGTCGGTGGTGACGGAGCGCTCGCCCTATTACGTGCGCACCAGTTTCACGCTCGGCCAGCAGTCCGGCATCATCGCCGACTGGGCGATCAAGAACGGCAGCCGCAAGGCGGTGTCGATCCTGTCCGATTGGGCGCCCGGCGCCGAGGCGGGCAAGGTGTTTGAGCAGCATTTCAAGAAGGGCGGCGGCCAAATCCTCGATACGCTGAAAGTACCGCTTGCCAATCCGGATTTTGCGCCGTTCCTGCAGCGCGCCGCCGACCTGCATCCGGACACCCTGTTCGTGTTCGTGCCGGCCGGCCAGGCCGGGCCGTTCGCGCGGCAATTTGCCGAGCGCGGCCTCGACAAATCCGGCATCAAGCTGGTCGGCCCGGGCGACATCGTCGACGACGACGATTTGCCGGGAACCGGCGACACGCTCCTTGGCGTCGTCACCGCCGGCATTTATTCGGCGGCGCATCCGTCGGCGCTCAACAAGCAGTATGTCGATGCCTATCAGAAGGCGACCGGCCACCGCGCGAACTTCATCTCGGTCGGCGGCTACGACGGCATGCACCTGATCTACGCGGCGCTGGCGAAGACCGGCGGCAAGACCGACGCCGATGCGGTGGTCGGCGCCATGAAAGGCATGAGCTGGGAAAGCCCGCGCGGCCCGATTTCGATCGACCCGCGCACCCGCGACATCGTGCAGAACGTCTATGTCAGCAAGGTCGAGAACGTGAACGGCGCGCCCTGGGCGGTCCAGTTCGAAACGTTCCCGAACGTCAAGGATCCGCTCAAGGAAGCCGCGGCGAAATAAGCCGATAGAGCGTAAGGCCGCGCCAGCACAGCGCAACTTCAGGCGCGCCGCGCGAGTTGCCGCCAGTCGAGCCGCCGACGCCGGGCGTGCGGCGAGAATTTGAATCGCGCGCCGGACCTGTTAAACCAGCGCCGCCGCGACGAAGCGGCGCGCCGATCCGCTCGGAAACGACCATGAGCGCCTACAAGTCCGAGTTTCTCAACGTGCTGGCCAGCCGGGGCTTCATTCACCAGGTCTCGGAACCCGAGGCCTTGGACGCGCTGGCGCACTCGTCACGGATCACCGGCTATATCGGCTTCGACTGCACGGCGCCGTCGCTCCATGTCGGCTCGCTCCTTCCGATCATGATGCTGTACTGGATGCAGCAGACCGGCCACCGGCCGGTCGCACTGATGGGCGGCGGCACCACGCGGGTCGGCGACCCGTCCGGCAAGGACGAGAGCCGCAAGCTCTTGACCGACGACATGATCGCCGAGAATCTGAAAGGCATCCGCGCCGTCTTCGCCAAATTTTTGAAATTCGAGGAGGCCGGCGGCAATGCGATCATGGCCAACAACGCCGACTGGCTCAACGCGCTCAATTACATCGACTTCCTGCGCGACATCGGCCGCTATTTCTCGATCAACCGGATGCTGGCGTTCGATTCCGTGAAGCTGCGGCTGGATCGGCAGCAGGAACTGTCGTTCCTCGAATTCAACTACATGATCCTGCAGGCCTACGATTTCGTCGAACTGTATCGACGCTATGGCTGCGTGCTGCAGATGGGCGGTTCCGACCAATGGGGCAACATTGTCAGCGGCATCGATCTCGGCCGGCGGCTGCACAACGCCCAGTTTTTCGCGCTCACTTCGCCGCTGATCACGACGTCGTCGGGCGCCAAGATGGGCAAGACTGCGGCTGGCGCAGTGTGGCTCAATGCGGACCTAGTGAGCCCCTACGAATACTGGCAGTACTGGCGCAACACGGAAGACGCCGACGTCGGACGTTTCCTGAAGTTGTTCACCGTATTGCCGCTGGATGAGGTTGAACGCCTCGCGGCGCTTAAGGGCGCGGAGATCAATGAGGCCAAGAAGGTACTGGCGACCGAGGCGACCGCGCTGGTACACGGTCGCCACGCCGCTCACGAAGCGGCTGCGACGGCGCGCACGACTTTTGAGGAAGGTGGTCTCAGCGCGAGCTTGCCAACTGTTGAGTTGCCACGCACCGAGTTCAAGGCGGGCATTGGAGTGCTTGCCGCGTTCGTCAAAGCCGGCCTCGCCGCTTCAAATGGCGAAGTACGACGGGCCATCGCCAACAACGCAATCATGGTCAACGATGTCCGCATCACCAGCGATAAAACGGTGATTGGTGAAGCCGATTTCACGGCCGGGGGTGTAATAAAGCTTTCGCTCGGCCGCAAGCGCCACGTGCTGCTCAAGCCGGTGAATTAAGCGAAGTAAGCTTAGTGAGCCGGGTCGACAACGGTGTCGGTCGAGGCCGGATATTCGAAAATCTTTCGCAAGACTCCGGGCGCGAGCCCCGAGAGAATGTTCACGTTGAGCGCCGGATTTCCGGGCCGCCCACTGACCTGGTAGGTGAAGCCAATGATCCCTTCCTTCTCTCCGCCAAGGATCGGTCCCACGAGAGGAATCCAGCCGAAGAAATTATTGGCCACGTAAAATGGAACCAGAGTTCCGCGGAGATCTACCTTGTCGTGCGTGTAGTCGATCGCGCCGTCGATGGTGCCGCCGATCACTGGCCCGCGCGCGACGCCATCGCGTAACACAATGCGGCCCGGGGAGCGGGTGAAGTAGACTTGCATGCTGTTGAACTGAAGACTGTTGCCCGGAGGCTGCGGCCCGTTCTGCCCGTTGGGGGAGGCCGCGGCGCGCTGCAGCTCCGCTTCGTCGTGGATGGCAAAATTGACGACATTCAAGGTGCCCTGCTGCACCGGGTCATTGGCCGACGGCGTATCCATCAGGATCGCCATTTGGCCGCCGCTCATGCGCGGATAGACATCGGTGGCCCGGAACAAGGCGCCAGCATCGGTGGTGCGCATATACACCGCCGCGTGTCCATCGGCGTGGCCGTGCAGCTCGCCGGTGAGCGCACCTTCTCTCCCAATCTTGGCACCGAGGGCGAAGCTGCGAATTTCGCCGGCTCGGCGCGACATTTTCAAATCGAGATTGCTTAGCGCCTCGCCGTTGAATCCGATAACAGCAGCAACCTTCACGTCGAGATCGACGTCTTTGGGTGGGTGTTTATTGGCTTGCGATCCGTTCGACTTACCGCCGGTCAAGGATTTGATGAAGGAGCGTCCATCATAGACATCGCCGCGCATGGTGACGTGCAGCACTCCATCCTGAGAACCCTCGGCCCTCAAAGTGACCTTATCGCCGTCGGAAAAACCGTAGGCCGGGAAATTGGCCGATTGCAGATCGCCGGAACCGTCGAGTTCAACCGTGCCTTTGACGCCCTCGCCGGCTCCCTCGATCACCAAATCATCAATGCGGATCGATTGCGGCTTGGTGGTGAGCGTGAAAGTAACGCGCGCCGGTTTACCGGCCGGTTTCACCCAGCCCGGCAAAAAGCCATCGATCTGGACGGAGGTAAGATCGGCCTCGACTGAGAAGCGTCCGTCGTGGTCGCCCGTCGTGGCGACACGGCCGCTCAGGTGGATCGGGAAGGCGCCGCCGATTGCGTTCGTCGGATCCAGACCGAGATTGCTTCGGGCGGTCGCGTCGAGCATGCCGGAAATACGGATGTCCGCCGCCATATCGCCGCGCGCCTGATGGTATTCAAGATTAGCGGGTGCACCCCCGATCTTGACGTCATTCTTGAATTGGAAGCCTTGCGGCGTGGCGGTTACATGGAGCGCGGCGGCGTCAAGCCGCTGGCCCATGATCATATGGTCGGCGGAAAAATTGGTTGCGTCGACCGCGATCAAGTAATTGGTCGATCCTGGAGGCAGATCCGGCTTCAGCGGCATCGCCAAGGAAATCTGTGCGGTCATCGTGCCGCGGGTTGTCGCCGGATCAAAGGGCGCTTGGGAGACCTCACGCAGGCGATCCATAGCCAGCAATTCGGCAGCGGCGGGAACCGGACCATCGAGCTTGAAGCGCACCCGCGCCGGCGGTTCGTGAGGCGCGGTGTCAGGCACCTCGAACAGGCCCGACGACAGCACGAGCTTCCGCCCAGACGACAGATTGGCGGTAGCTTTGCCAACGGCGATTTGCGCATCGCGTCCAACGATGTGCACCGTCATGTCGGCATCGTTGAGCGCCGGCAGGCCGTCCACCGGACGGATCACGCAGTTCGTGGCGAGCGCATCGATCGATAGTCCATTGTCGGGAACCGGGGGGCCCTCCGCCCGGAGTGTGTCGAGCGGAGCATTCACACCGATCGTGATTTGATCCACCGTACCGCTTACGAGATGCTCATTGAACCAGTCGCGCACCTTGGGCACGACAAAGACCGGCCACAGGCGCTTGAGATCTTCGGCAGACATGCGTTTGCCGGCAAGACCGCCGTTCAGATGCCACTCCCCACCGGCATTGTCCGCGTTGGCGGACATGACGACATCGATCTCCCGGTTGCCGACGTCACCCCGCTCGAGAACGAAGCGTTTCTTGATCGGATTGAAGCTGCCGTTTAGGGCAATGCGATCCAGCGTCAGTGGGCTGGCGCGCTCGCCGGGCGTGACCACCACGGCCGTGCCGCCACTGATCCTGTACAGCCAGTCGCCGCCAGTTT
>JASHPU010000038.1 GCA_030037885.1 Xanthobacteraceae bacterium | reverse complement strand
GTTCCGGCGGTACGCTGCCGCCTGGCGCGGCGCATCTGACGCGCGCGCTGGCCACCCACCGGACGCTGCGCGGCCTCATCGCCGCGGCGCTGGCGCGCTTCGAGGCGGCCTCGGCCGATCCGGCGCTGCTCGAATCGGTGGATTTCCAGAGCGGCATGAACATGCACAAGGTCAACGCTTCGGAGCTCGCGGTGGCCACCGTGATGAGCGCGATGCAGGCGTGCGGGCTGGCCGGTTACCGCAACGATGGCGATTTCACCATGGGCCGGCATCTGCGCGACGTGCTGTCCGCGCCGATCATGATCAGCAACGACCGTATCCTCGCCAATGTGGCGGCGGCGTCGTTGCTCGGCGGTACGCCGGCATCGCTGCGCGATTAGCGCAAAGCGGCACTAAAGAGAGACAAAGCAGGGCGGCGCAAGGCTCGAACAGGAGGCGTTCCGGCAATGAATGTCGCATTCAAGCAACCGATCGAAACAACGCGCAAGCTCGACTCGATCGCCGAGGCACTGCTGTTGCCGTCCGGCATCGACGGCGTTTACGCGCGCACCGCCAGCTTCGAGCGGGTGATCGACGGCCTCACCGATCTGATCGCGCAGTACCGCGAGCCGAATACCGAAGTGTTGCGCTTTCCTCCGGTGATGAGCCGGCGGCAGGTGGAGAAGTCCGGTTACCTGAACAGCTTTCCGCACTTTCTCGGCTGCGTGAGCTGCCTGTCGGGCAGCGAGGCGGAAATCCACAGCGCGGTGGATTGTCACGAAGCCGGCGAGGATTGGACGCCGTCGCTCAGTGCGGCCGACCTCGTGCTCAGCCCCGCCGCCTGCTACCCGGTCTACCCGCTGGTTGCGAGCCGCGGCCAAATGCCCGCCGACGGGCTGTTGTTCGACGTCGCCTGCGACTGCTTCCGCCGCGAACCCTCGAAAATGCTCGATCGGCTGCAATCGTTCCGCATGCGTGAATACGTGCGGGTGGGCACGCCGCGGCAGATCGACGAGTTTCGCCGCCGCTGGATGAAGCTCGCCGAAGGCTTTGCGGCGCGGCTCGGCTTGAGCTGGCGCATCGATCACGCCAGCGATCCGTTCTTCGGCCGCGGCGGCAAGCTGATGGCGGTCAGTCAGGTCGAGCAGGCGCTCAAGTTCGAGCTGTTGATCCCGGTGCATTCGACCGAGCAGCCGACCGCATGCATGAGCTTCAACTATCACCGCGATCATTTCGGCACGACCTGGAACATCCGCACCGCGACCGGCGAAATCGCCCATACCGGCTGCGTCGCCTTCGGCCTTGATCGGTTGGCTCTGGCGCTGTTCGCCAGCCACGGGCTTGATTTCGCCGCTTGGCCGGCGACGGCCCGCAAGGCGCTATCGCTTTGAAGCAGCCGTGTTCGGCGCTTAAACGCCGAGCACAGCGCATTCAGTGTAGGCGAGGTCGCCGAGCCGCGGCTGCTCACCGCCCTTGAAATATTTCGGCATGCGGCCGCCGCGAAATACGCCGACCAGCCCGGCGACCGGGCCGTTGGCGTCGACGATGACCAACGGCATGCCGCGCCGGGCCAGGTAACGGCCGATCGGGCCGGCAAAACGCACGAGATCGCCGATGTCGCGGCAATAGATCAGCCGCGCGCACGGCACGATCCTTTTGACGATACGCGGCCGGAACACGAACGGATAGGCGCGCCCGGCGGCCACGCACCGCAGGCTGACGCAGCCGAGCGCGGCGTGCCGGCGCAGAATCTCGCGCTCGAACGGATCGATCTCGACCTCGACATGTTCATGCGCCTCGATCACCTGTACCGGCTCGCCGCCAAACAGATCTTTGAGCATCGGCACGGCGACGAACAGCCCGTCGCAATAGCGGGCAAAACCCTGCGCCTCGATGATCGGCACGGTGTGCGGCGCCGGCGACACGTTCAGATACGTGACATCCTTGTGGGCGAGCGCGCGCGACACCAACAGCGGCGCATAGGACCGGAACGCAGGCACGACATACCAGCTCGACAGATTGCAACGGGCCGCAAAGCCGTCGCCGGCGCGCACCGTCGAGCAGATCAGCAGAATCGCGCCGACCGGCTCACCGCCGCTCTCCAGGAGGTAACCATATTGCGGCAAGCCGGGCGGCGGCCGGTGTTCTGCCAGCCGCTGCAGCGCGCGCCGCCAGAATGCGCGGCCGCGACCGGGAAATCCGCGCGCCAGCAGCGCGACGGTCGCGGACACGTCGGCATTGGCGATCTGACGGCAGCGGATTGCGGGCGCAGCAGCAACCATTTGCGTTGACCACGACTCTGTCGTGAACTTGATTGTAAGTGTTGCGCGACTATACCGGCGCGAAATGAACAAAGCGTAGGTGCGGTCATCATGTCGATAAAATTAACCATAATGGACGAGATGGCGCGGGTGGCGCGCGAGCACGGCAAGACGCTGGCGCCGCTCCACGACGATGTGGCGCTGCTCGATTCCGGCCTCGACTCGCTCGGCATCGCGGTGCTGGTGGCGCGTCTGGAAGACCGGCTCGGCCTCGATCCGTTTACGACGTCCGATGACGTGCAGTTCCCCGTGACGGTCGGCGATTTTGTCAAGGCGTATGAGCACGGCACGCACTGAGGCGCAGCCGCTGCGCGCCCGCCTGACGGGTGCGGCGGCGGACGCTTGCTTCTTCGACCGCGCGGCGAACGTGCGCGTTGCCGATCTCGTTTGTGGAACGAGCCTTCAGGGGCGGCTCGCGAACCTGTGCGGGCGCGCGGTTCTGATCGCCACCGCTGCTCAGTTGACCGCCGCGCTGGCGCTGATCGAGCTCGACGGCATCGCGCGCCGGCTGTTGATTTTGCCGCCCGACGTCGACCCCGATCATCTCGGCGCGCTGGTCGCCGGCGCCGAAATCGATGCCGTCGTGACCGACCGGACAGTGCCGCCGCAGCTTGCCGGCCTGCCGGTTCGCGCCGTCTGCACGCCAAGCATTGTTCCGCTCGCGGCGCCGCCACGCGGCGGCGAGCGCACCGAATGGCTGCTGCTGACTTCAGGCACGACTGGCGTGCCGAAGATGGTTGCGCACAGCGTTGCCGGTCTCACTGCCGCGATTGCTCCGCGCGCAGCGGCCGAACCGGTGGTGTGGGGCACGTTCTACGACATCCGCCGCTACGGCGGCTTGCAGATCCTTTTACGCGCCGTGCTCGGCGGCGCTTCTCTCGTCCTGTCGAGCGCCGGCGAGCCGGTCGCGGCGCATCTGTCGCGGCTGGCGCGCCACGGCACCACGCATCTCTCCGGCACGCCGTCGCATTGGCGCCGCGCCCTGATGTCGCCCGAGATCGGTAAGATCGCGCCGCGCTACGTCCGCCTGTCCGGCGAAATTGCCGACCAGGCGGTACTCGACGCTTTGCGCGCCGCGTTTCCACACGCCGCCATCGGTCACGCCTACGCCTCGACCGAGGCGGGCGTGGTTTTTGCCGTCGATGATGGGCGTGCGGGATTTCCCGCGCGCTTGCTCGAAAGCGGCCGCAACGGCGTCGTGATCAAGGTCGTCGACGGCTGTTTGCGCATTCGCTCGCCCGGCGCCGCATTGCATTATGTGGACGGTGCAAATAGTGCACCGCTCCGCGACAGCGACGGCTTCGTCGACAGCGGCGACATGGTCGAGCGGCAGGGCGAGCGTTATTTCTTCGTCGGCCGCACGGGCGGCATCATCAATATCGGCGGCCTGAAGGTCCATCCCGAGGAAGTCGAAGCCGTCATCAACCGGCATCCGCGGGTGCGCATGTCGCTGGTGCGGCCGAAGCGCAGCCCGTTCACCGGCGCGGTCGTGGTCGCCGACATCGTGTTGACCGCGCCGTCCGCCGCCGCGGCGGACGAGGCGGACCTGCGCGACGATATTTTGAAGTTTTGCCGCGGCGCGCTGCCGCGCCACAAGGTTCCGGCGGCCATCAGCTTCGTTCCCGCGCTTGCGGTCGCCGCGACCGGCAAGCTGGCGCGGCGCGGCGTTTGAGCGCACTGGCCGTATCATGAGCGACAAGCCGCGCAACGTCCTCGTCACCGGCGCAAGCCGCGGTCTCGGCCTTGCTATCGCGCGCCGGCTGACGGCGGCCGGCTATCAGGTGATCGCGGTGGCGCGCGGCAAGAGCAAGCCGCTGACCGAGGCGATCGCCGCCGCCGAGGCCGACGGCCATATGTCGTTACGTTTCGCGCCGTTCGATCTCGGCAAAATCGATGCCATTGCGGACCTCGTCAAAAATTTGCGCAAGGAATTCGGTCCGCTCTACGGCCTGGTCAATAATGCGGCGGTCGGCCACGACGGCGCGCTCGCCATGATGCACAATTCGCGCATCGAGGAACTGGTGCGGCTGAATACTCTGTCGCCGATCGTGCTGACCAAATACGTGGTGCGCGCAATGATGGCGGAAGGCGCCGGACGCATCGTCAATGTCGCCTCGATCATCGGCTTCACCGGCTATAGCGGACTTGCCGCCTACGCGGCGACCAAGGCGGCAATGCTTGGCTTTACCCGGTCGCTGGCGCGCGAAGTGGGCCGGCTCGGCATCAACGTCAACGCCGTGGCGCCGGGCTTTTTGGAAACCGAAATGACTCATGGTCTGGTCGGCGAACAGCGCGAACGCGTGATCCGGCGCAGCGCGCTGCGCCGGCTCGCCGACGTCGACGACGTCGCCAATGCGGTCGCGTTCCTGCTCGGCGACCAGGCGCGCAGCATCTCGGGCACGGTGCTCACAATCGACGCCGGCTCGACCGCGTAATAGCCCGCCACTTGGCGCCGTTTCGTCCGCGAATGCCGTCGGCATGGCTTCCACGGCCCCAAGCGGCTAAAACCCCTGGCCATTGCCGGCCGCGGCGTCGCCGGCGTTATTGCGTGCGACGGAGCATGGAACCGGCTCCGCATTGACATCTGAGCCGGTCGACCCTGAAAAGGCCGCAAACAACCGCCTGGACATCGTCATGAAACAATTGAGCATCGCCGTCGGCTTGTTCGGGATCGCCGCCTTGGTGCAGCCGATCCTGGAGCGCAACTATGCCGCAGCCCTTCTCGGTATCGTCGCGCTCTTGTGCGCCTTCACCACCTATCGTGCCGCCGGCATTTCCAGCTTTCTCAAAATTTTCGTCGGCATTTTTTCGACCGAGACCATCGTGTTCGGCGCCGCGACACTGGCAAGTCGCACCGGCCTGTGGCCGCAGTTCCTGGCCGACTATTTGCCGCCGGAATCGCTGCCGCTTGCCGTCGCGATCTTTTCGACTCTGGTCTATGCTGTGGCGCAATTGCCGACGGTCAGGCAGATCATGCGCATCGCCGACCGCTATTTCGACGCCGCCGAAAGCGGAACCGCGCGCATCTGGCCGTTCCGGCCGTTCACCGCGCTGGAGCGCCGCATCGCCGTGGCCATGGTGGCGTTTCTCGTCGTCCTCAATCAGGCCGAGGTCGGCATTACCGTGCGGCTGAATTTCTTCAATCGCGCCTGGTTCGACGCCATCCAGCATCGCGACGCCCATACGTTCTGGCAGCAGCTGCTGTTTGTGTTTACACCGTGGGCCTTCATCTTAGTGGCCATGTTGGTGGTCGAATATTTCACCCAGTCCATGCTGGTGATCCGCTGGCGGCGCTGGCTCACCGACCATTTCGTGTCGCGCTGGCTCAATACTCACAACCACTATCGCATCAGCCTCGTCGCCGGGCAGACCGACAACCCCGACCAGCGCATTTCCGAGGACATTTTCCGTTTCATCAACGGCGGCGCCGACGGCTCGATCCAGGCGTTCGGACTTTACGACTTCTCTATTCTGTTGATCTCGACCATCACGACGCTGGTGTCGTTTTCCATCGTGCTGTGGACGCTCTCGGAATCCTTTACCTTTCCCGGCACCAACATCGTGCTGCCGGGATTTTTGTTCTGGGTCGCCTTGATCTACGCGGCGGCGGGAACGTTGATCACGCATATGATCGGCCGGCCGCTGATCCGGCTGTACTTCCAACGCCAGCACATGGAAGCCGACTTCCGCTTCTCGCTGGCGCGCTTGCGCGAATATACCGAGCAGGTGGCGCTGCTCCGCGGTGAACGCGCCGAGCAGAACATGCTCGGCTCGCGCTTCGGCGCGCTGGTGGCCAATTATCTCGACGTGATCTTCCGCGGCATGAAGGTGCGGGCGTTCACGCAAACGTTCGGGCAACTGTCGCCGATCATTCCCTTCATCTTTACCGCGCCGTTCTACTTCCTCGGCAAGATCGAGCTCGGTGTCATGACCCAGACCGCGGGGGCGTTCGGCCGCGTGTCCGATTCGCTGACCTTCTTCGTCAATTATTATAGCTACCTCGCCGGCTTCAAATCGGTAGTCGATCGTCTCAACTCGTTCGATGTCGCGATCGACCAGGCGCAGGCATTGGCAGACGCCGGCCCGGCGCGCATTGCCGCCGCCGGCGGCGACATCGCCCTCGACGACCTGGAGCTGGCGCTGCCCGACGGCCGCCGCATTGTCGATGCCAAGCATCTCGATCTCGTGCCCGGCCAAAGCGTCGTCGTGTCGGGGCCGTCCGGATCGGGCAAGTCGACGCTGCTCCGCGCCATATCGGGGCTTTGGCCCTATGGCGACGGCCGCATCAGACGGCCGGACCGCGCCGACGTCATGGTGGTCCCGTCGAAACCGTACATTCCGATCGGCACCCTGCGTTTCGCCGTCACATATCCTGCGGTGCCCAGCACCTACGGCGACGACGACATCCGCGCTGCACTGACCGACGCGCATCTCGGCGCGCTTGCCGGTGAGCTCGACCGCGAGGAGGTCTGGTCGCAGCGGCTGTCGAGCGGCGAGCAGCAGCGGCTCGCGCTGGCCCGCGCACTCCTGCGGCAGCCGGACTGGCTGCTGCTGGATGAATCGACCTGCGCGGTCGAGGAGGAGCTCGAATGCGACCTTTACGCCATGCTGGCCAAGCGGCTGCCGAAGACCACGATCGTGTCCGTCGGTCACCGTTCTTCCTTGGTCCCGCTGCACGGCCGGCACCTGGAAATGTTGCCGCAAGGCGATCACTTCGCGCTGCGCGAGACCGCCAAGGCGGATGCGGCGGAGTGAGGCGGGGCGCGATGCGGCCTACAGCCGCACTGCGCCGGCCTGAATGCGCTCGTAGAGCCCGCGGTCGAGCTGAACAAAGGCTTGCCGCGCCGGATCGTCGAAATAGATGGCATCGCCGGTCGCGGCGGGATCATAGCCCTGTCGTGCCAGCTCGGCAGTCTTGTGCTTGAACGTGGCGGTCGTCTCGATGCGGTCCTTGATGCGCAGGAACAGCGGCCGCGCATAGGCGGGCAAGCGTTGCGCGAGGTGTTTGCGCAACGCGGTCAAATCCAACGCGCCTGCCGGAACCAGCGTCGCCATGCCGGCGGCGCCTTCGCAGCCTGCAATCGCGACGCCGTAAACCGTGGTCTCCAGGATACCGGGAAACGCGCTGATCGCGGCGGCGACTTCCGAGGCCGCCACGTTCTCGCCCTTCCAGCGGAACGTGTCGCCGATCCGGTCGACGAAGTAGAAAAAGCCGCTCTCGTCCTTGCGCATCAGATCGCCGGTGCGGTACCAGGCGTCGCCCGGCGTGAACACGTTGCACAGGATCTTGCGCGCGGTCTCCGCTGTGCTGGTATAGCCCTCGAAAGCGGCGCCGGATTTCTGCTCGGCACCGCCGCCGATGCGTCCGATCGCTTCACCGCTCTCGCCGGCCGCGCAGCGGATGCAAAAGCCTTGGGCATTGCGCGCCGGTTCGCCGGTCGCGTGATCGAATTTCACCAGTGCCAGCGGAAAGCGATGCGCCAAGAACGACGGCACCCGGCCGATGGCGCCGACCTCGCCTTCGACATTGTAGAGCGAGACGTTGCCTTCGGTCGCGGCGTAAAACTCCAGCACGCGTGGAATGGCAAAGCGCTCGGCAAAGCGCCGCCACACGTCGGCGCGCAAGCCGTTGCCGCAAGCGATGCGCAGGCGATGGTCGCGCTCGTGCGGATGCGCGGGCGCAGCCGTGAGATAGCGGCAGAGCTCGCCGATATATTGAAACAACGTGCAGTCCCAGCCGCGCACGTCGTCCCAGAAATTCCTTGCCGAGAATTTTTCGCGGATCACCACCGAGCCGCCATTGACCAACAGCGCGCCGGTCGCCACCACGCCGCCGATCGAGTGGTACAGCGGCAGGCAATCGTACATGCGGTCGTCGCGGCCGGTGTTCATCAGCCCGCCAAACCAAAAGCTCCATTGCAGCAGCCGGCGATGGCTGACATTGGCGGCTTTCGGCAGCCCGGTCGTGCCGGAGGTGTAAATCGCCAGCGCGCGGTCGGCGATACTGGTGCCGCGACGCTCCGCCGGCGCCAGCGGCGATGCGGCAAACCGTTCGACCTCGCGATCGATGCGGGCCAACGCAGCCTGGTCGCCGCCGTGCAACCAGATGCGCGGCCGGCTCGTGACGTGCGCCGCGGCGGAGCGGGACGCGTCCAGCAATTCGGCAGCGACGATCACATGCCTGGGCGCGACGACGTCGATGCAATGCGCCAGCGCCGGCCCGTGCAGATTGGTGTTGAGCAGGGCGACCACGCCGCCGATGCTGGCAATGCCGAGCCAGATCGCCATGTATTCGGGCCGGTTCGGCATCAACAACCCGACGGTCTCGCCCTGGCCGAGACCGTGCGCCAGCGCCCAGCGCGCATAGCGGTTGGCGCGCTCGGTGAGACCGCGATAGGTCAGGCATTCGCCGGTCGAAAGCAGTGCCGGCGCCTCGCCGTGGCTTTGCGCGATCTCCTCGATCACGCCCGGCAACAGCCGCTGCGGCTGGCGCGCGATCGGTGCGGTCGCTTCGAGCGCGCGGACCCAGTCGCGCAATGCCGTGTCGTTGCCGCGCGGCGGCCGCTGCCTCGGTTCCAGGTCGACGAGAGCCATGCGCGATGATCGCCCAATACCGTAAATGTTCCGCCGTCGAATTATCTAAAATTTGAATGATTGTGGTGTTCCAGCGCGGCGATTCTCAGCGCCACGACCCCGCGCTTTGCGGTATGGCAAACAGTTAAGGTTATTCTCTCCAATTTGGTGCGCTGTTGTTGTTTGCTTCTCATGCCACGGATAAGAAACCGGAAGGGGCTACAATTGCGCTCGTTTCGACCAAGCGGCGGGAGAACATGAGACGCGAAACCATCGCCATTCACGGCGGCTACGAAACCGATCCCACCACCAAGTCGGTCGCGGTGCCGATCTATCAGACCGTGGCTTACGAGTTCGACAGCGCCGACCACGGCGCCGCCCTGTTCAATCTCGAAGCGCCCGGCTACCGCTACAGCCGGATCGCCAATCCGACCGTTCAGGTGCTGGAGCGCCGCGTCGCCGCGCTCGAAGGCGGCGCCGAAGCGTTGTGCGTGGCCACTGGGCAGGCCGCGCTCAATTACGCGGTGCTCAACCTGACGCAGATGGGCCGCAACATCGTCTCGGTGCCGCAGCTTTACGGCACGACGTACACGCTGTTCGCCCATATCCTGCCGGGGCAGGGCATCAGCGTGCGCTTTGCCGAATCCGATCGGCCCGACGCCATCGACAAGCTGATCGACGACGACACCGGCGCGATCTTCTGCGAGAGCGTCGGCAATCCGGCCGGCAATATCTGCGACATCGAAGCGCTGGCCGCGGTCGGCGCGCGTCACGGCGTGCCGCTCGTCGTCGACAACACCGTGGCGACGCCCTTGTTGTTGCGGCCGATCGAATACGGCGCCGACATCGTGGTGCACTCGCTGACCAAATTTCTGGGCGGTCACGGCACCACGCTGGGCGGCGCGATCGTCGATTCCGGCCGCTTCGACTGGAAGGCGCAGGCGCGCCGCTTCCCGATGTTCTGCCAGCCGGATGCGTCCTATCACGGCCTCGTCTACGCCGAACATTTCGGCGCCGGCGCCTATATCGCGCGCTGCCGCAGCGTCTATCAGCGCACGACCGGCGCGGTGCTGCCGGCGGTGTCGGCTTTTCTGTTGCTGCAGGGCATCGAGACCGTGGCGCTGCGCGTCGAGCGCCACGTCGCCAATGCGCGCCGCGTCGCCGAATTTCTGCGCGCCGATCCGCGCGTCGCCTGGGTCAATTACGCCGGCTTCGCCGACAGCCCGTATCACGCGCTGACGCAGAAATATTTCGGCGGCCGCGCCTGTTCGCTGATGACGTTCGGCATCGCCGGCGGGTTCGAAGGAGGCAAACGCTTTTACGACGCGCTCAAGCTGTTCAAACGGCTGGTGAACCTGGGCGATGCCAAATCGCTCGCCTGCCATCCGGCCTCGACCACGCACCGGCAGATGTCGGCCGCCGAGCAGGCCAAGGCCGGCGTGACGCCGGAGACGATCCGGCTCTCCATCGGCATCGAGCATATCGACGACATTTTGGCCGATCTCGACCAGGCGTTGGCCGCGGCGCAGCCGCACCAGCGCTCGCCGCTCCTTGCGGCCGAATAGGAAAGCGGCGGAGGGAGAAGCGCATGCCGCTCCTTCTCGACACGCAAGCGGCGCCGGCCGAGGCGGTGCATGCGGCAAACTGCGTCACCGTCGGTCTCATCAACAACATGCCGGATGCGGCGCTGGAAGCGACCGAGCGGCAGTTCGTCGATCTGATCCGCGCCAGCGCCCGCAACAGTGTGGTGCGGCTCCGGCTGTTCGCCATCCCCGAAGTGCCGCGCAGCGAGACGGCACGCCGCGACATGGCCGGCCGCTATCGTCCGCTGCGCGCGCTGTGGGACAGCCGCCTCGACGGCCTCATCGTCACCGGCACCGAGCCGCGCTGCGAAAACCTCAAGGACGAGCCGTATTGGGGCGCGGTGAGCGAGGTGATCGATTGGGCGCGCCATAACACCGCGTCGACCATCTGGTCGTGCCTTGCCGCCCATGCGGCGGTGCTGCAATCCGACGGCATCGAGCGCCGCGCGTTCAAGCAAAAACTCTCCGGCCTGTTCGCGTGCCGCGCCGTCGCGCCGCATCCGATGCTGCGCGGCGCGGCGCTGCCGTTCGCCGTGCCGCACTCGCGCTGCAACGATCTGCCGGAGGCCGCGCTCAAGGCCTGCGGCTATCGCATTCTCACCCGTTCGGCCGACGCCGGCGTCGATATGTTCGCGCGGCAGGACCAAAGCCTGCATCTGTTCCTGCAGGGCCACCCCGAATACGAACCCGACACGCTGCTGCGCGAATATCGCCGCGATGTCGGCCGCTATCTGCGCGGCGAGCGCGCGCATTATCCGGCGGCGCCGCAGGGCTATTTCGATCACGACGCGGCTGCGCTGGCGGAGACGTTCCGTAAGCGCGCGCTCAGCGACCGCCGCAGCGATCTGATCCGCGCTTTTCCGAAGCGCGCGCTGGAAACCGGCATCGCCGCTTCGTGGCGCGCCACCGCGATCGCGATCTACGAGAACTGGTTCGATTACCTCAAAGGCCGCAAGGCCGAACGGCGCCCGCCCAATCTGCCGCGGCGGCGCGCTTGGCGCGATTGGCCGGCCGCCGCGCAGCCCGCCCCGGCCGCTGCGCAGCCCGCCCCGGCCGCCTCGTAGGCTCAATTCCCGCGATCGTGCTAACGTGCGTGGAGCAACATCCCGCTCGTCCCCGCGAAAGCGGGGACCCAGTTATCTGCAAGCTGGATTCCCGCTTGCGCGGGAATGAGCGGAGTGTGCGGCCGCGGGTGTGAGGGACACGGGCCTGCATCCTTCGAGGCTCGCTTCGCTCGCGCCTCAGGATGAGGAAAACAAAAGGAGCAGCCCCATGGCCCACAGAACGATCCGCCGCGTCGTCACCGGCCACGGCAACAAAAACGTCGCCAAGGTCATCAGCGACGGCCCGGCGACCAACACCAAGCTGCCGCGCGACGGCGTCGCCTCGACCTTGATGTGGTGCTCCGACCAAATGCCCATCGACATCGCCGTCGGCGACGACGTCGAGGACATGGGCGTGCGCATTCTCGGCACCGCACCGCCGCAAAACGGTTCGCGCTTCATCGTCATGGAATTCGCCCCCGGCATCGCCTCCGAAATGCATCGCACCGAGACCATCGACTACATCGCCGTCCTGTCAGGTGAGATCGACATGGACATGGACGATTCCACGGTAAAACTGCGCGCCGGCGACATCATGGTCCAGCGCGGCACCAACCACGCCTGGGCCAATCGCAGCAGCGAGCCGGCGCGCCTTGCCATCGTGCTGCTCGACGCCAAGCCGCTCGGCATCGGTCACCCCCGCCTGCGCGGCCAGCAGGCGCGGTAAATTTTGCTTACCCGCGGAGCGCAGTGCGTGTCGAAGCGGCATGGGCGCGCGTTCTTATTCCCAGCGTCGGTCGCTCACCTCACCCAGTCTTCAGTCTTGAGGCCCGGCACGCGGGCGAACTCGCGTTCGTTCGCGGTGACGAGAGTGGCGCCGCGGCGGCGCGCCTGTGCGGCGATCAGGATGTCGTAAGGACCGATCGGTCTGCCGGCCTTGGCCAGCGCCGCGCGGATGTCGCCGGCCTCGCGCGCGTCATCGGCATCGAAGCTCAACACGTGTAGCGGCCCGGTCAGAAAATCTACAAGCCTTTGTACGTTGCGCTCTCGATATCGGCTCTTTGCTGCGCCAAACCAAAGTTCAAACATGACGATCGCTGGAACGGCTATTGGAACGCCGTTATCCCGAGCCTGATTGATTCGGGCACGCACCACGGAATTCGGATCGTTTAAAGATACGATGATAGCGTTCGTGTCGAGGCAAATCATTCGTCATCGAAATATTTGCGGTGATCGATGGGCATCGGCGGTTGGTCGCGGCCTTCCGGCATGAAAGGAACGTCATGATATTCGTCGAGCTTGGCCCACCACGCGTCCAAATCGAATGGCTGGTCGAGCGGCTCCAGGACGACGGCGTTGCCGACTCGGCGCACGCGCACCTCCTTGCCGGGCAGGCGAAATTCCTTGGGCAAGCGGACCGCTTGGCTGCGGCCGTGCTTGAAAATCTTGGCTCTGTGCTGTTCGGTCATCCCGGTGCTCCACCGGCACAATGACAGATACCGTTGGTATATATCATCTTGCCCGATGCATCGGAAGGCCGGCTATCAGCGACCGGGCGAACCCTTTGCCCGGATATCGCGGCGTTTCGCGCGCAGATGAACTACCGCAGCGCCGCGGTGTGCGTTCCGTACGTCACGGTCGAGACGAAGACCACGGCGCTGCCGGAGAAGCGGTCGGCGGTGAGGCCGGGATTCGGTTCGGCGGCGAAGGTCATCATCACCGAGCTTGCCGGTTTCTCCATCAGGGCGGCGAGCGCGCGGTAGTCGGAGTCGCCGAGCTGCAGCGTGATGAGATAGCGGCGCACGCTCGGCGACAGCATGACGGCGCGCAGCCATGGATTCTCGAACCGGGCGCCGCGTATTGCGGCCGCGGCCGGATGCGGCGGCGCGGCCACGATGGTGGAGACGGCCTCATTGCCGGTGCGCTTGACCGCGATCGTGGTGGCGGGCGGCGGTGCCGCCAGATGCACGGCCTGCGGTTCCGGCGCGGCCGCGCGCGAGGCCCGCGATATCACGACGGCGCGCGTCACGGCGGGGGAGGGGGCGCCGGCATTGTCCTCTTCGGGCTGCGCGGCGTAGGCGAGCGCAAGCTCGGGCGGCACACGGTCCTCGTGCGCGCCCGCCCACGGCGACTCGGCCGCTGC
>JASHPU010000309.1 GCA_030037885.1 Xanthobacteraceae bacterium | reverse complement strand
CAATCCGGCGAAAGCGAACGGGCCGCCGTCCTTGCGCCGGACGAAGTACGCTTGCTTGCGGCCGCCGGCCTCCCGCCATTCGTAAAAGCCGTCAGTCGGAACGAGACAGCGGCGCCGGCGCATCGCGTTGCGAAAGGCCGGCTTGTCGAGCACCGATTCGGCGCGCGCGTTGATGAGCAGCGAGACGCTTTTCGGATCTTTGACCCAGCCCGGAATAAAACCCCAGCGTACCAGCGCGAATTGGCGCTTGCCCTCGTTAGGCCGCACGATCGGAACCGGCTGCGTCGGCGCCACGTTGTAGCGCGGCGGAAAATTCGGCTGTTCCGGATAGCCGAACAGCGCCCGGATGGCCGCCGGCGGCGACGTGATGACATAGCGTCCGCACATACGCTAAGGAGATAAGCCCGCGTCGGCGGCATATCCAGGACATTTCGGCCTTGTCCGCAACAAAGCAGTCTTCAGCAGCAGGCGAGATGGCGCGCAGCTACCCGGCGCGGCCATATCTCGCCGTCAGCGCCGCCATCTTCCGCGATGGCCGCGTGCTGATCGTGCGCCGCGCGCGACCGCCGGCCCACGGCCTCTACACGCTGCCGGGCGGCGGCGTCGAGCTCGGCGAGACCCTGGAGCAAGCGGTGATCCGCGAGGTGCGCGAGGAGACCGCGCTCGACGTCAAGCCGGTCGCGCTCGCCGGCTACCGCCAGGCCATTGCCCACGATGCCGCCGGCAAGGTCGAGCGGCACTTCGTCATTCTGCCGTTCGCGGCGCGCTGGATCGCCGGCGACGTGACGCTGAACGAGGAATTGGCCGAAGCGCACTGGCTCGACCCGGCGGAGCTTGGCGGATTGACGACCACGGAAGGCTTGGCCCAGATCGTGGCCGCTGCCGCCGAGCGGATCGCGGCGGCGGGTTCTTGAGCACGATCATGTCGCATTCGCATGCTTGCCGCGGGCCGCGCCCCGCCTGCTCGTCGGCACCAGCATCGCTGCTGCTGCGCGTCGCCGTAGTGGTGGTGCTTGTGCCTTATCTCGGCGCCGCGCCCGCGGGCGCACAGTTTTTTCCATTCTTTCAGTCCGAACCGCAGCCGCAGCGCCCGCGGCCAGCGCCCGCGCCGGCGCCGCGGCCGCCAAAACTCGCGCCGCAACAGCCTGAAGCGGCGCCCTCGGCGCCGACGCCCTACGATCCCGATCTGCAACGGCTCGCCGAAATCCTCGGCGCCTTGCATTTTTTGCGCGGCATTTGCGGTGCCAACGAAGGCCAGAAGTGGCGCGACGAGACGCAGGCCTTGATCGATGCCGAGGCGCCGAGCGGCCCGCGTCACGACCAGATGGTGCAAGCCTTCAACCGCGGTTATGCCGGTTTCCAAGAGAGCTATCGGACCTGCACGCCGGCGGCCAATGTGGCGATCCACCGCTACCTGCAGGAGGGCGCCCAGATCGCCCGCGATCTCACGGCCCGCTACGCCAATTGAGGCCGCCGCGGCGCGCCGATTGCCTGAGCGGCGGCGGTGTTAACCCTTCCTCAAGGTTCGAATTTGGACCTAAAATTCCCGTGCTAACGTCGGCCGCTGGGTAGGGATGCCGCCGCTCCGCGGCTTAAAGTGATTGCCATGAGACCGGCGACAAATTTTTCCGCACGTGAAGGCGTGACCGATCATGAGCAGAAGCGGCTCGCGCTGGGCTATCTGCAAGACGCCTGGGCCGAAGCGCGGCATGACGGCATCGAAGGCGATTGCCTGGCGCAGACGGCGCTGTTTCTCGCGCTTGCCGAGCTGATCTCGACCTATGGCGAGGAGCCGGCGGCGCGTTATGCGGAGAACCTCGGCGCCCGCATTCGCAACGGCGAGTTCTCGGTAGAATTGTCGCGGCAATGACGCCTAGGCCCGTTTCGGGTTGAGCGCGCGCAAGCCGTAGAAGCGGCAAAGCATCGCCTCGATATCAGCCGGATAAAACGGCTTTTTCAGAAAAGCGGCGCCGTACCCGCGGGCGCGGCCCGGCAGTGATTGATCGCTCGCCGACGACATGATCACGACGCTCACCCGCCGCTTCTCACGCTTTAATTCGGCCAACGTCTCCAGGCCGGAAAAGCCCGGCATGTTGTAGTCCAGGAACACGAGATCGATACCGGCCTCGCGGACGTATTTGAGCGCGGCGAAGCCCTCGTCCGCTTCGCGCACGTCGAGCGGGAAGCGCGTTCCGGCCAGCAGCTTGCGGACAATGCTGCGCATGGTCGAGGAGTCATCGACCACCAGCACGCGGCTCGGCAGCCGGACCCGGATCGAACGCGCGATCAGCCGCGTTGCTTGTTCGGGCCCGGCCGGCTTGCCGGCGAGCGCATCGGTCACGAAGGCTTCGCTGTCGCCGTTTCCGGTCGCCAGCAGGATGGTGAACGGCGGATTGGGCGTGGCGCGGGCGGCGGCGGCGACCTGCGCGATTTCGACTGGCGCCAAGCCGTTATCGAGATACACCAGATCGGCGCCGGCTTTGACGCAGTCCGTCGCCGCGGCGCCGCCGTCCGCAAACTCAAGATCAATCGGTACCGGTACCGCGGCGGCGGCTCGCCGAAACAGGTCGTGATCCTCTGGCGCCTTGGCAGCAAGGATCACGCGCAGCGACAACAACTCGTCGATCACGCGTCATTTCCCCCAAACAACGCATGCTATCTCTTGCGCAAGGCAAGCGAGTGACAAGCGGCGCCGCATCTGCTTGCATCGGCAAGTTTAACATGATGAACCCACCGCAGCGCAACGTCCTCTCCCTGGCGTAAATGATTCCTCCGCAACCTCCCCGCGAAGGACGCCGCGGTCGCCGCGATGGACGCGGCGCGACCGCACCTTGAGCACTCCGGGCGAAGGTCCTAGGTTCGATGCGGTCAACCGGGAATGCAGCGCGAATGAAATCGGCCCTTCTGCCCGAACGCGGCGTGGTCAAGGTCGTCGGCGACGGCGCCCGAAAATTTCTTCATGGTCTCGTCACGGCCGACCTTCTCGATCTCACGCCCGGCGCAGCAAAATTTTGCGCGCTGTTGGCGCCGCAGGGAAAAATCATTGCGGACTTTCTGGTCACGGAGGCACCCGCGACCGCCGGCGGCGGCTTCTTTCTCGACGTCGAGCGCGCGCAAATCGCCGCCCTTATCGACAAGCTCAACCTCTACAAGCTGCGCGCCAAGGTCATTGCCGAGGACCTTTCTGAGGTGCTCGGAGTGCTGGCGGCTTGGAACGGCGGTGCTCCTGCGGGCCAGGTCCGGCAACTGGTCCGGCAACTGGCCGAAGCCAGCGACAGCATCGGCCTCTGCTATCCGGATCCGCGGCTGCCGGCGCTCGGGTTTCGGGTGATGCTGCCGCCGCACCGCGCGCCGGCCGCGACCGCGGCGATCGGCGCCGAGCCGGCCGATGCCGCCGCCTACGAGGCCCATCGCATCGCGCTTGGCATCCCGCGCGGCGGGCGCGATTTCGCCTACGGCGATGCCTTTCCTCACGAAGCCGACATGGATCAGCTCGGCGGCGTCGATTTCCGCAAAGGCTGCTATATCGGCCAGGAGGTCGTCTCGCGCATGGAGCACCGCGGCACCGCGCGCAGCCGCGCCGTGCCAATTGCCTACACCGGCGCCGCGCCGGCGCCCGCCACGCCGGTCGTCGCCGGCGACCGCACGCTCGGCACGATGGGCTCGGCCGCGGCAGGACGCGGCATTGCGCTGTTGCGCCTCGACCGCGTCGCCGATGCGCTCGCCGGCGGCGAGACGCTCACGGCCGCCGGCGTGCCGGTCCGGCTCATCAAGCCCGACTGGGCGAGATTCGCATTTCCGGGCGAAAGCAAGGCCGCCGAATGAGCTCTCCCGCGCCAGCCGAGCAAAACGCCACGCGCTGCCCGTGGCCGAAAGACGATGCGCTCTACATCGCCTATCACGACACCGAATGGGGCGTGCCCGAATACGACGACCGCGCGCTGTTCGAGAAACTGATCCTCGACGGTTTTCAGGCCGGCCTGTCGTGGATCACGATCCTGCGCAAGCGCGACAATTTCCGCCGCGCCTTCGACGGCTTTGTGCCGGACAAGATCGCGCGCTACCGGCCGCAAAAAATCGAACGCCTGATGCAGGATGCCGGCATCGTGCGCAACCGCGCCAAGATCGAGGCCACCGTGCTCTCGGCGCGCGCCTTCCTCGACGTGATGGAAAAGGGCCCGGGTTTTTCCAAGCTGTTGTGGAATTTCGTCGACGGCCGGCCCAAGGTGAACCGCCATCGGAGCATCGCCCAGATTCCCGCCGAGACCGCGGTATCGCGCGCCATGTCGAAGGAGCTCGCCCAGCGCGGCTTCAAGTTCTGCGGCCCGACCATCGTCTATGCCTTCATGCAGGCGACCGGCATGGTCAACGACCATCTGGTGACCTGCCACTGGCACGACGTCGTTGCCAAGCTCGGACAGCGCGGCCGTGGCTGAAGTGCTGCAGCGGCTCAAGCCGCCAACCGATACAATATGCGACGTGCGCGCCTGGCAGCGCATGCTGTCGGGGCGGCGGCTCGATCTGCTCGATCCTTCGGCGCTCGATATCGAGATCGAAGACATCGCTCATGGCCTCGCCCGCGTGGCGCGCTGGAACGGCCAGACGGTCGGTGCGCACATCTTCTCGGTGGCGCAACATTGCCTCCTGGTCGAAGCGCTGGCGCGGCTGAAGGCGCCGCGGCTCGACCGCAATTGCCGGCTCGCCATTTTGCTGCACGACGCGCCCGAATACGTGATCGGCGACATGATCTCGCCGTTCAAGGCGGTGATCGGCGATGCCTACAAGGGCGTCGAGCGGCGCCTGCTTGCCGCCATCCATCGCCGCTTCGGACTGCCGGCGCAGTGGGCGCCGGAATTGGAGCGGCTGATCAAAACCGCGGACCGCCAAGCCGCCTATCTGGAAGCGACGCGGCTCGCCGGCTTCGCCCACGCCGAGGCGCGGCGGTTTTTCGGCGCGCCCCCGCGGGTCGCTCCCGCAATGGAGCGCGATTATCTGAAACCGTGGCCGGCCGAGACCGCGCAGGCGCGCTATCTGGAGCGGTTCACGAAACTCGCCGGCGACTGACCCGTCTTACGCGTGCCAGCAACGGTATTATATCAGCGTCGCAAAAGCGAAAGATCGCCTGACCATGATTCACGTCTGCTCGCTGGCGCGCCTGCATGAAACCGTCGCCGGGACCGGCGCGCGCCACGTCGTATCGCTGCTCGGCGACGAGCATGTCGAACGGCCGCACGGCATCGCCGCGGCGAATCATCTGTGGCTGCGGCTGCACGATATTGCGTCGCCGCTCGACGGCTGCGTGCTGCCCGAGGAGCAACACGTCGCCGATCTCTTGCAATTCGTGCGCCGCTGGGATCGCCGCGCGCCGCTCGTCGTGCACTGCTATGCCGGCATCAGCCGCTCGACCGCCAGCGCCTTCGCCAGCGTTTGCGCGCTCGCCTCGCACCGCGACGAGGCGAGCATCGCGCAGGCGTTGCGGCGCGCCTCGCCGACCGCCACGCCGAACATGCGCATCGTCGCGCTCGCCGATCGCCTGCTCGGCCGCGACGGCCGCATGATCGCCGCGATCGAAACCATCGGCCGCGGCACCATCGCCGCGGAAGGCGAGCCGTTCCGTCTGGATCTCGAGTAACGCCGCCTACGGCCCCGGCCGCACCTCCACCAGCGCCGTCGCCGGCTCGCGTGCCGATTCGCGCCGCGCCGCCAGCGCGGCGCGCGGATTGCGCTGACGGAAATCGCAATAGGCGAAGCTCAGGCCGGAGATCGAGCCGCGGAAGCTGTAATAATCGATCTTCTGCACCTTGAAGCATGGATCAATCGGCAGCCCGGCCAAGTGCGCGCACATCGAGGTGTGCGTGACCCGGATGGTGCCGGGCGGCAAGTGGGCGAAGCGCAAGCTGTTGCTGCCCGGGGCCTGGATCGTGCCGATGATCGAGCCGTCGGCGAAGATGCGGCCGACGCCGCGCGTGCCGTCGAAGCAATTGTAGGCGAACAACTTGCCGGCGATGAAGGCGCGGGCCTGCTCGGGCGCGAGCTCCTGGGCCGACGCCGCGGTGGCGGCCAACATGGCTAGTCCCAGCACGGCGATCCGGACCATTGGCGCCTCCCTCACAACACGCATGGCGACATTAACTAAATTCCTTAACCGTCCCCTTACCATGGCGCCTCGCATGTTGCCCTGATGCCGTGGCCGAATTGTGCACGTGGCTACGGAATCTTCACCACAATGCGGCCGCGCACCTGCCCCTCGACGATGCGCCGTCCGGCGTCAATGACGTCGGCAAGCGCGATCTCGCTGGTCATCGCCGCGATCTTGCCGCGATCGAGCTCGGTCTCCAAGCGGCGCCACGCCTCCTGCCGCAGCGGCAACGGACACATGACCGAATCGATCCCGAGCAGCGATACGCCGCGTAAAATGAATGGCGCTACGGTTACCGGCAAGTCCATTCCGCCGGCAAGCCCGCAAGCCGCCACGCTTCCGCCGTAGCGTGTCATGGCGAGCACATTGGCCAGCGTGGTCGAGCCGACCGTGTCGATGCCGCCGGCCCAACGTTCCTTGCCGAGCGGGCGCGGCGAACCGGAAAGCGCCTTGCGCTCGATCACCTCGGCGGCGCCAAGCCCCTTGAGATACGGCGCTTCGGCCGGACGGCCAGTCGAAGCCGTCACCGCATAACCGAGCTTGGCAAGAAGCGCCACCGCGACCGAACCGACGCCGCCGGCCGCGCCGGTCACCACCACCGGACCGCGCGCCGGCGTGACGCCGGCGCGCTCGAGAGCCATCGCCGCCAGCATGGCCGTATAGCCTGCGGTGCCGATCGCCATGGCGTCGCGCGCGCTCATGCGCGCGGGCAGCCGAATGAGCCAATCGCCCTTGACGCGCGCCTTCTGCGCATAGGCGCCGAGATGGGTCTCGCCGAGGCCCCAGCCGTTGAGGATCACCTTGTCGCCGGCGCGCCAGGCGGGATGGGACGAGCTTTCAACCGTGCCGGCGAAATCGACGCCGGCGATCATCGGAAAGCGGCGCACAACCGGCGCCTTGCCGGTCAGCGCCAAGCCATCCTTGTAGTTCAGCGTCGACCATTCGACGCGGACGGTGACGTCGCCGTCCATCAGATCCTTGTCGTCGAAGTCGGTGAGGCGGACGCTCTGCCCACTTTCAACCTTGTCGATGACGATGGCCTGGAATGTCGGCATCGCGCCTCCGCTCATGCCGGAACGGGCGTCGCGCGCACCGGCGTGCGCCACGTGGCGACGGCGGGCGCGCCTGGCGCAGACTTGAGGCGATTATCGACGTGAGCCATTGTTGACCCGGCAAGCCGATGGATCGGCAAAAAGCGGCGCAGCATAATGGTAACAACCCCGTCGCCCAACCGGAAATTCAGCCCTTGAGGACGGCAAGCCGCATGGCTGGCCTGTTCTCCAGGCCCATGGTTTGCACCATTCGCAACGCCTGATTCAAGGATCTCGGCCGATGTCGCTGTTCTGTGCCGACGCGTTTTTGTCGCCGCTCGAGGTCGAAGCCGCGGTCGCGCGCGGGCTTACGGAAGATCTCGGGCGCGCCGGCGACGTGACCTCCATTGCCACGGTCCCGGAGGACACGCCCGGCCGCGCGCTGGTGGTGGCGCGCAAGGCCGGCGTCGTTTCCGGCCTGCCGCTGGTCGAGGCTTGCTTCCGCCGATTGTCGCCGCACATCAAGATTGCCGCGCGCGCCCGCGACGGCGAGCCGGTCGCGGCCGGCGCCACGCTGATGCGCATCGACGGCGACGCGCGCGCCATCCTCGCCGCCGAGCGCACCGCGCTCAATTTCGTCGGCCACTTGTCCGGCATCGCCACGGCGACCGCCGCATTCGTCAAGCGCATCGCTCACACCAAGGCGCGCATCGTCTGCACGCGCAAAACCACGCCGGGCCTGCGCGCATTGGAGAAATACGCGGTGCGCTGCGGCGGCGGCTATAATCACCGCTTCGGCCTCGACGATGCGATGCTGATCAAGGACAATCACATCGCAGTCGCCGGCGGCATCGCCGCCGTGCTCAAGCGCGCCAAAGCGGCGGCCGGCCACCTGGTCAAGATCGAGATCGAGGTCGACTCGCTCGCGCAGCTCGACGAGGTGCTCGAAGTGGGCCTCGCCGACGTGGTGCTGATCGACAATTTCGATCTCGACGCCATGCGCCGCGCCGTCGCCATGGTGGCGGGCCGGCTCGTCATCGAGGCGTCCGGCGGCATCACGCTCGATTCCGCCGCCGCGATTGCCGAGACCGGCGTCGATTATCTGTCGTCCGGATCGCTGACCCACTCGGTGCGCAATCTCGACATCGGCCTCGACATCGAGATGTGACGCGCGCCGCACGAACAACCTTTTTGTTCTACAAGGTGTTCCCAGGAGATTGAATCGATGCGAGCGCGGCCAACTCGGCACGCTCGATGCCGCGGCTACGCGGCAGATTGCAGATGAATGTAATCGCCGGCCCCGCAATCAGGCGTAGTTGCCGAATTCGTGCTCGACGCCGTGCGCCCGGCACCAATCCCGAAACGCCGTGACCGCATCCAAGCGGCCGGCGAATTTTTCGCGCAACAACTCGAACGCGAGCTTGGGCAGCGCCGACGGCGCGACGCGGACCCGGAATTCGTAGTCGGTGTCGCCCCAGACCTGCTCGACGCTGGGCCCCATGTCCTGCGCTTCCAGGTAGATCGCGCCGTCGTCCGCGAGCCGCAGATCCACGCGGCGGAATTCGGTTCCCTCCTGGCGGGCGATTTCCACGACGTTGCCGGCCATGCTGCGTCGCCTCACGAAGACGAAGATTCTGTAGAACGTCCGCTTGAGCGGGCGATACCGCGAAAGAAATTTCGATATTTGCTCACAGCTTCGCGGTCGCTTGGTGGCGCGAAGCGGCGTCGGCTTGCGGCCTGGCGTCGTCCACATCGGGCTTGCCCCAGACCGGCTCGTAATCGCCGCTGCCCCAGGCGCGCGGCCGGTAGAACGTGTGGACGCCTAGCTTGTAGAGCCGCGTCATCTCATGCACCCAGCTCGGGTGCACCCAGTAGGCGTGATAGTGCGTGGCGTGGCCGATGTCGGCGAGCCAGATCCTGCCGTCGAGCGTGTCCTTGGCGATGTGCTTGGCCTGCGCCCACATGTCGGGCTCGTCGATGCGGCTCAAATCCTTGTGCTCGCAGGCGAAGGTGAACTGACAGGCGAGGTAATGGCTGGCGTTCTGATAAACGACGCCGCACACGTTGTTGGGATAATAGCCGGAGAACACCCGGTTCATCACCACCTGCGCCACCGCTTGCTGGCCGCGCAGCGGCTCGCCGCGCGCTTCGAAATAGACCGCATCGGCCAGGCATTTCTCGGCTTTGGCGCGCGCCTTGCCGGCAAGGCCGAGGCGCTGCGCCGGGCTTTGCCGCCGCATCAAATCGTCGGCATTCACGTCCGTCGCGCCGGGTTGCTGCAGGCTGGCGAGCGCGAGGCCGGCCGCGCTCGGCGGCGCCGCCAGGATCGGCGCGGCGCCGGGCGCCCAGCGTTCAAGCCCGCCGATCGAGCCGGTGACGGCCGCGCCGAAATAAATATCCGCGCCGCGGTCGTCGGGACCGTCGTCGACGAACGCCAGGGCGGAGTCCGTTGACAGTCCGGGCGCATCGGATAATTCGCCCGAAGCCGGGACCGCGGCGGGCAAATCGGCAGTCTCGTTGATCGGCGCGGTCGCCGCGGGCGGCGCGGCCGCCGGCGCCGCGGCGGATTTTTGATGCGAAGGAGCCGCCGGCGGAGGCGCGGCAAGAGGCGGCTGTGCCGGTGCGGCGTCAATCGGCTGCAGCTGCGGCAAGTTTTTTGGTTCGCTCGAAGCCGGCGTGATTTTGGCCGCGGGCAAGCGATCGCCCTTGAGCCGCCGATTGACGGTCGGATAGTCGACCAACGCCGCGCGTCGCGTCTGCAGCGGCCGATCGATCGTCCACAGCGGCGCATCGACCAAACTGTTCGGGTCGAAACTGGCCAGCTCGAACATCGGCGGCTGCGGCATCGCCGTGCCGATCGGCTGGCGGCCATAGCTGTAAGTCGCGGGTTCGATGGTCCCGAACGGCGACGGGAAAAGGTGCGGGTGCGGCAGCGCTGCCAGCGCCGGCCGCGGCGACAACAAAACGGCGATTTCCTGGTAGCCGATCGACGTCGGCATCAGCGCCATGCAAAACGCGCTGAGCCAAAAACGCGCAGAACAACAGCCTCCCAACGCGAGACTACGCGACGCCATGTCCCCTCACCCCAAACGCGAACCCGACGCTACCCGAACGCGGTTACGCAAACGCTGCCGGCGTGGCGCGGAAGCGACAGTTTCGAGTTTTTCAGCATTAACCTTGCGATCGCGTTAATCGCGATTGGGGCGAGCGGCTCACCATCCGCTCGTCCCCGCGAAAGCGGGGACCCAGTGCTGGATTCCCGCTTGCGCGGGAATGAGCGGAACAATCAGGCGGTTATAACTAACAGTCGATTAACCCTCGCCGCGCGCGTGCTTGCCGAGCGCCGCCTGCGCGGCGGCGAGCCGCGCGATCGGCACCCGGAACGGCGAGCAGGAGACGTAGTCGAGACCGACTTCGTCGCAGAAGGCGACCGAGGCCGGATCGCCGCCGTGCTCGCCGCAAATGCCGAGTTTGAGATTTTTGCGCACTTTGCGCCCGCGCTCGGTCGCGATCTGAATGAGTTCGCCGACGCCCTCGCGGTCGATCGACACGAATGGATCGGTGCTCAAAATGCCTTTCGCCGTGTAGATGCCCAAGAAGCTTGCGGCGTCGTCGCGGCTGATGCCGAACGTGGTCTGCGTCAAATCGTTGGTCCCGAACGAGAAGAATTCGGCGGTCTCGGCGATCTCGCCGGCTTTGAGCGCGGCGCGCGGCAATTCGATCATGGTGCCGACCTGATACGCGATGGCGCGCCTGGTTTCGGCAGCGACCGTCTTGGCCATGGCGTCGATGCGCGCCTTGACCAGGTCGAGCTCGGCCTTGCCGGCGGTAAGCGGCACCATGATCTCGGGCTTGACCGGCTTGCCGGTGGCGCGGCCTGCCTCGACCGCGGCTTCGAAAATGGCGCGGGCCTGCATCTCGGCGATTTCCGGATAGGCGATCGCCAACCGGCAGCCGCGGAAGCCGAGCATCGGGTTGAACTCGTGCAACTCGCGGGCGCGGTCGGCGAGTTTTTTCGGATCGGCGCCCATGGCTTGCGCGACGGCAGCGATTTCCTCGTCAGTATGCGGCAGAAACTCGTGCAGCGGCGGATCGAGAAGCCGAATCGTCACCGGCAACGCCCCCATGATCTTGAACAGCTCGACGAAATCGGCCCGCTGCATCGGCAATAATTTCGCCAGCGCGGCGCGGCGCGCCTGTTCGTCGCCGGCGAGGATCATCTCGCGCACCGCGCGGATGCGATCCTCGTCGAAGAACATGTGCTCGGTGCGACACAGGCCGATGCCTTCGGCGCCGAATTTGATCGCCGCCTGCGCATCGGCCGGCGTGTCGGCATTGGCGCGGACTTTCAGTTTGCGTAAGCCGTCGGCCCATTGCATCAATGTGGCGAATTCGCCGGCGAGCGCGGGCTGCAGCATCGGCACCTTGCCGCCCAGCACCTGGCCGGTCGAACCGTCGATGGTAAGCGTCTCGCCCTTTTTCAGGGTGACGCCGCCGGCGCTCACGGTCTGCGCGCGGTAATCGACGCGCAGCGCGCCAGCGCCGGAGACGCACGGCTTGCCCATGCCGCGCGCCACCACCGCGGCATGCGAGGTCATGCCGCCGCGCGTCGTCAAAATCCCTTCCGCCGCGTGCATGCCGTGAATGTCCTCGGGCGAGGTCTCGACCCGCACCAGGATGACCTTGTGGCCTTGGCCTTTGAGCGTTTCGGCCTCGTCGGGAAAAAACACGATCTCGCCGCTGGCGGCGCCGGGCGAGGCCGGCAGCCCGGTGGCGATCACCTTGCGGTCGGCGTTGGGATCGATGGTCGGGTGCAGGAGCTGATCGAGACTCGCCGGATCGATCCGCGACACCGCCTCTTGCCGGCTAATGAGCTTCTCGTCGGCGAGCTCGACGGCGATGCGCAACGCCGCCTTGGCGGTGCGCTTGCCGCTGCGCGTCTGCAGCATCCACAGCTTGCCCTGCTCGACGGTGAATTCGAGATCCTGCATGTCGCGGTAGTGCCGCTCCAGCACGGACTGGATGCGCTTGAGCTCGGCAAACGCCTCGGGCAGCGCCGCTTCCATCGAAGGCTTGTCGGACTTGGCTTCCTGGCGCGCCGCCTCGGTGATTTCCTGCGGCGTGCGGATGCCGGCGACGACGTCCTCGCCCTGGGCATTGAGCAAAAACTCGCCATAGAGCTTGTTCTCGCCGGTCGAAGGATTGCGCGTGAAAGCGACGCCGGTGGCCGAGGTCTCGCCCATGTTGCCGAACACCATGGCCTGCACGTTGACCGCGGTGCCCCAGCTTTCCGGAATGCCGTGCAGGCGCCGATAGGTGATGGCGCGCTGGTTCATCCACGAGCCGAACACCGCGCCGACGGCACCCCACAACTGGGCGTGCGGGTCCTGCGGGAACGGCTTGCCGCTTTCCTCCTCGACGCGCTCCTGGTAGCGCACGATGACCTTTTCCCAGTCTTCGGCGCTCAAATCGGTGTCGAGCGCATAGCCGGCGCGCTCCTTGTATTCGTCGAGGATTTCCTCGAAATGATGGTACGCGATACCGAGCACCACGTCCGAATACATGGTGATGAAGCGGCGGTAGCTGTCTTGCGCAAAGCGCCGGTCGCCGGACTTTTCCGCAAGCGCGGCGACGGTCAAGTCGTTGAGCCCGAGGTTGAGCACCGTGTCCATCATGCCTGGCATCGAGGCGCGCGCGCCGGAGCGCACCGAGACCAGCAGCGGATTTTTGGCATCGCCGAATTTTTTGCCGGTGATGCGGCCGAGTGCGGCGAGCGCCGCCTCGACCTGCGGCTGCAGATGCTTCGGGTAGGATTTATCGTGTTGGTAGAAATAGGTGCAGACTTCGGTGGTGATGGTGAAGCCGGGCGGCACCGGCAGGCCGAGATGCGCCATCTCGGCAAGGCCGGCGCCCTTGCCGCCGAGCAGATTGCGCATCGCGGCGCGCCCTTCCGCCTTGCCGCCGCCGAAGCCATAGACCCACTTGCCCTTTTTCGCGGCTTTTTGGGCCGGAGCGCGCCCCGGCTTGGCTGCGGAGACGCGCGACTTATTGGCGCCGTTGCGGCGCGCGCGCACGGGCGATTGCTTCACCGGTTGACGGGAGGTTTTGGAGCGCGATTTGGCCATGGATGCGTCATCAGCGGAAGAAATGGTGGATGTGGTTGAGGCCCTCGACGCCGATGATGATGAGATAGATCGCGACGATATAGTTGAGCAGGCGCGGCAGGATCAGAATCAAAATCCCGGCGATCAAGGCAACAAGCGGCGAAATGTTGGGATCCGTGAGGGTCATGAATTTGCCTTGGGTTGGATTGTGCGGAAGGAACGCGGCAGGCCGGCAGGGATAGCATATCAACGCGCCGGACGCATTTCGGTTCTGGCACGGCGGGGGCGGCTGGGAACCGTTCATTCGTCGGGTCCGCCGGACCCATTGCGCCTCCATCGCTCCGATAAATCCTCAAGCCGCCCGCCGGACAGGAGCACCAGGAACGCCGCCCCCCAACGACGCCCCAGGACGCAGTTCCGCAAGCGGCGCCGGGCGCATTTCGGTTCTGGCATGGCGGGA
>JASHPU010000308.1 GCA_030037885.1 Xanthobacteraceae bacterium | reverse complement strand
CGCGGCGACGTCCTTGCGCGCGGGGTGCGGCATGCCGGCGTGCAGCGCATTGTTTTGTTGCTCCGGCTGCGCGGCGGTCTCGCCGTCGGGCGGGCCGGCCCAATAGCCGCGCGCCACGATCACCTGGTTGGGCGTCAGCGCGGCGCGGCGCTGCGGCGTCTGCTCATACGAGGCAAGCTGATAGGTCGAGCGCGGCTGGGCGGCGGCGTTGGCGTTTGCGGCGGTTGCGGGTGCGGCCGCGGCCGGCGCCGGCACGGCCGCATAAAGTCCGATCGTCGCGCGCTTGCGCGCGGCTTCGCGCTCGAGCGCGGCGAGGAGCGGGTTGGCTGCCGTGTTGGCGTCGGCGCGCGGCGCCGGGACTGGCGGCGGCGCGGCTGCGGCGACTTTCTGCACCGGCGCCGCGGCTTTTGGCGCAGCGGAATTGACTGCCGGCACCGGCGGTGCCGGCGTGCCCTGCGCGCCTCCGGCAGCCGGCGCCGTAATCGAGGCGGTCTCGATCTCGGCGTCCTCTTCGGGGTCCGCTTGCTGCGACTGCGGCGTCACGAAGCTGAACAGTTTGGCGAGCGGATTGGCGTTGCTCGGCGTGGCGTCGGCGAGCACGACCGGCGCAATACTTTGGCCGCGGTTCCTGATGTCGGCGAGCGCCAGCTCATAGCCCGGAAGCGGCCGGCCATCGCTCGGGATGTAGGCGGTGCGGCCGTCGGGGAACACGTGCAACAGGTCGTTGCGCGACATGCGCGGCCACATGCGCACGCCGCCGGTATCCATATGCACGAACGGCGAGCCGGAGGTCGGATAGAAGCCGACGCCGCCGCGCTCCAGGCGGAGCCCGAGCACGCGCAATTCCTCGAGCGGCACGCCGGGAATGTAAAAATCCATGGCGTGGCCGAGCATGTGCTGGGAAAAGCGGGCGACGCCGCGGCTCCTTCGCCGCAGCATGGCGTTGGTTTGCGGCGAGCGGTAGCCGCAGATCACGTCGATCGGCTGTTTCGATCCGGTCTCGCGCTGCACCTCCCAGACCAGATCGATCAACTGCGGATCCATGCGGATCTCTTCGCCGCGCCGCCAGTCGCGCAAGAACCAGTTGAGCTTTTCCAGCGCCGCCTCGTCGTAGCGGCCCTCGCGCTTGTAGGTGATGGTGATGTCCTCGCCGGTATGGACGTGGTGCATCGTGATGGTGCGCGTCTCGCCCTCGGCGACGGCGTTCTGCAGCGCCCTCGAGCCGAACAGGAACAGGCAAACGGCAAGGCCGCACGAATAGCCGGCGCGGGCGGCGTGTAGACGCAAGATATTTTGACGCGCGGTACCGGACGGCACGGGCGATCTCGCGTTGTGACGCGTTCAAAGCGCCGACCGCCGCGCGGTCGCGGCGAGCAACGCTCACGCTTTGTTCACTTTGGGAAAGGGTAGACGCGAACCGACCCCGTTACCCTAACCCCCGACGCCAATAGGGCTAGCGGCGTAGTGTGGCAAAATCTGGCCCAGTTCCGCCGGGTAACGGTGACCAGGCCGGGCCGGGGCGCACGAGGCCTTGGCCTGGTTTGGTTAACAGTGGCCAACACAGGATATAGGCTGAGCGCTTAGCCGAGCGCGGCGCGCCTGAATGTCCACCCTCTTGGGGTACGCTTTAGTCACCTCTCCAGGGCTTCCAACTCGTCGATCAGCCGCGTGATGACGGCGAGGCCGCCCTGCCAGAACGCCGGGTCGCGGGCGTCGAGTCCGAACGGAGCGAGCAGCTCGGAATAATGCTTGGTGCCGCCGGCCGCCAGCATGGCGAGATAGCGCTCCGCGAAGCCTGCCGTCGCGTGCTCGTAGACCGCATAGAGCGAGTTCACCAGGCAATCGCCGAACGCGTACGCGTAGACGTAGAACGGCGAATGGATGAAATGCGGAATGTAGACCCAGAAGGTCTCGTAGCCGGGCTTGAGCTCGATGGCCGGGCCGAGGCTTTCGCTCTGCACCTTGAGCCACAATTGGCCGATGCGCTCGCCGGTCAGCTCGCCGCTCTTGCGCTCGGTGTGGACGGCGCGCTCGAAGGTGTAGAACGCGATCTGCCGCACCACTGTGTTGATCATGTCCTCGACCTTGGCGGCGAGCATCGCCTTGCGCTGTTTGTTGTCCGCCGTCTGGGCCAGCAATTTCTTGAAGGTCAGCATCTCGCCGAACACGCTGGCGGTCTCGGCCAGCGTCAGCGGGGTCGGCGCCATCAGCGCGCCGTTCGGCGCCGCCAGCACCTGATGCACGCCGTGGCCGAGCTCGTGGGCGAGCACCATCACGTCGCGCGGCTTGCCCTGATAGTTGAGCAGCACGTAAGGGTGCACCGACGGCACGGTCGGATGCGAGAATGCGCCCGGCGCCTTGCCGGGCCGCACCGGCGCGTCGATCCAGCGTTTGTCGAAAAACCGCTCGGCGATCGCCGCCATCTTGGGCGAGAACGCGCCATAAGCGGTCAGTACGGTGTCGCGCGCTTCGCCCCAGCCGATCGGCCGGGTCGGCGCCTGCGGCAGCGGCGCGTTGCGGTCCCAATGCGGCAGCTTCTTCTTGCCGAACCATTTGGCCTTGAGCGCGTAATAGCGGTGCGACAGGCGCGGATAGGCGGCGCGCACCGCGGCGACCAGCGCGTCGACCACCTCGCGCTCGACCCGGTTGTCGAGATGGCGCGCATCGGCGATGTCGGCAAAGCCGCGCCAGCGGTCGGAGATTTCCTTATCCTTGGCGAGCGTATTGGTGACGAGCGCGAATTGCGCCGTGTTGTGTTGGAAGGTTTTGGCCAGCGCCTGCGCGGCCGCCTTGCGCTTTTCAACGGCGCGGTCCTGCAGCAGATTGAGCGTCGGCTCGATGGCGAGCGTGCGGCCGGCGACCTGGAAACGCAGATTGGCAATGGTCGAATCGAACAGCCGGTTCCAGGCCGTATAGGTCGTCACCGATTTTTCGTGAAACAGTTGCTCGACGCGATCCTCGAGCTGATACGGCTTGTAGCGGCGCACGTCTTCGAGCCACGGCCGGTAATGGCCGAGCGTGGGATCGGCCATCGCGGCTGCGATGAGCGCATCGTCGAGGCGGTTGAGTTCGAGCGTGAAGAACAGAAGGTGCGTCGAGGCCGCGGTCAGCCGCTCCTGCACGTCGCCGTAAAATTTGGTGCGCGCCGGATCGAGCGTGTCGCCGGCATGCACGAGCCCCGCATAGGAGCCGAGCCGGCCCATGAGATCGTCGAGCGCTTCGTAACGCCGCACCGCGTCGGCGAGCGCGGCGCCGGCAGTCGGCGAAGCCGCCATCTCGGCGAGCTTGCCCTTATACGCGGCCTCGAAGGCGGCGCATTCGGCGTCGGCACGGTCGAGGTCGCGCCTGAGCGCCGGATCGTCGAGCCCGGCATAAAGGTCGGCGAGATTCCACTCCGGCAGAGCGCCCAAGCCGGACTTTGCCGCGAATCCGGGCCGCGCATTGCGCTTGGTGGCCGGCTTCGTCGACGTTTTTCTGGCCAATTCTTTTTGCGCGCGCGGCATTTCCGTCCTCACCGGTTCCCTGATGTGGCGAAGCGCGAGACTAACCGCAAGGGCGCGGCGAACGGGACGTGCTTTGCCATGCGTCTTGCCTCCGCATATCGTGCGGCGCGACGAAACACGCGAATAGGGTATCGAAGACCTAAAATGAGTCCTATTCCTCGCCTTCGCGCTTATGCGGGTCCGGCGCTCCTGAGCTACGGCTTTCGGCCGTTCTTCCTGCTCGGCGCGGTCTATGCCGGCCTGGGCATCCTGATCTGGCTGCCGTTGTTGTTCGGCGACCTCAGTATTCCCACGGCGTTCTCGCCGCTCGACTGGCACATCCACGAAATGCTGTACGGCTACGTTCCCGCCATCGTCACCGGTTTCCTGCTGACCGCAATTCCCAACTGGACCGGACGGCTGCCGCTGCAGGGCGGGCCGTTGGCGGCTTTGGCGGCGCTGTGGATCGCGGGCCGCGTGGCGATCTTCCTGTCGCAACCGATCGGCGCGCTCGCGGCGGCCGTCATCGATTGCAGCTTCCTGTTGGTGCTGGCGGCCGCTGCGGCGCGCGAGGTGCTTGCCGGGCGCAATTGGCGCAACCTGCCGCCGCTCTTGATCGTCGTGGTGTTCTTCGCCGGCAACGTGGTGTTTCACGTCGAAGACCACCTGAGCGGCGTTGCCGCGCTCGGCACACGCATCGGTATCGCCGCCGCCATCGCGATGATCTCCCTGATCGGCGGCCGCGTCATTCCAAGCTTCACGCATAATTGGCTGGCGCGCGAGAACCCGGGGCGGCAGCCGGCGCCGTTCGGGCGGTTCGACATCGCCGTACTGGCGGTCTCGCTGGCCGCGCTCCTGCTCTGGCTCGCTCTTCCAGGCTGGGACGGCACGGCGGCGCTGCTGCTGGCGGCGGGCCTCGGCCAGGCGGTGCGGCTGGCGCGCTGGGCCGGCGACCGCACGCTGCGCGATCCTTTGGTCCTCATCCTCCATCTCGGCTACGCGTTCGTGCCGGCCGGTTTTGTGATCGTCGCCGGCGCCATCGCGATGCCGCGGACGATACCGCTGAGCGCCGGCCTGCATTGCTGGACGGTGGGCGCCATCGGCACCATGACGCTCGCCATCATGACCAGGGCCAGCCTCGGCCATACCGGGCGCGCACTCATCGCCGGCCGCTTGACGCAAGCCGTCTACGCGCTGGTCGTCGCGGCCGCGGTGCTACGCATTGCCGCGGCGTTCGAGCCGACGACCACGATGCTGCTGCACGCCGCGGCGGCAGCCTGGATCGCGGCGTTTTGGACGTTCGCCGTCGGCTACGGCGGGTTGCTGTCGCGGCCCAGGAGCGCGGCGCGCTGACGTTCAGGCGTGGTCGTTTTTGGCGCCCGCCAATTCCTGGCGCAGTCGGATCGCCTCGCGCGCCGCCTTGTCCGCCCCCTTGATGTCGCCGCGACGCATCAGCTCCCGCGACCTGGCAAGAAGCTCAGCGATCTTCGCCGTCACCTCCGACCGCCCATCGTCGTGCATTGGGCTTTCCCCGGTTGAGTCGGAACGGCTGTAGCATAGCGGTGGCAGGCCCCCTGTCTATCCGATAGCCGACATTGCGCGCACAAAAGCGCGCCGGAAGGCGGTGCCCAGTCGGAGCGATCATTGCGAAATCGGCAAATCGATCTGCAACTTAGTTCGATTGATTCCCCGTCATTCCGGGGCGCCGCGAAGCGGCGAACCCGGAATCCATAAGCCCTGCGCCGGGGTTATGGATTCCGGACTCGCCGCTTCCGCGGCGATCCGGAATGACGAGGGATGAATCATCCGAATTCCGCATCAATCGACCTTCGCGCCGGAGAACTTGACGGCCTTGGCCCATTTTTGCGTATCGGCCACAACGAAGGCATCAAGCTCGCGCGGGCTCATGATCATCGGCTCGCCGCCCAGGTCGCGAATGCGGTTCGCGATGGCGGGCTCGGCGAGGCTCGCGTTCACGGCTTTGTTGAGGGCCGCGATTGTGCCTGCCGGCGTGGCCTTGGGCGCGCCGAGGCCCAACCAAAGGCTCACCTCATAGCCCGGGACGACGGAGGCCAGCGGCGGAATTCCCGGCAAGACCGGCGACGGGTTCAAGCTGGTCACAGCGAGCGCGCGCAGGCGCCCGGCGCGGATAAAGCCGATCGAGTCAATCACGTTGGTGAACAACAGCTGCACGCGGCCCGCCACGAGGTCGGCGAGCGCTGCCCCATTGCCGCGGTAGGGTACGTGAACCATGGATACGCCGGCCATCATCTGAAAGAGCTCGCCCGCCAGATGCGGGGTCGTGCCGTTTCCTGCAGATGCCATATTGAGCTTGCCGGGATTGGCCTTGGCGTAGCTGATGAATTCCGCGACGCTTTTGGCCGCGAACGATGGATTTGTCAGCATCACAAGGGGGCCTTGCATGATGCCGGCGACCATCGCGATGTCGCGGGTAAAATCGAACGGTAGGTTCTTGTAGAGTGTTGCATTGATTGCGTTATTTGAAGCCGCCACGAGCAGCGTGCCGCCGTCAGGCCGCGCTTTGACAACAGCTTCGGCGCCGACATTGCCGCCGGCGCCTGGGCGGTGATCGATGACGATCGGTTGACCAAGCCTTTGCTGCAGCGACGGCTCGATCAGCCGCGCGACAACGTCGCCCACGGCGCCTGGTGGAAAAGCCACCACGATGTGGATAGGCCCCTGAGCAAGCGAGTCCGCTGTTGCAAGACGCAGAAGGAGCGGCCATGCCGCGGCGCCGATCGAAAGTGACAAAACATTGCGGCGCACCAGATTCATAACGACCGCTCTTATCGCTACCTCGTTTCCTCACCCTGAGGTGCTCGGCGCGCAGCGCCGAGCCTCGAAGGGCGAGGCCTCAGCGCCTCGGCCTGCATCCTTCGAGGCGCGCCTTCGGCGCGCACCTCAGGATGAGGGTCAAGATTGAGTGCGCCTGGTATCACGATGCGACCATGATTATGAGGCGGGGACGAGCCCTTGCCGTGATTGCGGAGCGCGTGACGCTGCATGTGCCGGATCAGCAATTTGGTCGCGC
>JASHPU010000307.1 GCA_030037885.1 Xanthobacteraceae bacterium | reverse complement strand
CCGGACAGGCGGATGCCGCAATGCGCCTCCAGCACCGCGAGCACCATCGAGAGCCGGCTCGGGTCCCAGCCGACCACGGCGCGGCGCGGTATGCCGAGCGTGGTCGGGGCGACCAGCGCCTGGATTTCCACCAAGAGCGGCCGGGTGCCTTCGATGCCGGCGAACACGGCGGTACCGGGGCTGCCGAGATCGCGCTCGGACAGGAACAGTTCCGAAGGATTGGCGACTTCCCGCAATCCCGTGCCGGTCATCTCGAACACGCCGATCTCGTCGGTCGGGCCGAAGCGGTTCTTCATGGCGCGCAGGATGCGGAACTGGTGCGAGCCCTCGCCTTCGAACGACAGCACCGCGTCGACCATGTGCTCGACGACGCGGGGGCCGGCGATCTGGCCGTCTTTGGTGACGTGGCCGACCAGGATCACCGCGGTGCCGCCACGTTTGGCGAAGCGGATCAGTTCGCCGGCCGAGCCGCGCACCTGCGTCACCGTGCCGGGCGCCGCCTCGACGGTCTGCGTCCACATCGTCTGAATCGAATCGATGACGACAAGCCGCGGCGGCGCGCCATGGGACAGCGTCGCCACGATGTCTTCGACCGACGTTTCCGCTGCAACATCGACGGCTGCATCGGCGAGCCCGAGCCGCTCGGCGCGCAGCCGCACCTGCGCGACCGCTTCTTCGCCGGAAATGTAGACGGCGCGCTGACCGCGGCGCGCCATGGCGGCGGCCACCTCGATCAGCAGCGTCGATTTGCCGATGCCCGGATCGCCGCCAAGGAGCAGCACCGAGCCGCGCACCAAACCGCCGCCGGTGACGCGGTCGAACTCGCCGAGGCCCGAGGCAAGCCGCGGCGCTTCACGGGTTTCGCCCTTGAGCGGTGCGACGGCGAACGGCCGGCCCTTGCGCGACGGCCGCCGCGCCGCGGCAACGTCACCTTCCTCGGCCAGCGTGTTCCAGGCGCCGCACGCCTCGCAGCGGCCCGCCCAGCGCGCCGAGGCGGCGCCGCAGCTTTGGCAGACAAAATTTTGGGAGCGAGCGGCCATTTTTGCTGCCTCGTCCGCCTCGTCTTAGGCGCCTCGATAGATTCTATGGCAGCGCGGGCCGACATGGGTGAGCACCTCATAGCCGATCGTACCCGCCGCTGCAGCGACATCGTCGATCGAAATGCCGTCACCGATGAACGTTGCCGCATCGCCGCGATGGAGGACGCCGTCGGGCAAATCGCTGATATCGAGGCAGATCAAATCCATGGAAATGCGTCCGACGATCGGACAGCTTTTGCCGGCGACATGAGCGACGCCCAGCTGGCCGCAATCCGCGCCGCTCGCGGCGCGCGGCACGCCGTCGGCATAGCCGAGCGCCGCCACCGCAATGCGCGCGGCGTGCTTTGCCGTCCAGGTTGCGCCATAGCCCACTGTCGCGCCTTTTTCGACATTGCGGATCTGCAGGATGCGGCCGGTCAGTTGCACCACCGCCTGCATCGGATTGGGGCGGCCCGGGGTCGGGTTGATGCCGTACAGCGCCGCGCCCGGCCGCGCCAGGTCGCAATGCGCCGAATCGCCGAGAAAGATGCCTGAGGAATTCGCCAGTGAAGCAGGAATGCCGCGGAACAGCCCGCGCATTTCGGTGAAGGCGTGGATCTGCACCGCATTGAGTGGGTGGGCGGGAGTTTCGGCGCAGGCCAAGTGGCTCATCAAGAGCGTGATGCCGTGGTTTTCGGTCTGCGCCCGCGGCGCCAAAGCGGCCGCTTCTTCAGGCGGAATGCCGAGCCGGTTCATGCCGGTGTCGACGTGCAGCGCCGCACCGCCGCGCCAGTTGCGCTGGGCGACGAACGCATCCCACTCGGCAAGCTCGGTCATACTGTTGATCACCGGCCGCGCGGCGATGTCGATGAACGCCGCGCCGCATTCGGGGAGAAAACCGCTGAGCACATAGATCACGGCGTCGCGCGCCACGGCGCGCAGCCGGCGCGCTTCGACGAGATCGGCGACGAAAAAAGTTTTGCAGCCGGCCGCATCGAGCTTGCCGACGACCGCTTCGAGGCCGAGCCCATAGCCGTTGGCCTTGACCACGGCGGCGCATTCGGCGGTGCGAATTTCGCGGCACAGCACGCGCCAGTTCGCCTCGATGGCGGCAAGATCGATCGTCAGCGTGCCGCCGGTTTCGGGACCGGACGGCGTGTCGATCGTCTGCGGCAATGCTTCCGCGAGGTCCATACGGGGGTTATGAACGCGGCTGGGCCGACCGTAAAGCGGCTTGGAAAGAGACCAATTACGGCAAAATCAGCCAACAAAGTGGACCAAAGCGGCCGCCCCAATCGCGTAACGACACATCCAGGCGAAGTGTTGCGCGAGGAGTTCCTGAGGCCGCTCGGCCTTTCGATCAACGCGCTCGTGTTGGCATTATGCATTCCGGCAACGCGCATCGGTGCCATCGTCAAGGGGCGAGCGCTCGGTGACTGCCTCGCCTTCATGACCCTCCCCAAGGATCATCGACCGAAAATCCACTCGATCAACCCGCTCGATCGCCTCGATGGCGAGATCAAGCGGCGCACCGATGTGGTTGGCATCTTCCGCAACGAGGAGGCGATCACACGCCTGATCGGTGCTTTGCTGCTCGAACAGAATGATGAATGGGCAGTGCAGCGCGGCTGCTACGTGAGCCTGGAAACAATCGCGCCGTTGAGCGATGATTCCATCATCAAGCTGCCCGCCGTCGCGACAGCTTGATCAGCCCGGCCTTGCCGGAGATCACGAGGCCCCCGCTGCTGTTCCATGACTCACATTCTGTGACCTCTGTGCTCACAATCCTCGGCGGCACCCGTCCAGAAACACTGAAACCGCCGCTCGGGCCCATCGTGCGGGGTGGGTCGCCGCGATGCTGCTGCGTCCGAGCAGCCCGTTATGGACCGCTGCATTCAGGATCATGCCGATCAGCAGGTCCGCCGCCAGGCCCGGATCGGGGACCGCAAGCGAACCCTTGGTGGCCTCAGCCGCGATGATCTCGGCGAGCCGCCGGCGGACGCCTCGCGCCGCCAGTTCGTCGACGAGGAGAACAATCTCGGGAAAACGATGGGCTTCGGCCACGATCACCCGATGCAGCGAAAGCACATCGGACGCAAGCGCCAGCGGCAGGAGCTGTATGCCAAAATTGGTCAGTCGTTCATCGACGGTTGCGCCAGGAAATTCGCCGCTCAGCCAAGCCCGCCGGCGTTCGACGATGCGCTTGGCCATGGCAGAGAAGAGACCCGCCTTGTCGCCGAACTTGGCATAGATCGTCCGCTTCGTCGCACCTACGTCGAGGGCGATCTGCTCAACCGATGTGGCGCCGTAGCCCTGAGCCAGGAACCGTGTTTCGGCGGCGTCAAGCAGCATCGCCGGTAACCGCGCCGCAAGCGCCGCCGGCGGTCGACCAGCTCTACGTCGTGGCGGCAGCATGGGCGTCGCAGCGGACATCAGAAATCCTCGCTCTCTCGGCCTGGAACGGTGCTTGACCGATAACGAAACCGGTGAGTATCATAATGCCGCGCCCGAAGTTTGGAAGACCGAATGGCGAGATTTGAATACCGATCGGATGACAAGCCCCATGGGAATGCTGCCGACACCTGATTTTCAAACGGCGGAGATGTGGCGCCGCTCGACCCGGTCATGCGCGTGATCGACCGCTTGCCGCTGATGCGCGGGAGGCGGAGCGGTTGGGGCCGATCAGCTCTGCTCCTCAGCCTCGCGCTCGGCACGCTAATCGTGCGACCCGCCGCCGCGGCGACACCCGTCCCCGGCAGCCTACCGCCGACGGTGACGGTGGCGGTGATAGCAGTCCAGAACGTCGCGCCGGTTTACAGCTTCATCGGCCGGGTGGTCGCGATCCAATCCGTCAACGTTGTGCCGCGGGTGACTGCGTTCATCGACGACGTGCCGGTGCGACAAGGCAGCGAGGTGCAGGCGGGACAAGTGCTCTTCCAATTGCAGAAGGCGCAGTACCAGGCTGCACTGCAATCGGCGCAAGCGCAATTGGCCCACGATCAGGCGCTGCTGGCCGAAGCGCGCGATGACCTCGACCGCTATCAGCAGCTCGCCAAGCAAAACTCCATTGCCAAGCAGCAGGCGGCCGACCAGGCCTTCCTGGTTCAGCAGGACGAAGCGACGGTGAAGCTTGATCAGGCCAACGTCGACAACGCGAAGCTCAACCTGAGCTACACTACGATTACCTCGCCGATCGCCGGACAGATCGGCGCCGTGACCTTGACCAAAGGCAACCTGGTGACCCCAAGCACGCTGGCGCTGGCCACGATCAACCAGCTCGATCCAATCCGCGTGGTGTTCTCGGTCAGCTACCTGATGAACGCCGCGGAGAAAGCCGGCCTTTCGCCGGCAAAGGCCGCCGCCCGCACCATCCAGCTGAAGCTGCCGGACGGTTCTTCCTACAAACCGGCCGGCAAGATTGCGTTCTTCGATAACCAGGTGAGTGCGCAGACCGGGACCGTCAGCATCTACGCCGATTTTCCCAATCCCGATCATCTGCTGCTGCCCGGCACGCTTGTGACCGTCGAGGTGCACCGCGCCAAGCGGCAGGAGCGGCCGCTCGTTCCGTCGGCGGCGGTGCAAACAAATCAGAACGGCAGTTTCGTGCTGGTGGTTGGGTCGGACGACAAAGTCGAGGAGCGGCCGGTCGCGCTCGGATCGCAGATCGCCCAGGATTTCGTCGTCGAAAAGGGCCTCGCGGGCGGCGAGCGCGTCATTATTGCCGGCGTGCAGAAAGTCAAGGCAGGGCAGACGGTCAATCCGGTATCGTC
>JASHPU010000306.1 GCA_030037885.1 Xanthobacteraceae bacterium | reverse complement strand
TTCGACGGACAGGCGGATCAGGTTGTCGCTCGAATCCGCCCAGGTCTCGCCGCCGTCGAGCGAACGCATCACGCCGCCGATTTCGAGTGCAGCATAGATTTCGTTCGCCCGGTCCGGGTGCCGGGCGAAACGCATGACCCGCGCCGCGAACGGCGCCTTGCCACGATCCGGGAGTTTTGGATCGGCGAGGCGCTTCCAGCTCTCGCCGGCATCATCGCTGCGGTAAACCGAAACCGGCGAGCCGCCGGCCAATATGCGCCGCGGATCGTCGGCGTCCGCGATGAAGGACCAGATTTGCACCCCGGTGTCCGCGAAATTCGCCCGCCTGAAACTCAACCCTTTGTCGGTGCTGCGGTAGATGCCGTCCTTGGTGCCGGCGAGAACGAGGTTGGTGTCGTGCGGATGCACGAACACCGTGTAGGCCTCCGGCTCATGGAGAACGTGCTGCCAATCTCCGGCTTCGCTATCACGGCGAAATACGCCGGCGAGGTGTCCTTCATTGCCGCCGTAATAACCGCCGACACCGGCAAACACATGCGACTGCGCCATGGCGCGCCTCCCTGTTTGTTTGCAATCATAGGGCCGGGCCGGCGTGCCGACAATGCAGCTCACTCATGCAGCGTCGCGTGCTCCGGCACGACGCGCAGATCGATGGAGCCGATCAGCGCTTTGCGCTCCGCCTCGGCGGCGGCAAGCTCGGCGGCAGCTTCGTTCGCCGTCGACCGGTTCGAGCCCCAGCCGACGGTACCGCCGAGCAGTGCGGCAACCGCGGCGATCATTTCGGTCGCATCGAAGCGAATGGCGCCGAGCAGCAGCGCCGCCAGCAGCGCCGCGCCGGCAACGATTGCGATGCGCGACACCAGAATGAACTTGCGGCAGCTCTCCAGCTTGGCGACAAGCTCGTCGATCCGCGCCTCGAGGCGCTCGATCTCGTCATGCGGATCGTCGTCTTCCATCGCGGCCCCCGCGGGCGCGGTGGGGCGCGCCCTACTCCGCCGCGATTCTGCTCGCCGGATCGATCGCCTCGACACGCGCCGCGCAATACTTGAATTCCGGAATCTTGCCGAACGGGTCGAGCTTCGGGTTAGTGAGCAGGTTCGCCGCCGCCTCGACGTAGGCGAACGGGATGAACACGACGCCGTCCGGAATGGCATCGTCCTGCCGCGCGGTGAGCTCGACGGTGCCGCGCCGCGTCGCGACGCGGATCATGTCGCCGGGCCTTATGCCGAGCTTGGCGATGGTGCCACGCGACACCGAGGCCACCGCGCCCGGCTCGAGCGCATCGAGCGTCGAGGCGCGGCGGGTCATGGCGCCGGTGTGCCAATGTTCGAGCTGGCGGCCGGTGGTGAGGATGAACGGATATTCGTCGTCCGGCGTTTCGTCCGGCGGCAGCAGCTTGGCGGCGACGAGCTTGCCGAAGCCGCCGGGCCGCGGGAAGCCCTTGTCGAACACGACGTCGTGGCCGGGTCTGTCGGGCGCATCGGCCGGATAGGTCACCGCGCTCTCGCGTTGCACGCGCTGCCACGAGATATTGTCGAGCGACGGCATCAACGACGCCATCTCGGTGTAGATCTCGTCCGGGCCCTTGTAGTTCCACGGCAGGCCGATGCGCCGGCCGATCTCCTGGATGAGCCACCAATCGGACCGCGTGTCGCCCGGCAGCGGCAGCGCCTGGCGGCCCATCTGCACCTGACGGTTGGTATTGATGGCGGTGCCGTTCTTCTCCGGCCACGCCGATGCCGGCAGCACCACGTCGGCATAGGCCGCGGTCTCGGTGAGGAACAAATCCTGCACCACGAGATGTTCGAGATGCGCCAGCGCCTCGCGCGCGTGATTGAGATCGGGATCGGACATCGCGGGATTTTCGCCCATGATGTACATGCCCTTGATCACGTCGGCGTGCACCGCGTTCATGATCTCGACGACGGTGAGACCCGTCTTCGGATTGAGCTTGACGCCCCAGGCGTCCTCATAACGCGCGCGCACCTGCGGGTCCGTGACCGATTTGTAGTCCGGATAAAACATCGGAATCAGGCCGGCATCGGAAGCGCCCTGCACGTTGTTCTGGCCGCGCAACGGATGCAGCCCGGTGCCCGGCCGGCCGATCTGGCCGGTGATCAGCGACAGCGCGATCAGGCAACGCGCATTGTCGGTGCCGTGGGTGTGCTGCGAGACGCCCATGCCCCAGAAGATGATCGCCGCCTTGGCGCGCGCGAACTTGCGCGCCACGGTGCGGATGAGGTCGGCGTCAATGCCGCAGATCGGCGCCATTTCCTCCGGCGTGTAATCCTTCACGTTCTCAGCGAACGGCTTGAACCCTTCGACGTAAGTCTGGATGTATTGCTCGTCGTAGAGTTTTTCCGCCACGATGGTGTTGAGCATGCCGTTGAGCAGCGCCACGTCGGTGCCGTTCTTGAACTGCAGCATGTGGGTGGCGTGACGCTTGAGCGTCTGGCCGCGCGGATCGGCCACGATCAAGGTGGCGCCGCGCTTCTTTGCCTGCTTGAAGAAGGTGGCGGCGACTGGATGGTTTTCGGTCGGATTGCAGCCGATGCAAAAGATCACTTCGGCGTTCTTGCATTCGTTGAAGCTCGCCGACACTGCGCCCGACCCGATGCCTTCCATCAGCGCTACCACCGACGAGGCATGGCACAGCCGCGTGCAGTGATCGACATTGTTGGTGCCGAAGCCGGTGCGCACCAGCTTCTGGAACAGATAGGCCTCTTCGTTGGAGCCTTTGGCCGAGCCGAAGCCGGCGAGCGCTTGCGGGCCGTCGCGGTCGCGGATTTTCTTCAGGCCGACGGCGGCGCGGTCGAGCGCCTCGTCCCAGGTCGCCTCGCGGAAATGCGTCCACGGATTGGCCGGATCGACCGGCTCGTGCGGAATTTTGGGCACGCCGTCCTTGCGGATCATCGGCTTCAACAGGCGCTGCGGATTGTGCACGTAATCGAAGCCGAAGCGGCCCTTGACGCACAGCCGGTTCTCGTTGGACGGTCCGTTGCGGCCGGTGACGTACAACAGCTTGTCGTTCTTGATGTGATAGGTGAGCTGACAGCCGACCCCGCAATACGGACACACGCTGTCGACCTTGCGATCGGCTTTGCCGGTAAAAATATTGCCGGCATCGACGACGGTCGCCGGCATCAGCGCGCCGGTCGGGCAGGCCTGCACGCATTCGCCGCAGGCGACGCAGGTGGACGCGCCCATCGGGTCATCGAAGTCGAACACGATCTTCTCGCCATGGCCGCGGCCGGCCATGCCGATCACGTCGTTGACCTGCACTTCGCGGCAGGCGCGGACGCAAAGATTGCAGTGAATGCAGGCGTCGAGATTGACCGCCATGGCCGGATGGCTGCGGTCGGGCGCGGGCGTGTGGCGGCGCGGAAAGCGGCCCTGCGCCAGATTCATGCGGGTGACGATCTTCCACAATTCCGAGGCCGGATCGTGGGCATGAGCCTGGTCCGGCTGATCGGTGAGCAGCAATTCAGCAACCATGCGGCGCGCGGATTGCGCGCGCTCGGTCTGCGTCTTCACTTTCATGCCCGGCGACGGGAAGCGGATGCAGCTTGCCGCCAGCACGCGCTCGCCCTGGATCTCGACCATGCAGACGCGGCAATTGCCGTCCGGCCGATAACCGGGCTGCGGCGAATAGCACAGATGCGGCAGCTTGATGCCGAGCCGGCGCGCGGCGCGGAAGATCGTCTCGCCGTCGCGGATGTCGGTCTCGCGATCGTCGATGGTGAAGGTCTTGGCAGTCGCGGCGCCGCCCGCGCCCGCGGACTTGTCGGCCGGCGCGGTGTGCGCCACGCCGGGCTTGCCTTCGCCGTACGTTGCGCCGCCGGCCGCGCCCTTTTGATCGTGCCCGTAGCCGACCGGCTTCTGTCCGTTACCATCGCTCATTTGCAAGTCCCTTTTGGCGCAGCTCTTGATCACCAATGTTGCAGCGGCTTCGACAAATCGTCGGGAAAATATTTTAGCACACAAAGCAGCGGATTCGGCGCCGCCTGGCCGAGCCCGCAAATCGAGGCGTCGCGCATCAGCGTCGAGAGTTCTTCGAGCAACGCCTTGTCCCAGGGCCCCGCCGCCATCAGCTTCGTCGCCTTCTCGGTGCCGACCCGGCAGGGCGTGCACTGGCCGCAGCTTTCATCCTCGAAGAACTTCATCAGATTCAACGCCACCGCCTTCATATCGTCCTTATCGGACAGGATCACTACCGCGTGCGACCCGACGAAGCAGCCGTATTGTTCCAGGGTGCCGAAGTCGAGCGGGATATCGGCCATCGATGCCGGCAGGATGCCGCCCGACGCGCCACCCGGCAGATAGCCCTTGAAGCTGTGGCCGTCCGCCATGCCGCCGCAGAACTCGTCGATGAGTTCGCGGGCCGTAATGCCGGCCGGCGCCAATTTCACGCCGGGATCTTTGACCCGACCGGATACGGAAAAACTGCGAAAACCCTTGCGCTCATGGCGGCCCTGCGAGCTGAACCAGGTCGCGCCCTTTTCGATGATGTCGCGCACCCAGAACAGCGTCTCGACGTTCTGTTCGAGCGTCGGGCGGCCGAACAGGCCGACCTGCGCCACGTAGGGCGGCCGATGCCGCGGCAGGCCGCGCTTGCCTTCGATCGATTCGATCATCGCGGATTCTTCGCCGCAGATGTAGGCGCCGGCGCCGCGGCGCAGATGAATTTTGCTGTGCTGCGACAGCCCGGCGGCTTCGACTTTGGCGAGTTCCTGCGCCAACAGCAGCCGCAGTTCCGGATATTCGTCGCGGATGTAAAGATACGTGTCGGCAGCCTCGACCACCCAGGCCGCGATCAGCATGCCTTCGATGAAGCGGTGCGGATCGCGTTCCAGATAATAGCGATCCTTGAAGGTGCCGGGCTCGCCCTCGTCGGCGTTGACGGCGAACAGCCGCGGCGCCGGTTCGGCGCGCACCAGCGACCATTTGCGGCCGGTCGGAAAACCAGCGCCGCCGAGCCCACGCAGCCCGGCATCGCTGACCGCCTTGATAATGTCGTCGCGCTTGCGCGCGCCGCCGGTACAGGCTTTGAGCAGGCCGTAGCCGCCGGAGTGTACATATGCGTCGAAAGGAGCCGGCGTGCCGTAAGCATGCGCGTGCGGCGGTGCGGCGGCCGCAGCGGCGACACGGGCGGTATCGGCCTGCATCACCTGCACATGGCCGACGGCGCAGACCGGCGCGCGATCGCAGGCGCCCATGCAGGGCGCGTGCACGACGCGTATGTCGGCGCCGAGCCGCTTCGGCAGGTCTTGCAGCAGCTGTTCGGCGCCCGCCATGGCACACGAGAGGGAATCGCATACGCGCACCGTCACGGCCGGCGGCGGGCTATCGCCCTCCTTCACCACATCGAAATGGGCGTAGAACGTCGCAACTTCGTAGACTTCGGCGAGCGCCAGTCGCATCTCCTGCGCCAAGGCGGCAAGATGCGCCGCCGACAAATGCCCATAGCGGTCCTGAATAAGATGCAGATGCTCGATCAACAGATCGCGCCGCCGTTCGCGCTCGCCCAGAAGCGCGCGCACTTCGGCCAGCGCCTGCGGATCGACCTGGCGGCCCTTGGGCGTACCCGGTGGCCGGCGCCGGCCGCTCCGCCCGCCATTTTGGGGGCGCGATGCAGGCGAGGGCGATTGGCTAACGCTCATTCTTCGCTCGAAACGGTGTCTTCGACGGGGATGCCCGATCCATGTCCCTTCTCGGATCAATAGACGATTTCTATTGATAACTTGACGTTGCTCTGGAATAACCGATCATGACCATACTGCTAAGATAGGCAAAGAAGCACTGGTTTGCCAACGAAATCGGTAGCTTGCGGCAGTTGCGCTATGATTGAGAAGCTCGAATTTCTGTTGGCGCTGGCGCGCGAGCGTCACTTCGGCAGAGCCGCGGAAGCCTGCGGGGTCACCCAGCCGACCCTGTCGGCGGCCATCAAGCAACTTGAGGAAGGCTTCGGGGTTCTGCTCGTCAACCGCGGTTCGCGATTTCAGGATTTTACTGCCGAGGGCGAGCGGGTGCTGGAATGGTCCCGCCGCATCGTCGGCGATACCCGCGCCATGCGCCAGGAGGTCAACGCGCTGCGCCACGGTCTGACCGGGCGGCTGCGTATCGCCGCGATCCCGCCCGCGCTGACCACGGTCGCGGCGTTGACCGCTCCGTACCGCGCCAAGTATCCCGACGTGGAATTCACGGTTCTGTCGCGCAACTCGACGGAAGTTTTGACGCTTCTGGAAAATCTCAAGATCGACGCCGGACTTACTTATCTCGACAACGAGCCGCTCGGCCGCGTCAACACCGTACCGCTGTACAAGGAAAGCTACCGGTTGCTCACCGCCGCCGATGCACCGCTTGGCGAGCGCACGCAGGTGACGTGGGCCGAACTGTCGCGAGTCCCGCTCTGCCTGCCGACGCCCGACATGCAAAACCGCAGGATCATCGACGGCCTGCTCAAACGCCGAAACGGCGAATTGCGTCCGACACTGGAATCGGATTCCATGATCCTACTGTTCGCCCACGTCCGCACCGGCCAGTGGGCAAGCATTATGTCGACGAAAATCTCCGAAATGCTGGCTCCCGCCGGCGCCATTCGCGCAATCCCGATCGTCGAGCCCGCGTCCGTCCATACGGTCGGTCTGGTCGTGCCGTCGCGCGAACCAATGACACCGCTCAACGTCGCGCTGGTGACCGAGGCGCGACGTATCGCCGCAAGTCTCGAAACAGCACAGCTGGACGCCTGATGCTGCGGCCGGCGTTGCCGAAAAATCAGCACGTTCATTTCTCCGCGGCGGCTGCGGGCAGCGCGTCGGGAAGACCTTATTCCCGGTCGATACGCGCGATCCGGCGCAGTTGTCGCGTCCCGGCGCTGTCGCAAGCGTTTTCGATAACGATAGACAATAACTATCGCTCGATTTGAACACGTTTATTGATTCAACAAACCCCTATCCGCACTCTGCATCAACCACACTGAAGGGCGATCCACGTCGGGGACCGAGCGGTGCTCGCCGCCGCTCTGCAAAAAAATTTCGGCGACCCAGGGAGGACTGCGCGATGAGCTTTCTCGATCGTAGCCACACGATTGCCGGATCCGGCTTCAGCCGGTGGATGGTGCCGCCAGCCGCGCTGTGCATCCATCTGTGCATCGGCCAAGCCTACGCCTTCAGCGTGTTCAATCTGCCGCTGACCAAGCTCATCGGAGTCACAAAATCTGCTCCCGGTGACTGGAATCTCCCAGAACTCGGCTGGATTTTTTCCATCGCCATCTTCGTTCTCGGCTTCTCGGCCGCAATTTTCGGCCGCTGGGTCGAGGAGGGCGGCCCGCGCCGGGCGATGTTCACCGCCGCCCTCTGCTGGGCCATCGGCTTCTTCATCTCGGCGTTCGGCGTCTACATCCACAATCTGTGGGTCATCTATTTCGGCTATGGCTTGGTCGGCGGCTGCGGCCTCGGCATCGGCTACATCTCGCCGGTCTCGACACTGATCAAATGGTTCCCGGATCGGCCGGGCATGGCCACCGGCATGGCGATCATGGGCTTCGGCGGCGGCGCGTTTATCGCCTCGCCGCTGTCGGTCTGGCTGATGAGTAAATTCAGCACGCCGACCCACGTCGGCGTTGCCGAGACGTTCATCGTCATGGGCGCCATCTATTTCGTGTTCATGATTGTCGGCGCATTTATCGTACGGATTCCAGCGCCGGACTGGAAGCCGGCCGGTTACACGCCCCCCGTGCAGGCCTCGAAGCTGATCACGACCAACGACGTGTTCGTCTACGACGCGCTGAAGACGCCGCAGTTCTGGCTGATCTGGTGGGTGCTCTGCCTGAACGTGACGGCCGGCATCGGCGTGATCGGGCAGGCCTCAGCCATGAGCCAGGAAATGTTCCCCGGCAAGGTCACGGTCGTCGCCGCGGCCGGCTTCGTCGGCCTGATGAGCCTGTTCAACATGGGCGGCCGGTTCTGCTGGGCCAGCATCTCCGACTATATCGGTCGCAAGAACACCTATTTCGTGTTCATGGTACTCGGCTTCGTGCTGTATTGCACGGTGCCTTATACCGGGAAGATAGGCAGCGTTGGCGGATTCGTTTGCTGCTTCCTGGTGATCATCAGCATGTACGGCGGCGGCTTTGCCACCGTGCCAGCCTACCTGAAAGACATGTTCGGCACGCGTTACGTTGGCGCCATTCACGGCTGGCTGATTACCGCCTGGTCGATGGCGGGAATCTTCGGACCGGTGCTGGTGAACTATATCCGCCAGTACAACATCACCCACGGCGTGCCGAAAGCCGATGCCTACAACGTGACGATGTACATCATGGCCGGATTGCTCGTGATCGGCTTCATCTGCAATCTGCTGGTGAAGGCGGTCGACAGGCGCTTCCACATGCAACCCGATCGCGACTCGGCTCTCGACTCCGCAGGACTGGCCGCCGCGGGCAAGCCGGCACGTGCTTAAGGAGAGACTGACATGGCAGATACAGATCGGCAGACCGGGACCCAGGCTTGGCAGCTCGTGCTGGCCTGGGCATGGGTCGGCATCCCGCTTACCCTCGGTGTGATCCAGACGCTTATCAACGGGATGAAGCTGTTCCAGTAAGAACAGCGGCCGTGATCGGCCCCGTTCCTTCCGGACCGGAAGGGGCGGGGCTTTTTTATTGGCGGCTTATTGGCCGGCCGAGCCTTTACTTACACCAATATGTTGAATATTAAAGAGAATTTTCGATGCACTGGTCCGTGGCCGGGGTTTGCCAAGAGACTGCGCTATTTTGTCAATCGCCCCATAGAAGGCTTCTATTGCGCCCGCACCTGTGATTGAGTGCCACAAGGTGCCGGGTTTTGGAATGGCGCCTCACAAAAATGCGCACGCCAAAGCGTGCCGAAAGGGCAACGCGCCTGCAATGGGCCGTCGATGGAGGAAATGTGAATGACCATAATCGAGCATGCTGGGGGCGTTGTCGGCCACCCTCCGAGCCTCTTTGACCGCGATCGAATCGTCGCCGGACCGCGCTTTACGCGCTGGCTGGTGCCGCC
>JASHPU010000037.1 GCA_030037885.1 Xanthobacteraceae bacterium | reverse complement strand
TGAAAGTCTCGCAGCATTTGGCGCCAAGCCCAGGACATGAAAACGTGTGCGCCGCGAGATATGCGGATCGACGTCTTCGATGGGGCGACCCTTTGCGAAATTTTCCAGCTTGTCTCGCACCTTAACTGCTTCTTGGGCGTCCCCATCTATGGCCGCGTTTGTCGAAGGAGGGTCGAAGATTGAAGCCACGAATTTTTCGGCGGCCTTGGCAGAGTCCTCGCCCACGCCGGATGTATCTGCCCAGAACGCAACAGTATCATCACCAACGCGAATTCGGTTCCTCGAAGATGAGCGATCAAGCAAGGCGTTCAGCGCTGCACCATAACGTGCAGCAGCAGAGATCGAGGTCGGTGCGTTTGTGGCATCCTCTGCCTTGCCATAGGATGTATATGCGCTGGCATTAAACGAGACGAGATAAGCTCCCGCTGTTTGTGCGCCGTCGACGCCCTTGATAATGGGGTGACCTACCTCGATCGGTCCAAACTTGCCGCTTACGAGGCAGAACCCTGTCGGCGCGTTCGGATTATCCAGACTTGAAAGCCAAATTTGCCTCAGTTCTGGCACATCATGAAAATATCGACGCTCGTCGTCAAAACGAAATACAAAAGAGGCATCGATCATTTCAGGCTTAAAGGGCGGTTCAGAAAAACTCTTCGGCGTCCATTTCGCAAGAAATGAAAGTAGAGCGCGTGCATGATCGCTCTCTAGATTTGACAGCAATTTCTGGTGCAGATCCTTGAATGCTTGATGCTCAAGAGCAAGTCGTTTGCTCTTTCCGCTATCGACGCCAAATGCGTAGGCTGTCTTGTCCCAAAGGAAGTTGGCTTGGATATTCGACGTTCTTTTTGGTCTCGGAACACTCAGCCGCGCGGGTCGTGCAATTGTGCCAGTTTTGTCTCGAATATCGAAAATGTCGCGAACAGTCCCATCCCTATTCAATGAAGCGACGTAGCTGATATTTTCTCGCGTAAACCCAAGGTCTTCCGCCTCGCCACGTGCTGCCATGCGGTCGTAATAGCGGTCGAGCGCCTGGAGGATTGTCACACCGCTTCTCCCTCCGCGAGGCAGCGCTTCACGTCCAGCACGCCGTCGGTCAACCGGGCGCGGAAGAAGCGCGAAGTGCGACCATCGGCGAAATTGATGTCGTAGAGCATCCAGCCCAGATCACGGTTACGATCATCACCGATGAGTCCGCTTGACGGAGTCGGTTCTCCTTTGGGAAGCAGCCGGAAATTAGCCGGGAACTCGCGCGTGCCGAGACAGGGTTGATGGAAGCACTGTCCGTTATCAGCGCGGCGGTTGAACATGCTGATGTGCTTGGCGGTCGTGTCGTCGGCTGCAGCCTTGTCGGTCAGATCGAAATGCGCCTCGATGACGTAAGCGACCTCGACCAGCAACATGGAAGCCCGCTGTTGGCGGTTCTCGCTATCGTCGACGGCGAGGGTAAGGCCGGCGATGGAACTAGAGCGCATTGCTGTAGCGGCATTTCTTTCGCTGATCTTGGCCGCAACTTCGTTACGTCGAATTGATTGGAAGTTGATCGGCTTCAGCACATGGATACGGTCGATTGTCCAGACGATCGCCGGCTTCCAGTGAATAGCTTCAAGTATTCCTCGTGCTGCCGATGGCGTCATCACGTCGTAGGAGACGCGCTCCACTTTGAACTCTTGACGCGTAAAACACGCCCGTTCGCCCCAAACGTGCAGCCTTACCCCGAAAGTCATGGCGCCCTCCCACGAAGGTAGTGACGCACATTAATCAGAACATTTCAAGAACGAAATTGTCACAACTTCGAATAGGCGGTTAGTGGGCTCGAATTGCTTCGAGCCCACTATTGAAACATCCGGCCATTCCCACATCACCGAGACGGTTTCGATCCACGCTCCCCCATAGGGAGCGACTATATGCTCGTAGCTGGGTATGTGGTCCCAGCTCCAGTTGGGGCTCCAGGCGCGTGGTCATGGCCGGAGTGTGATTTAAGACGGCTGATCGAGAGCGTTGCCTTGATCCAAAGGAATTCAAGTTTCAGGCGGATTAGCCAATGTTCGAACATCGCATCTGCCCTTTTCTCCGTACGATATTCGACAGAGCCATGCTGCGATTTGGGGTGCCTGTCAATTTCTTTTGTGCGTTTTCCCACCTCAACGAGACGGAACATTGAAATGGTGCCAGTTCAAATCCGGGTTTGCCCAGTCGGCAGCAATTCCGGATTGTCCAAATCCAGTCCCGTCCTTGGGTCGTAACGCCCCAAATCCGCGAACTTCAGCACCGCATCGCCCAACGCCGGATGCGCCTGGGTGAGCACACCCAGCGCCAGCCATCGGCCCCGCACACCCGGCGGAATGGAGACCGTGTACTGTTGCAGCCGACGGAAGTCTGACGCCGAAGGCCGTGGCTTTAACGCGATCGCTGCCAACAGTTGCTCCGCTTCCCGGTCATTTTCATCGGAGCGCCAGGGCACGATGACGGGCTCCCTGTAGTCCTCGATCATCTCGAATGCTTGCGCGATGCTCGCGAACGGAAAAGTAAGCTCCCTCGCCCGCTCGGCGATCGCTGGGAGAATTCCTACCCGGCCGCCAACCTTCGCGGCGTCGAGCGCCTCGCGGCCTCTCTGCCAGTAGACCTCACTGAAATACGAGCGGATCGGCTCCAGGTCGTTGGGATTGTCGGTAAACCGGCGCAGCACGGGCCGGGCCGCCTGCCAGAAAACATCTATATCCTTCGGGATTTTCTCCGTGGCGAAGACGACCACGCGCCCCGGCACCGGGCCACCCTCGCGATTGCAGCGGCCGCCCGCCTGCAGGATGGAATCGAGGCCGGTCGCGGCGCGCCAGACTTCGGGGAAGTCGATGTCGACGCCGCATTCAATTAGGCTCGTACTGACCAGCCGGACTGGCTTTTGCTCCTTCAGGCGCTGCTTGATTTCGGCCAGCACTTTGCGCCGGTGCAGCGGGCACATCAGAGTCGAGAGGTGATAGGCGCCTTCCATGTCCTTGATGGCCGTGAACAGCGCCTTGGCGCGCGCTCGCGTGTTGACAACGGTTAGCATCTGCGGCCGTTCGGCAAAGCGCGCGGCGATCTCGTTGTCGGAGACCGGCGCGGCCTTCCATTCGATGTCGAATCGTTTCAGGTCGGCGTAAAGCCGTTTCGGGTCGGGTGCCAGCTCACGGGTGTCGTCAATGGCGAAGCCGCCCTCGAACCCATCGACAACACGCAAGGCAGGCTGCGTCGCCGTGCACAATACGACGCTGGCGCCATAGTTGGTTACAAGCTCCTGTACGGTCGCCATTGAGGGCAGCAAGAGCTTCAGCGGCATCATTTGCGCCTCGTCGATGACGATGACGCTCTTCACCAGATTGTGCAGCTTGCGACAGCGCGAGGTACGGTTGGCGAACAGGCTCTCGTAGAATTGCACCGCCGTGGTCACGACGATCGGCACATCCCAATTCTCGGCCGCGAGCCGCAGTTTCTTCAATCCATCGGCTCCCTCATCGTCTGTCTCTCGGGCGTCATTTGCGCGCTCCCAGTCAAAGCTGGCGTGGTGCTCGAGGATGTCGTCTTTCGTATCGAACGCGGTACGGAAGACGTCCGCAGTCTGCTCGATGATTGAGGTGTAGGGAATGACATAGATGACGCGCGACAGGCCGTGCCGTACGGCGTGCTCCAGTGCGAACGAGAGCGAGGCGAGCGTCTTGCCGCCGCCGGTCGGGACGGTGAGGGTGAACAGGCCCGGCTCGGAGTCCGCCTTGGCGACGGCATCCCTCAGCACCTCGGCGCGCAACGCGTTGAGCTTGCCTGGATTCTTCTTCCCTACCTCGGCAGCCATTCTGGCCATGTACGCGCGAAGCCGGTCGCGAAGTATTTCAAGGTTGAGATGGCCGCCGCGTTCGATCCGCTCGTCCTTTGCTTCTGCATAGAATCGCTCGGTTTCCAGGAAATCGGCGTCGACCAGGCAGGAAAACAGCATGCGGATGAGGAATGCCCGTGTGAATCCAATCTCCGCCCGCTCCTTAAAGCGCGCGGTTGGGACAATGCTGGCTGGCAGGCCTGGAATCGTCTGTTGCCAACCATCGTAGTGCGGAATGCGGTAGTCTGCACCGAGTCTTCTTTCAAGCTTGTCCCAGTCCGACAACCCCGCATGATGGCCGGCAATAATATGCGAAAGGAAGCGTCCATAGGGAAAAGGGTAGGTCGTTTCGCCAACCCTTGCGCCCGCGGTCGAATGGTCGGGGCCGTGCAGTCCCTCCTCTCCAGCCGAGGACCGTTTGATATAGTCGAAGAACTCTTCTGAGCATTTGCCAATGTCGTGCAGGAGGCCGGCTGCCTGCGCTGTCTCGGCCCAACCGAACGCCTCAGCGAAAGCGGCGGCCCGCTTAGCGACCGCGTCGAGATGGTCCGGGAGCTTCTCCCCCTCCCCGACTGGCCGACCTCGCAGTGAATGGGCGTATTTGTATTTGTCCGCCATCATCAGCTTCAAACCTTGCTGCCTACATACATCTTGCCGCCGCCAGTCGGGTACCGCCAGCGTGAACAGACCAAGCTTATCCCCGACGCACGAACCGATGTGGTCGAGAATTTTGGCGCGGAAATAGTTGACCGCTGTCGTTGGGCCGCATTGGGGCCATCTGTGCATCAAATGCGTCGCCGAGTCTGGGCAGGATAGACCGCAGTTCGGGCCAGTCTCGGTCGACCTCAGTTCCTTCAACCCGTGTATAGAATTGTTCGGTATTCTTGAAGTCGCCCACCGTCAACCACCCCAAAGGCTAAGAAACGTGGCGGACTGAACGGAGCGATGACGCTCCATACGGCTGCCGGCGCGCGAAAATATTTGAACGTCGCCGAGCGGCAGCGTTTCGCCGCAGCCGCCAAAACAATGTTACCCGAGCATCGGCTCTTTTGCCTGTTGCTCATGTGGAGCGGCTGCCGGATCTCCGAAGCACTGGCGGTCACGCCGATGGCGATCAATCGGGAAGCAGGCACGATCGCGTTCCTCTCTGGCGATATCATAAGTCTTTGGGGTTCAGGCGGGCTACGGCGGAGAGTTCGCGATTGGCGCATTCTGTACAAGTTAGACGAGGCGCACCCCTGCGGGTCACGATCGTTGCCGCGTTCTGTTGTGCCCCCCGTCGGGGGCAGTCTCCGGCGCGCGCCCATACGCGATCTTCTTTTTGCCTTCTCTTTCCTCTCCCCGCTCCAATTATCGCGCGCCCGGTCTCGCGGCCGTCAAGGCGACCCGCTGCGCGGGTGGCCTGCGGGCGCGGCTTCGCAATTCAAGGATGAAATCACCCCAAGTACTCCAAAATATGCATTCCCTGTCCCCAGCGGTCGACCAGGTAGAGCCGGCCGTCGTCGCCGGCGCCGATGTCGTTCGATTGGATGCCGGGCGTGCCCTCCGGCGTCTCCGGCACGTAGCAGCCGACCTCTTTCGGGTGCAATGGATCGCCGACATTGATCGCGCGCAGTCCGGCGTTGAAATAGGTGAGGAACACGATGTCCTTCCAAGGTCCCGATGCCGGAAGGTTTTCCAGAATGTTGTGGGCGCCGAAGCGGCCGGGCCGGTCGTAATATTTTTCCCGATCCGGCATGTAGGTCGCGACCGGCACCGGATTGCTCTCTTCGCGCGCATCGATGACCCACATGAACTGCGCGTCCCAGTATTTATGCTTGGCGCGCGCCTCGTCGGTGGCGACCAGGTACGGCCGGTCGCCGATCGGCCAGAAGGTATGGTTGGAGCCCGGAAACGGCGGCGACCATTTGATGTGGCCGACGAGCTTCATGGCGCGCAGATCGCTGCAGTCGATGATCGACACGCCGCCGCCCCACCACGCGCAGTACATGCGGTTGCCGCGGATCATCGGCGGCCCGTGCAGCGTGGTCGCCTCCTCGGCCGGCTGCGGATCGTTGCCGACCTCGTCGGAATCTGTCTTCATCCACGGCAGGCCCCAGATGCTGATGACCTCGGGCTTGAGCGGGTTCTTGATGTCGAGCGTCCAGATCACGCGTTTGCTCCAGCCCGGTGCGTCGTTCGGCATAAAGGCGAGCCCGCGATCAAGATCGACGCCGAAGCGGTGCGGGCCCGAGCCCGGCATGTCGTAGAAGCCGACCGGCTTCGGCTCGGCCGGTTTCGAAACATCGAAGATGAAAAAGCCGGCGCGCGCGTTCCTGCCCTTGTCGCCGGCGAGCCGTTCGGAATTGACGTAGAGCAGATCGTCGCCGACGATGCGCAGCTTGTGGCAATGAACGCCCGGCGGCGCGCGGAATTCGCCGACCTTTCGCGGCTGTTTCGGATCGCGCACGTCGTGGACGGTAAAGCCTTCCGGGCCGTTGTAGCTCGAGCCGCCGACCGCGCCCACATAGGCATGGCCTTTGTGCACCTGAACGAGCGAGCCGCCGCCCCACGCCGCCGACGGATCATGGCCGAGCAGGCGGAAATTTTTCGCTTCTTCCGGATAGGTGGCGGGCATGATGTCTCCGTGGCGCCGAAACTGCTTTATTGTCATCCTCCACGCAGGCGGATGATCCAGTAATCACCGGAGGGCTCGGACATTCAAGTCCTTTCGACGATTGCTGGATGCCCTGCTTTCCACCTCCGCGCTCCGCGTTGTGGCGGACTCAAACCCGTCGAAGCTCGCACGGCGAGCGAAGGCGGGGCGCGGGCATGACAAGATAAGGTGGCCTGGTGGCTGATCGGATCTCGAAGCACGCTTTGCACGGCGCAGGCCAGTCAGCGGAGCTGTTCGGCCATCCCAAAGGCCTCACCTTCCTGTTCGCCACCGAGATGTGGGAGCGCTTCTCGTTTTACGGCATGCGCTCGCTGCTCGTGCTCTACATGACCAAATATCTGCTGCTGCCGGAGCATTCCCGCACAGTGATCGGCCTCCAACCGGTCAAAGGCGCGCTTGAAACCTTGTTCGGCCCGCTCGACGTGCAGCCGCTGTCGTCGCAAATCTGGGGCTTCTACACGGCGCTGGTTTATTTCACCCCGATATTCGGCGGCCTTCTGGCCGATCGCGTGCTCGGCCGCCGCGCTACCGTGGTGCTCGGCGCCGCGCTGATGGCGGTCGGCCATTTCATGATGGCGGCCGAGCAGCTTTTTCTCGTGGCGCTGTTGTTCCTCATCATCGGCAGCGGCGCCTTCAAGCCGAATATTTCGACCCAGGTTGGCGGCCTCTACGCGCCGGGCGACGAACGCCGCGACCGCGCCTATTCGATCTTCTATGTCGGCATCAACATCGGCGCGTTCCTGGCGCCGCTCATTTGCGGCACGCTGGGCGAAGCGGCCGGTTGGCATTACGGCTTCGCCGCCGCCGGCGTCGGCATGTGCATGGGGCTTGCGATTTATTTCCATGGGCTGCCGCTGTTCCCGCCGGATGCCCCCGCACTCCACTCCACGTCATCATCCGCGCCAGCGGATGATCCAGTAATCACCGATGGCAAGGCGTTTACTGGCTGGTCCGCTTTCGCGGACCATGACAGGCCAATGAGTGCTGCGCCTGGCCTCACGGAAACAAAGCCGCTCGACCGCGGCGAGTGGCGAGGCATCATCGCGCTGCTCGTTTTGTTCGTGCCGACGACGCTGTTCTGGGCGGCCTACGAGCAGATGGGAAACACGATCATACTGTGGGCCGACGCCCGGACCGACCGCACCGTGTCGCTGTTCGGCTTGACCGGCCAAATTCCGACGACGTCGTTTCTCGCCTTCAATCCATTCATGATCTTCGCCTTCACGCCGTTCGTCGTGGCGCTGTGGGCTCGGCAGGCGACGCGCGGCCGCGAGCCGCACACCATCAGCAAAATGGCGCTCGGCTGCTTCGGCCTGACCGTCGCCTATCTGATCATGGCATTGGCGGCGCTGTCCGCCGGCGGCGGCAAGGCGAGCTGGCTGTGGCTCTTCGGCTATTTCGTCGCCCTCACGCTCGGCGAACTTTATCTGTCGCCGGTCGGGCTTTCACTCGTTACAAAAATCGCGCCGGCGCGCATTCTATCCATGATGATGGGCGTGTGGCTGGCGACGAGCTTTGTCGGCGGCTTCCTGGCCGGCTATGTCGGCAGTTTCTGGAGCCGCATGGAAAAGCCGGAATTTTTCCTGATGATTGCCGGCATCGGCGCGCTCGCCGGGCTGATGATCCTCGCCTGCCGCTGGCCGCTGCGCGACGCGTGGCGGGAGTGATGCACCCGCTTGTGGCGCTCTTTTTGCGAACCTGCTAACGAATTCGTGCTGAACCGAAGTCGATTACGCGTCGCGCATAAGCACGCTGCGATCGGACTGGGATTTCGCGTTGCAAAAATAAGCCGCGCTATGGGCCTCTGATCAAGAAACACGGGGCGCGGTCGAATTCCTGACCTGAGCCGAAGCAGGCGGCGACAAGCCGCCGAGCCCTGAGGGACTCGCCGATAGAGTGATGGCATCGTTGGCCCGTGAGCCACCCGTCGCATCGGAGGAACTGTCAACAAATTCGCTCTGAGCTCTCTCCTCGACAAGCCGTTTCGATGCAGCAGCACCCGACATCAAAGTGGACATTGAAGCGCTCGAATTGTTCCGAACGGCACGGGCCTCGTTGCTCCCTGCGACACTCCGTCACCGGAACCATACGCCCCAGGTCGGCGTTCACAGGGCCGCACGGGTCTACGAGCAATGCGGAGCCGGGGAACAGCGCACTTTACCGCCCGGAGCGATTCCACGCCCTCTGCTGCGGCGGGGCGTGCCATATCGCCTTGCCTTGAGACCAGGTCGGCGGCAAATATCGTGCTGCGGTCCGGGCGGATGCATCCGCGTCCCGGGTGGTCTTGATGGCGAGAGCGGACACAGAACAAGCGCTGCGCGCCCGCGAGGCCGAGCTCGAAACCGTGCTCAATTGCACGCCGTTCATGCTGGCGCGCTGCAGCCGCGATTTACGTTACCGCTTCGTCAGCCAGGGTTGCGCCGAACTGCTCGGCCGCAAGCCGGAGGAGATCATCGGCAAGCCGATCGCCGAGATCATGGGCGAGGAAGCGTTCAACACGATTCGTCCCACACTGGCGAAAGTCCTCGACGGCGCGCGCATCGAGACCGAAGTCGAGATCAACTTTCAGCACACCGGACGGCGTTTCATCCATGTCGTCTCAACGCCGGAACAGGACGAGGCCGGCGAGGTCGTGGGCTGGGTCGCCTCGATTCTCGACGTCACCGAGCAGAAGCACGCCCAGGCGGCGCTGGCGCGGCGCGCCGAAGAAAATGCCGCGCTCTACGAATTCACCAACAGGCTGTATCGCGCCGAATCGCTGGCCGTGGTGTACGAGGCAGCGCTCGACGCCATCATCCGCGCGCTCGGTTGCGAGCGCGCCGCGGTTCTGCGCACCGACGCGCACGGCGTGATGCGCTTCGTCGCCTGGCGCGGCTTGTCGGCGCCGTACCGCCGGGCGATCGACGGGCACTCTCCCTGGCCGGCCGACGATGCCAATCCGCAGCCGATCTGCATCGAGGACGTCGACCGCACCGATGTGCCGAACGCGCTGCAAGATGTCGTGAAGCAGGAGGGCATCCGCGCGCTTTCCTTTATTCCGCTGATGTCATCGGCAGGCCGGCTTGCCGGCAAGTTCATGACCTACTACGCGGCGCCGCACGTCTTTTCGCGTGAGGAAATCGATCTTTCGCTCAACGTTGCACGCCGGCTCGGTTTTGCGGTCGAGCGCATGCAGGCCGAGCAGGCGCGCCAACAGGCCGAACGCGAGCTGCGCTCGCTCAAGGACCAGCTCGAATCGGAAGTCGAGACGCGAACCCGCGAGCGCGACCGCATCTGGAACGTCTCCGAGGATCTGCTCGGCATCGGCAATTTCGACGGCTACTTCATCAGCAGCAATCCGGCTTGGCGCAAGCTGCTCGGCTGGAGCGAGGACGAAATCAAGTCCATGCACGTGAACGAGCTGCGGCATCCCGAAGATGCCGCCGCCGCGCTCGCCGGCCGCGCGCAACTCGCCAAAGGCGTGCCGACGGTGCGCATGGAGAACCGCTTCCGCCACAAGGACGGCTCGTGGCGCTGGATCCATTGGACCATGACGGCGGAGGACGGCCTGATCTATGTCTCCGGCCGCCACGTGACGTTGGAGCGTGAAGCCGCCGCGGCGCTTGAGCGCGCGCAACGGCGCTCCGCCCATTCGCAGAAGATGGAGGCGCTCGGCCTGCTTACCGGCGGCGTGGCACACGATTTCAACAATCTGTTGATGATCGTCAGCGGCCATGCGCAAGGCCTCAAGCGCCGGTTGACCGAAACCCGCGACCAGCGCGCGCTCGAAGCGATCCAGATCGCCTCGACTCGCGGCGAAAGTCTGACCCGACAGCTGTTGTCGTTCTCGCGCGGCATGCCGCTCAATCCGACGGTGATCAGCCCGGCGGCTGCGGTCGCGGCGATCCGCGATGTCCTGGCCGGCACGTTGCACGTCAACATCGCGCTTTCGGTCGACGTTGCGCAAGCGATATGGCCGGTGCGCGTCGACAAGTCCGAGCTTGAACTGGCGCTGGTCAATCTGACGGTGAATGCGCGCGATGCCATGCCGAGCGGCGGCCATTTGTCGATCTCGGCCGCCAACGCCATGCTCGAGTCCGAGGTTGCGCCGGAAGGACTCGCTGGTGAATTTGTCGCGCTCAGCGTCGCCGACACCGGCGCGGGCATCCCCGAAGAGGTTTTGGGCCGGGTGTTCGAGCCGTTCTTCACCACCAAGGGCGCGGAAAAGGGCACCGGCCTGGGACTGTCGCAGGTCTATGGGTTTGCCCGCCGCTCCGGCGGAACCGCAGCGATCAAGAGCGAGCCGGGTCACGGCACCACAGTGACAATTTACCTGCCGCGCAGCCGCGCCGCGATCGATGCGGCGCCTGAAGACGACACCACGCCATATGCCGCGCCGCGCGGATCGACCGCACTCATGGTCGAAGACAATGAGGACGTGCGCACCGTTACCGTGTCGCTACTCGAGCAGCTCGGCTATCGCACCATCGCGGTCGAGAACGCGACTGCCGCGCTCGAGGCGCTCGCCGGCGCGCCAGACGTCGCCGTGATGTTTTCCGACGTCGTATTGCCCGGCGAGATGGATGGCCTGGCGCTGGCGCGCAGCGTCAAAGCGCGCTACCCGCACGTTCCAATCGTGCTGACCACCGGCTACGCCCGGGTGTTCGATGCGGATCCGGAATTTCCGGTGCTGCGCAAGCCGTATCAGATTGCGGCGTTGGGCCGGATCATTCGCGAGGCCATCGACGCCGCGCGGGCGAGCGAGCGGACCGCGCTGGCGAGTTGAGCGCCATCTCCGGCCCTCGGGCAACAGGTCCCCCCTCCGCTCATTACCGCGAAAGCGGGAATCCAGCGGGGTGCCCGCTTCGCGGGGACGAGCGGATGAGCAATCCTTTCGAATTTAGTGCAGCGCCAGCGAGGCGTCGGGATTTTCCATCGCGGCGATGTTGTTCTTGACAGCCTTCTGCACCTTCTCGAAAGCGCGAACCTCGATCTGGCGCACCCGTTCGCGCGACACACCGAACTCGTCGGCGAGCTCCTCCAGCGTGATCGGGTCGTCGGCGAGCCGCCGCGCCTCGAAAATGCGGCGCTCGCGGTCGTTGAGCACGGTGAGCGCGTCGCCGAGCGCCTTGTGGCGGTTCTCCGACTGCTCGGATTCGGCGAGCCGACTCTCCTGGCTGGTGCTGTCGTCGACCAGCCAGTCCTGCCATTCGCCGGACGAATCGTCGTCGCGGATCGGCGCATTGAGCGAGGCGTCACCGCCAAGCCGGCGGTTCATCTCGATCACGTCCTGCTCGGTCACGCCTAGCCGCTTGGCGATGAGCTTGACCTGGTCCGGCCGCATGTCGCCTTCGTCGAGCGCGGAAATCCGGCTCTTGGCCTTGCGCAGGTTGAAGAACAGTTTCTTCTGATTGGCCGTGGTGCCCATCTTCACCAGCGACCAGGAACGCAAAATGTATTCCTGGATCGCCGCCTTGATCCACCACATCGCATAGGTTGCGAGCCGAAAGCCCTTGTCGGGCTCGAAGCGCTTGACCGCCTGCATCAGGCCGACATTGCCTTCGGAGATAACTTCGGAGATCGGCAGGCCGTAGCCGCGATAGCCCATGGCAATCTTGGCGACCAGCCGCAAATGGCTGGTGACGAGCTTATGGGCGGCCTCCCGATCGCCGTGCTCGCGCCAGCGCTTGGCCAGCATGAACTCTTGCTGCGGTTCCAACATCGGGAACCGGCGGATCTCTTCCAAATATCGGGTGAGACCGGTTTCGCCCGACAATACGGGCAGTGCAGCAGTTTGGGCCATGACAGCGCCCTCCATTCGAGTGCCCCCGCGGCGCGGCGGGCAAATGACACCGCCGCTCCTAGAGCCGACGGCGTCGCTCCTTGTTCGCACCCGCAACATACACGGTCGAATCGGGTCAGCGGAAGGGAGATAGCATCACTTCAGCGCGATGCCGCCTTGATTTTCCTTAACGGACGGTGAACGCGCGCCGAGCTCAATCGTCTTCAACTGCTATCCGGCGACGCTTTCTTGGCTTCCGCCCGACCGCGGACCAATTCGTTATGTAAACGGGCGAGATCGCGCGGCAGTTCCGACCGGAACGTGACGATTTCGCCGCTCGATGGGTGCTTGACTGCCAGTATATGGGCATGCAGGGCCTGCCTGCCAAGATCCGCCAGCGCGGCTTGCGCCCCGGGCCTGAGCAGCGCGGCTTTGGTCCGAAAACCCGAGCCATAGGTTTGGTCGCCCATGACCGGATGGCCGATCAAGGCCAAATGGACGCGAATCTGATGGGTCCGGCCGGTTTCGAGCCGGCAGGCCAAGAGGCTCGCGACCGCCTCCAACCCCACTTTTTCCCCCTTGCCGCCCCGCCCGGACGTTCTGGGGTCCGCATAAAACCGCTCCAGCACCCGCCAATGGGTAACGGCTTCCCGCCCGCCTTCACGCACGGCCATCTGGTCGCGGGCCCGGGGGCTGCGCTCGATCGGCCGGTCGATCGTGCCCTGCGGTCGGTCTGGCGCCCCCCACACGAAAGCCAAGTAGCCGCGCTCGAACGGCTCGCCGCTGCGGCCATGGCTGGCGAACTGCGCCGCCAGCGACTGATGGGCGCGGTCGTTCTTGGCCACGACCATCAGCCCGGTCGTGTCCTTGTCGAGCCGATGCACGATGCCGGGCCGCCGTTCGCCGCCGATGCCGGACAGGCTCGCGCCGCAATGGGCGATCAGCGCGTTGACCAGCGTGCCGGTCCAATGTCCAGCCGCTGGATGGACGACGAGGTTTTTGGGCTTGTCGATCACGATGATGTCGTCGTCTTCGTAGATGACGTTGAGCGGAATAGGCTCGGGCCGCGGCGTGGCCGGCTCGGCTGGCGGCACGTCAAGCACGAGGGTGGCGCCCGCATTGACCCGATGGCTCGGATCGCGGATCGTGCGGCCGTCGACCGCGACGGCGCCGGCCTCGATCAATGCCTTCAAGCGGCTGCGCGATAATTCCACGACATGCGCGGCAAGCACACGGTCGAGCCGCGCGCTGGTCTCGTCGCCGGCGACGGCAATCGACTTTTGTGTTGTTTGGCTGAGGCTTTTCGACGGCATGCTCGATAGGTCCGGCAATCCCTCCGCCGCTCCGCCGGCATCTGCGTCGCAGGACGCCGATGCTGCCTCCGCCATGGTGGCCCGAGTGCGTTGGCTCATGGTCATATCGGCGCTCACGACCGCCGTGGCCATCGCCGCGGTGCTGGGGCTCATCGGCTATCGCATTTTCCATGCCGGCAGAAGCGCCGGACCGGCCGGTGTGGTCTCGGCCGGCATCGTCACCCTGCCCAAAGGCGCCCGCGTGGTCTCGACCGCCA
>JASHPU010000305.1 GCA_030037885.1 Xanthobacteraceae bacterium | reverse complement strand
CGCCGCAAGGAGACCGGCAATGAGCGGGAGCACGCCGGCCGTCTCGCTTGAATCGCGGCCGCGGCTGCCGCGCGGCGTGCGCCTGGTGCATAACGAGGCGCACGGCGGCTGGGTGCTGCTTGCGCCCGAGCGGATTTTCAAGGCCGACCCAACCGCCACCGAGGTCCTCAAACGCTGTACCGGCGAAACGACGCTTGATTCAATCGTCGACGATCTGGCGAAGAGCTATGCCGCCCCGCGAGAACGAATTCTTGCCGACGTGTCCGGCCTGCTGCGAGGGCTTGCCGAAAAGAAGCTGCTGGAACTCTGAAGTCCGATGACAGACGATTTGCGGCCCAACGCCAATGGAACCAGTCCCGAGCCGGCGCGCGGGGCAGAGGCGGCTTCGTTGCACGGACCTGTCGGCATGCTTGCCGAACTGACCCATCGCTGTCCGCTCGGCTGCCCCTATTGCTCCAATCCGCTGGCGCTCGATCCGCGGGCGAGCGAGCTTGATACGCAGACGTGGGCGCGCGTATTTCGCGAGGCTGCGGCGCTCAACGTCCTGCAGGTCCATCTCTCCGGCGGCGAACCGGGAGCGCGGCGCGACCTGGTCGAAATCGCCGCAGCGGCGCATTCCTGCGGGCTCTACACCAACCTGATCACCTCGGCGGTCGGCATTACGCCGGCAACGCTCGCCAGGCTCGCCGATGCCGGCTTGGATCACGTGCAGATTTCGATCCAGGACAGCGAGCCGGCCTCGGCCGACCACATCGCCGGCTATCAAGGCGCATTCGCACGCAAGCGGGAATTGGCCGCCGAAGTCGTGCGGCTGAAAATTCCATTGACGGTCAATGTCGTCGTCCACCGGGCCAATGTCGACCGCATCGCCGCCATGGTCGAACTGGCGATCCGCTACGGCGCGAGCCGCGTCGAGATCGCGCACGTGCAGTATTACGGCTGGGCGGTGCGCAACCGCGAAGCGCTGCTGCCGACCGCCGAGCAGAGGGCGCGCGCCATCCAAGCCGTCGAGGAGCTGCGAACGCGACATCACGGGGCGATCGTCATCGATGCGGTCACTCCCGATTATTATTCCCGCTTTCCGAAGCCCTGCGTCGGCGGCTGGGGCAGGCGATCGCTGAACGTAACGCCGGCCGGCAAGGTGCTGCCGTGTCATGCCGCCGAATCCATACCCGGCCTCGAGTTCTGGTCGGTGCGGGACCATTCGCTTGCCGACATCTGGGCGAATTCGCCGGCGTTCAACGCGTTCCGCGGCACCGCCTGGATGAAGGAGCCGTGCCGCAGCTGCGCGCGGCGCGACATCGATTTCGGCGGCTGCCGCTGCCAGGCTTTCGCCATTACCGGCGATGCGCGGGCGGCCGATCCGGTCTGCCATCTCTCGCCCCACCACGACGAAGTCGTTGCGCTTCGGACCCGACAACAGGATGTGCCGTATTCCTACCGGGTCAATGCGAAATCGACAGCGAGAGGGACGGACGGCCATACGCAATGAGCGCGCCGGCGCGAGCTTGCGGGAGCTTGCTTGGACGCGTGCGGGCAATGCCCATCGTGCTCGCCGCGATTTTAAGCCTGGCGGGATTACCGATCGCGCATGCCGCCGACGCCATTCGCATTGCCGCCCAGAAAACCGGGACGCTGGCGTGGGAACTCGAGGTGATCCGAAGTCACGGCCTCGACCGGCAAGCCGATTTGAATCTCGAAACCACCGAGCTTGCCAGCACCGAGGCCGGGCAGATCGCGCTCAAAGGCGGCTCAGCCGATCTGATCTTGTCGGACTGGCTGTGGGTCGCGCGCGAGCGCGCCCTCGGCGATGACCTGGTGTTCTATCCTTATTCGAGCACGCTCGGCGCCATCATGGTCCCCGACCACTCGGCGATCAAGGATCTCGGCGACCTGAAAGGCAAAAGGCTCGGCGTCGCCGGCGGTCCGCTCGACAAAAGCTGGCTATTGCTGCAAGCGCTGGCGCAGCGCTCGGGGCTCGACCTTAAGACGCAGGCCTCGATCTCCTATGCGGCGCCGCCTCTGCTCTCAGCGATGCTGTTGGAAGGCAAAACCGACGCCACGCTGACGTTCTGGAATTTTTGCGCGCGCCTCGAAGCCCAGGGCATGCGGCGCGCGATTACCATGGCCGAGGTCATGAAGCGGCTCGGCGCCGCCGGGCCGGTACCGATGGTAGGCTATGTGTTTCACGGCCGCTGGGCGGAACGTCACCGCGCGCTGCTTGACCGCTTCTTTTCGATGACCCAACAGGCAAAGAAAATCCTCGCCAGTTCGCCCGTCGAATGGCAGCGGCTCGGTCCCCGCATCGGCGCCAGCGACGCCGCCGAACTCGACGTCTATCGCCGGCGCTATGCCGAAGGAATTCCCGGCCGGCCGCTTGCCGACGACATCGCCGACGCGCAAGCGCTTTACAAGGTGCTGGCGCGCATCGGCGGTCCCGACCTCGTGGGCCCGGCCGCACAACTCGCTCCCGGCACGTTTTACGCCGCAGGCCCAAGCGAATGAATCTGGCGCTGCGACTTGGCTCCGTCGCGTTTCTGCTCGCGGTATGGCTGGCCGGTTCCCAACTGGTCGGTCCGCAGCTCCTGCCCAGCCCGCAGACGGTCGGCCTTGCCATCGTTCATGAGGCGCGCTCCGGCGCACTCGCGTTCAACCTCGGCGTGACGCTGCTGCGCGTCGCGGCGGCGTTCACGATTGCCATGGTATTCGGCACCGTCATCGGCCTCGCCATGGGGCGAATAGCGGTGATCGATCGACTGGCCGACCCGTGGCTCGTCATTCTGCTCAACCTGCCCGCACTGGTGATCATCGTGCTCGCTTATGTTTGGGCCGGATTGACGGAAACCGCTGCACTTGTTGCGGTCGCCTTGAACAAACTGCCGATCACCATCGTCACGGTCCGGGAGGGTGCGCGCGCGCTCGATCCTTCGCTCGACGAAATGGCGAGCGTGTTTCGCATGAGCGGCTGGACGCGGCTGCGCCACGTGACGATGCCGCAGCTCGCTCCCTACCTGGCCGCGGCAATTCGCTCCGGCCTGTCGCTGGTTTGGAAGATCGTGCTGATCGTCGAGCTGCTCGGTCGGCCCAACGGTGTCGGTTTCGAAATAGGAGTGGCGTTCCAATTATTCGACGTGACTCGTATCTTGGCCTATGCATTGAGCTTCGTCATCGTCATGCTCGCGATTGAAACATTCCTGGTGCAGCCGTTTGAACGACATGTCTCCCGCTGGCGGATCAAGCCGGCTTGACCTTCATATCAAGCACAAGTCGTATCGTGTCGCCTCCGGCGCACGCCTGCACGTCCTTGGCGAGATATCGTTCTCGCTGGGCAATGGCGAGGTCGCCGCCGTCGTCGGGCCATCGGGGTGCGGCAAGACGACATTGCTGCGGATCATTGTCGGCCTCGATCAGGACTTCGACGGCAGTGTCGTTCTGCCGACGCACGGGCGGCTCGGCATCGTCTTCCAGGAGCCGCGGCTTCTCCCCTGGCGTACCGTCGAAGAAAACGTCCGCTTGGCCGCGCCGCAAGCGGGCGAGGCGATGTTGTCTGCGCTGTTCGCCACGCTCGGCCTCAGCGCTCACCGGCGTCATTATCCCGGCGAATTGTCGCTCGGCCTCGCCCGCCGCGTCTCCTTGGCGCGCGCGTTTGCGTTCGAACCCGAGCTGCTGGCGCTCGACGAACCGTTTGTCTCGCTCGATGCTGCGCTGGTCGAAAGACTGCGCGCGGAACTCATCGAGCTGGTAACGCACCGGCCGACCACCACGCTCTTGGTCACACACAGCATCGAGGAGGCGATTGGCCTCGCCGACCGGATATTTCTGCTCTCGCCGTCGCCTGCGCGCGTCATCGCAGAAATCCCTATCGAGCGCCCGCGCAGCCCGAGGTCCGCCGTGGAACTTGCCGTCATTCGCGAAAAGCTGCGAGCCGCTGCGGCGAATGGCTAGGCCGCGTCTTTTTGTCCTACGCGGGCTGTGCTTGCGGGGTCCGGCGGATCATGCCGCGCTGCGGGTTGTAGCCGATAACGGCAAGCAGGAAAAACAATGCGGTCGAGCCGGCCACGACCGCAGCCGAAATTGGTTCGAACTGGCTGTAGAGTGCAAACCGGATCAGTTCCACCGCGTAGGTGAACGGATTGACAAGCGCCACATAGTACACCCACTCCGAACCGCTCTGCTGCAATTTCCACAGCGGATAGAGCGCCGACGAGAAAAAGAACATCGGGAACATCACGAAATTCATCGCCCCTGCGAAATTCTCGACTTGCCGGATGTACACCGAGATAAACAGCCACAGGGCGCCCAGCATCAAGCCGGAAACGATCAACGCCGGCAGTACTTCGAGCCAGGCTATCGCATCGAACGTCACGCCGAATGGAATGCAGACGGCGAGAAACACATAACAGGTGATGACCGACAGCGCGGTGCCGGCGGCGAGCTTGCAGGCCAGCAACACCCAGCGCGGCAGCGGCGCCGTCAGCAAAAGCCGCATCACTCCCATTTCGCGGTCATAAACCATCGACAGCGAGGATTGCATGCCATGGAACAGCAGGATGATGCCCAACAGGCCGGGTACGATGTACTCCTGATAGGTGATGTACACCTTGTACGGCGGGATGATCGATACGCCGAACACGTTGTAGAAGCCGGCGGCGAACACCGCGAGCCACATCAGCGGGCGCACCAGGGCGGACAGCAGCCGGCCGCGCTGCTGGACGAATTTCAGCACCTCGCGCGTGGTGACGGCGCGCAGAGCACGAAGGACATGGATCAGCGGCATGGACGCTCTTCGAATTTTGCGGCATTGGTTGCGCATTGACGCGGGCGTCAGCCTACATATTAACGAGCCAGGCGGGCAAGCCCATGGGTGAGAGCTAAAGTCAAATGACATCCGAACGCGATGCGCCGGCGCTGCTCCTTGACAACGTCGTCAAGACCTATGGCTCGATCCGGGCGGTCGACGGGGTCAGCTTCAGCGCGGCGCCCGGCGCGTTCGTCGCGCTGCTTGGCCCGAACGGGGCCGGCAAGACGACGTTGTTCCAGCTGTTGGCCGGATTGTTCGTGCCGGACTCCGGCCGCATCGAGATCATGGGCCAGGACATGCGGCGCAATCCGGTGCCGGCGCTGGCCAAGCTCGGCATCGTCTTTCAGCAGCCGACGCTCGATCTCGAGCTCACGGTGACCGGCAACCTTCTGTTTCACGCCGGCTTGCACGGGATGCCGCGGTCGGTCGCAATGCGCCGCATCGAGGCCGATCTGGCGCGGCTCGGACTTGCCAAACGGGCCCATGACAGGACGGCGCAACTGAGCGGCGGCAACCGGCGGCGCGTCGAACTCGCCCGCGCGCTGCTGCACGAGCCGCGGGTGCTGCTCATGGACGAGCCCACCGTGGGCCTAGACCCCGCGAGCCGCAGCGACCTGCTCAAGCTGATCTTGAGCATGCGCACGGAACGCTCGGTGGCGGTGCTGTGGGCGACGCATCTGTGCAATGAAGTATCCGGCGCCGACCGCGTGATCGTGCTGCATCACGGCAAAGTGCTCGCCGACACGACGCCGGCCAAGCTTGTCGCCGATGCTGGCGCGCACACCATCGAAGAGGCGTTCTTGGCGATGACCGGACCGCAATAACCCCGACGAACCGGCTGATCACGGAAAATCTTGGCAAATCAACCCGGCACTTCGGCAATCGGCCAATTCCTGGACGCTAGTCTTACTGCGTCACCCGCAAGGGGAGAGGGCGCTATAACGCGCGCTGCGCTTTCTGACGCAGTAAGACTAGCGCATGATGATTTTCGGTCGATCCGCTTCCCTCCTCGCAATGACGATGGACTGAATCAACTTAACTTCACCATGCTGTAACGCCAGCGCTCCAGCGACGGTCAGGTGGCAACCGACACCAGCCGCACCGCAGCGCGAATGAGCTCGGGCAGATTACGGGCATCGAGCTTCTGCTTGAGCTGGGCGCTCAAGTTGGCGACGGTCTTGTAGCTGACGTTAAGCTCCTCGGCGATGCGGCTGTAGGGCTTGCCTTCGGCCAAGAGCGACAAGGCCTGCAACTCGCGCGGCGTCAAGTCGGCCAGCGGATTCTGCCGTGCGGGCGCATTGGTCAGCGCGACCTGTACGGCAAGGTCATTGCTGAGATAAGGCGAGCCAACTCTGACGTTTTCGAATGCCGCCATGAAATTCTCCGCCGAGGTGTCCTTGACGACGTAACCGATCGCGCCCGCTTGCAACGCGCGGGCCACGATGACCGGATCGCTGTGCATGCTGAACACGAGGATACGGGCGCGCGGATTGTGCGCTCTGATGCGGCGGATAAGGGCCAGGCCGTCAAGTCCCCTATTTTGCATGCCAAGGTCGACGATCATCACGTCGGGCCGATTGCGGCGGTAGAGCCGATAGCCGGAAACCACATCGCGTGCCTCGAGCACTTCGGCGACCCCGGCATCCTGCAGCATGCGGCGGCAGCCCTGCAGCACAATCGGATGATCGTCCACGATCAGGACACGGGTCATGCCAGCGCCTCGTCCGCCCAGGCAGCGTCCGCTTCGCCGTGTTGCGGCTGGCCGGTCGGAATGCTGATGTGCACGCAGGTGCCGCGGCCGCCGTCGCCCGCGATGCGGTAACGGCCGCCCAAACCTTCGACCCGCTCGCGCATGCCGCGGATACCGAATCCCGGTGGTGTGCCGGTGGCGATACCGCGCCCGTCATCGCGGACCGTGAGCAACGCCGCGCCGGCATCGTGGCAAAGCTCAACGGTCACGTGCCGCGCCTGCGCGTGACGCGCGGCATTGGTCAGGCTTTCCTGAACGCAGCGATAGATCGTGAGGTCGATTGAGTCGCCGTAGCTGCGCGCAAGCGGCCCGGCCTTGAAATCGAACGCAATCTGCGGGTGCTGGTGAGCGCGTTCGTGCACGAGCCGTGCGAGAATGTCTTTCAGCGGCACGTGGCTCAAGGCCATCGGCCGCAGCCGCTCGAGCATGCTTCGGTTGATGGCTTGGAGGTGCTCGATTATCGCCAGAATTTCACGCGAGCTTTGCAGCAGGGTCCGCCGTGCCTGATCCGGCAGTTCGCCTGCCGCGGTGGCAATCGAGGACGCGTAAGCTTTGAGCCCGAACAGGCACGGCCCGACCTCATCGTGCAGATCGAGCGCCGTGCGGCGCCGCTCATCGTCCTGCGCGGTGATCAAGCGCTGGTTGAGATGCCGATTCTCGATGTGCGCGGTCTCGAGCGCGCACGCCAGTGCGTTGAATTGATCGGCGATGCCGGCGAGTTCCCGCGCCTGGGGACGCGGTAGCCGGGCACCGTAACTCTGCCGCTCCAGATCGGACAGGCCGGCCGCCAGCGCCGTCAGCGGACCGAGGACCCGGCCGAACAGCACGTAAAGAACGCCGATCATGCCGGCGTTCAGCATCACGGCGACGCCAGTCGTTGCCAGCAAGTTCTGCCAAATCTCGGCGATTTCGTCGGCCGGTTCGCCGATGATCCTGACTTGTCCGACGTTTCGACCGGCGGCGATCACCGGCACCACGTATGATTGAAGGGGCGGCGCGACCAGCTTTGTAAACCAGGCCGGAGCGGGGGGTCGGTCCCCTGCGCCCAGGTTGGGCGGCGGCGCGACCGTCACGCCGGCGTCGTTTTTCACCTCGATCCGGACGTGCCGCAGCGACCGCAATTGCTCCGGCAGGACGGCCAGGAATTGCTCGGCGCGGACTTCCTGGTGGATAAAATTGGCGGCGTCGCCGACGAGAAGCTCGGCAAGCCGCATCGATGCCGCGATCTCGATACGGATCTGCGTGCGCGCCCGCAAGATCGCCAGGCTGCTCGCGAGGGCCGCCGTCATAAGGTCGATCAATGTGAAGGCCAGCAAGAGCTGGACGCGGAGCGAACGGTTATGCCAAAGCGCACTCCGAATCGGCCGCAGGACCACCCCCAGTACCGGCGCAACCGCGGACGCGGATTGGGCGCTCATGATCATTCCTTCTCCTGCGGGCGGCGAGTTCGGCCCCAAAGCCTCCCACCCTGGCGCAGCAAATTAGCCTCAAAGGCTATCGTAACCGTGGTTGCCGTACCTTGTCGCCACTCTTTCTTTGTCAGCGATCCCAAACTTCTGTAGGATCGAAGCTGCCCAACTTTCAGCTCGCCTATCGAGTGGGCGGCCCTGCCTTGAAACGGAATCTTTCATGCAAAAATCACAAGAACTAAGGCTTGCGGACAGCTAGCCTTCGGGCATATCTTAGGGCTCGCATGGCTCCTTCCCGGGGGCATTGCAAAGATGGAGGACTCCCATGGCTTGGACGACGCCTGTGCTGGTTGAAATGTGCATCGGGCTCGAGATCAACGGCTATCTGCCGCCCGACGATTCCGGCGAAGACTTTTCGTAGAAAGCTGCGACGGCCTGTCTCAGCCAGCTCCATGCCTGTTGCTCGGCTGCTGAGGCGGTTTTCGTGACCGAGATCTGCAGACAGGCCATCTCACCCTCGACCTGATCGCGCGGCAGCATTCCGAGCCGACTGACCAGGATTGCCGCTTCGATGACGGCCGCTTGGGCGCGGTTGAAGCCCTTGAACGGTGCGTGTGCAACGTTGCGCAGCGCGCGGCAGTGAAAGTGTGGCCTCAATTCGTCCTCGGTAATCCGGGTGACGGCAAGTTCCACATGCGTGAGCGCATCTGCAAGACGCGGAACGAGAATTTCCGTGCACGGCGCAGTCGGCCATTGGCTGCGCCCCGTCAGGCAACCCGCAAAGATGCGAACGTCATCGGTAAAATTGGCGGCTGCGAACGGCACGGCTCGCAGATTGTTGAGCGTAGTCGAGGGATGAAACGGCGCAATGATCCAGCCGTCGTCATCGGCGATGATGCCTATCGGCGCTAGGTGAACGCGGCCCGCGCCGTCCATCGTGGAAACGATCGTTTCGCGGATCATCGGCATGAAATCATCTCTTTGCCGCGCGCAATGTGTGGCCGGCCGCCGTTAAGCGCGTCAGATCGTCCATAGAACGGTCGGCAGCACATCCCCAATCGAGCGGAGAATCCTGGGCGTAGCGCTTGCCGAGCCGCCACGCGATCTCCGCCTTCATCAATTCGCTGCCAAGGTAAAAGGCGTGCGCGCCGTCCTTTTCAACGCCGAGCCTGGCAAATAATGACATGGCATCATGCGCGACGTGATGGCCGTCACGATTGTAGACGTGGATGCCATCCTCGGCGGTTTCGATGCGAAAGTTGGAATCCTTCACTTCGGCAGCGAGTTCGGCGATCTCTCCCGGCGTGTTGGGAAACGGCTTGCGATCGTGCAACGAAAGCAGCGCGCTGCTGTAATCCTTGGGCAGGCTTTCATCCTGGCGGGCTGCGAACATCATCCGCCGCGTCGCGTCATGTTCCTGGATCGTGCGCCGCGTATGCGGGCTCACTTGGACGACAAGCAGGTTGCGGATGACGAGTTCGGAACATATGCCGAGCAGCGGCGCCGTCACGCCGCCGGAATCCGCATCGGTCAATTCCGTGAGATTTCCGGTGCCCATCAGGATTTCGGCGGCAGGCAGAAGCCGGCGCAGCTCGGCATAACGGCCGAGCGATTCCATAAATCCGAAATGGATGGGATCGAGTATCGGATCAAGTATCGCGGCAATACCCTGCCGGTCGGCGGCCTCCGCTGCCCGCAATAACGAGGACAGATCGCCGTGCGGGGCGGGAATGAGGATCGGCGTCGCTCCGGTTTCGCCCGCCAAGGCGAGCGTGGTCTGCGTCAGGCTGAGCAGGTATTGGGCGCCCGCCGCCGCGCCGCGGCGCAGTTCGTCGGTATCGGCCGAATCGACGCTGACCGCGTGGCCGTCCGACCGTAACGCCCGCACGGCCTCCTGCAGGTGCGGAAACGGCGTGTCCGGCAGACAGCCGAGATCGATCACGTCGGCACCGGCTGCTCGCATCGCTGCCGCGCGCGCCACGATCGCATCGAGGCTCAGCGCCGAGGCGTCGACGATTTCCGCGAAAATTCGCATGTCGTGCCGCGACAGATCGTGGCCGCGGCCCCGCTTGCCGAAATAGGCCGGCAAATCCTTCAATTCGTCGGGTCCGCGCACGAACGGGACGCCGAATTGCGCGCTGAGACGGTCAAGATCGGCACGGCAGCGGCCGGGCAACATGATCGTGGCGGCGTCGATCGGGCACGGCAGCCGGCGCCTGATGATCGCTTCGGTCATCAGCGCCGCGACCTTGACGCCGACATCGAACACCGACCACGCAAAACTCAGCTCGGCATCGCGGAGAACCTTCTCCAGCCGCCCACGCGCCAGGTGTCCGGTAAGAAAGAGCGTGCGATCAGACATGCAGTTCGCGCTTGCGCTGCGTCAGGACCTTCTCAAGTTCCTCGAGCGTCTCGACGACAATAGTGTCCTCGAACAATTTCAGCCGTTCGGTGTTTTTCAGATCAATGGCGCGCGGATAGACTTTGACCATGCCTTTAGGGGCTTCGGTCTCGAGCTCAGGCGCGGTATCGCAAGCAAACACGATGGTCGGCACCCGGCACTTTCCTGCCTGCGCGAAAACATTGGTAACAAGCGTATCGGAAATCCCGAATACGCATTTGGCGACGGTATTGGACGTTGCCGGCGCCAGGATCAGCGTGTGATAGGTGCCATAGTAGAACAGACCGACGGGAGCCGAACTGGCGGTCGTGTCGCGAAA
>JASHPU010000304.1 GCA_030037885.1 Xanthobacteraceae bacterium | reverse complement strand
GGACCGTCGAAATCCGGCAACAACCGGCAGAGGCCGATTCCGATTGCGAAGAAAGCAACCGCCCATATCGAATTCTCGATGGCGTTGCCCAAATAGTTGGTGGTCAGCACCGCATACCATGAGAAACATTCCGCGATCAGAATGAGCGGCGTCACCGCCCACGCGATGTTGCGCGTGGTGTCCGCCCCCGTCAGCGTACCCAGCTGATACAAGACAATGGCCCACTGCACCGCGAAGCAGATCTCGGCCACGGTCGCCACCGAGCGTCCGACGGCAACGCTCGACAGCCAGGTGTCGAACAAGCAGATTCGCTGAACATCCGCGCGCGGCAGGAGCGACCTGAAGGCGCAGCCGAAAACATAGGCCGCGCAAAGAAACAGCATGAGCTCGACGCCGGACGTGCTGTCGAGGCGGGCCGCCGGCCATTGCTGGAGCTGGTGGTACAGCAAGAACCAAACTGCAATGTTTGCGCCGCTGACGAGGGTCAACAGGCCCCACCACCGGGCCAGGGGATTCGACCAGGCCAGCGATCCGGGCCGGGCCTGCCATTCCAGACTCATGGGCCGCACTCCGCGCGTCGCCAAACTGACATTTGGCTGTAGCAATTATGTCACAAATATGTGCTGCGGCCCAACCTTTCGCGGCGGGTGATTGTTCCTCCAATCGGTGGCAACGGCGTTGCTCGGCCGCGGAGAAGCCGAACCTTCCAACATGGCGAGCGGCGGAGCACTCAAGCGTGCGCGCTTGTCGGCGACAATGACCGCCCACCGCGCCACGCTGATGCACGCAGCCTGGCGCGCTAGAGATGCCCCGACAAATCGCGGATCGTCGGCTTGACGCCCGAGAGCGGATTGGTCGGATCCCACTGATAGGCGAGCGTCTCGAAGCGCATCGAACGGGCATCGATCATCAGCAGGCGTCCGACCAAGCCTTCGCCAAAGCCGACGATCTCGCGAATAATTTCCAGCGCCATCATCGAGCCAACCACGCCGGCGAGCGCGCCCAACACGCCGGCCTCGGCGCAGGCCGGCACGCTGCCCGGCGGCGGCGGTTCGGGAAACAGGCAGCGATAGGTCGGATTGGGCTTGCCGTCGGCGCCGCGCTCGTGGGCGAGGATCGTGGTCAGCGTGGCGTCGAAGGTGCCGAGCGCCGCGGTCACCAGCGGCTTCTTGGCGAAATAGCAGGCGTCGGAGACGAGATAGCGCGTGGCGAAATTATCGGAGCCGTCGGCGACAATGTCGTAGCGGCCGATCAGGTCGAGCGCGTTGCCGGCGTTAAGCCGCAGGCCGTGCGGTTCGACGGCGACGTGTGGGTTGAGCCGGCGAATGGTCGCCGCGGCACTCTCGACCTTCGGCATGCCGAGGTCGGGCGTCTCGTGGATCACTTGCCGCTGCAAATTCGACAGCGTGACCACGTCGTCGTCGATCACGCCGAGCGTGCCGACGCCGGCGGCGGCCAGATAAAGCAGCACCGGCGCGCCGAGGCCGCCGGCCCCGATCACCAGGACGCGCGCGCGGTTGAGCGCGGCCTGTCCGGGCCCGCCGACCTCGTGCAGCACGATGTGCCGCGCATAGCGTTCAAGTTCTTCGGCGCTGAGCATGGCGCACCTTGTGGGCGCCAGCGAACGCCCGATGGGCGAGCCCGTCAAGCGGCAGCCCGTTACGCAGTCGTTGCCAAATTGCGCGTCGTTGAACTGAAATCACAGGTCGTCGCCGGATCGACCGCGTCCGGCATCAGCGATGCACCGCTTCGCGCTACACCGCATCCGGGAAACGAACTTTTTTAGCGGTTACGCGCTATTTGTTCTCGAACTTCGCCGCGCGCTTCTCGACGAATGCGGTCATGCCCTCTTTCTGGTCGTGGGTCGCGAACAGCGCATGAAAGACCCGGCGCTCGAAGCGGATGCCTTCGGCGAGCGAGGTTTCGAAGGCGCGGTTGACCGCCTCCTTGGCGGCCAGTACCGACGGCAGCGACATGGCGGCGATGGTTTCGGCGATCTTGAGCGCCTCGTCGAGCAGGCTCGAAAGCGGCACGACGCGGGCGACGAGACCGCAGCGCTCGGCTTCGGCGGCGTCCATCATGCGGCCGGTCAGGATGAGGTCCATCGCCTTGGCCTTGCCGACCGCGTGGGTGAGCCGCTGCGTGCCGCCGATGCCCGGGATGATGCCGAGCTTGATTTCCGGCTGGCCGAATTTGGCGTTGTCGGCGGCGATGACGATGTCGCATTGCTGCGCCAGCTCGCAGCCGCCGCCGAGCGCAAAGCCGGCAACCGCGGCGATCACCGGCTTGCGTGCCGCGGCGACGCGGTGCCACGCCGCGGTGAAATCGGCGAAGAACACTGCGGTGAACGTCTTGTCGGCCATCTCCTTGATGTCGGCGCCGGCCGCGAACGCCTTGTCGGAGCCGGTGATGACCATGCAGCCGATCGCATCGTCGGCCTCGAAGCCGTCAACCGCCGCCGCCAGCTCACGCATCAGCGCGCTGTTGAGCGCATTGAGCGCCGCCGGCCGGTTGAGCCGGATCAGGCCGACGCGGCCGCGCCGCTCGACGATGATGTGTTCGGTGCTCATGGTGCGTCTCCGCAGCTTGCCTGCTGCTGATTGATGCTCGTCATTTCTGGCACGCCGGACAATAAAACGTCGAGCGGCCGTTCTGCACGATGCGCTTGACAATGCCGCTGCAGCCCGCCGTGCGGCACGGCTGGCCGTCGCGGTCGTAGACGCGGAAACGATGCTGGAACATGCCGAGCCCGCCGTCGGTCAGTTTGTGGTCGCGCAGCGAGGAGCCGCCGTCCTTGATGGCGTCGGCCAACACGTGCTTGATCGCTTCGACCAAGTGCTCGGCGCGTTCGTTGGGCGCGCCGCTTCGCGTGGCGATGGTCGCGGCGAGCCGCTTGGGCGACAGCAGCGCGCGGTGCAGCGCCTCGCAGACATAAATGTTGCCGAGCCCGGCGACGACGCGCTGGTCGAGCAGCGCCGCCTTCAGGCTCGTCTTCTTGCCCCGGCAGGCGCGCGCCAGCATGGCGGCGTCGAATGCGTTGCCGAGCGGTTCGGGGCCGAGGCCGCGCAACAGCGGCTCGGCGTCGAGGTCTCGGCGCGGCACGATCTTCATCGAGCCGAAGCGGCGCGGGTCGTTGAAGGTCACGATCGCGCCCGAGCTCATGTGAAACACCACGTGATCGTGGGTCGCGTGCTGCGCGCGCTCGTGATAATAGCGGCCGAGCGCCGCCGCGCCGCCTGTTTTTTGTTGTTTTTGTTTTGGGCGAAACACATGAAACGAGCCGGACATGCCGAGATGCATGATCAGCACGTCGCCCGACGACAAGTCGGCCAACAGATATTTGGCGCGGCGACCGAGCCCGGCGACTGTGCGGCCTTCCAGGCGCTTGACGAAATCCGCAGGCAACGGCCAGCGCAGGTCGCCACGGTGCACGTCGACTTTGGCAAAACGCGCGCCTTCCATCGCCGGCTGCAAGCCGCGGCGCACGGTTTCCACTTCGGGCAGTTCGGGCATCGCAACGAATCCGGCGGCGGCGGCAACGCAAACATGGTTAACCCGGCGACACATAGCGTCGTCAGCGCCGCCGCGCTATCTTTATGAGCGGAAGGCAACCATGGCAGACACCGCTCATTTCGGCGCCCGGCAGGTGCCGCTTGGCGACAAGCAGGCGCTGGTCGACGACGTGTTTCGCAGCGTGGCGCTGCGCTACGACCTGATGAACGATCTGATGTCGTTCGGGCTGCACCGGGCCTGGAAGGACGCGCTGGTCACCGCGGTCGATCCGCCCCGGCAGCGGCCGTCCGCGCATCTCGATATCGCCGGCGGCACCGGCGACGTGGCCTTACGCGTGCTCGCGGCCGGCGGCGACCAGACGCACGTCACCGTCTGCGACATCAATCCCGACATGCTGGCGGTCGGCCGCCGGCGCGCTGCCGCCAAAGGGCTCGGCGACGCGATCACCTTCATCGAGGCCAATGCCGAGGCGCTGCCGTTTGGCGACCGCAGCTTCGCTGCCGCCAGCATCGCCTTCGGCATCCGCAACGTGACGCGCATCGATGCGGCGCTGGCCGAAGCGTTCCGCGTGCTCAAGATCGGCGGCAAATTTGTCTGCCTCGAATTTTCCGCCGTCGATGTGCCGGGCCTCGACCGCCTGTACGACCTCTATTCGTTCAACGTCATCCCGGCGCTGGGCCGCGTCGTCGCCGGCGATGCCGAGTCGTACCGGTATCTCGTCGAATCGATCCGCCGCTTCCCCAATCCGCCGGCGTTCGCGGCCATGCTGCGCGCGGCCGGCTTTGCGCGGGTGACGCATAAGACCATGAGCGGCGGCATCGTGGCGCTGCATTCCGGCTGGCGCTTGTGATCAGCAATTTGGATGATCGGTTCTCCTTCCGCTCGTCCCCGCGAAAGCGGGGACCCAGTTCTTTCGAACTCTGGATTCGCGCTTTCCGCCTTCGCGCGATGCGCTTCGGCGGACTGCAAACCCGCCGTAGCTCGCCCCGCGAGCGTAGGCGGGTCGCGGGAATGAGCGGAATCCATCGACCGGATACCATATGATCAGCGGCCCTGCGCATCTGGTGCGGCTGACCCGCGCCGGCTTCGTGCTGGCCCGCGAGGGCGTTTTCGGCCTGATCGACCCCGCGCTCGTACCGGGGCCGGCGCGCTTCGGCCTGCGCATCGCGCGCCTGTTGGAGCGGCCGAGCCGCGGCAGCGCGCAGGCGCGGCTGTCGACGGCGCTGACGCGGCTCGGGCCGAGCTACGTCAAGCTCGGCCAGTTCTTGGCGACCCGGCCGGACGTGGTCGGCGTCGCGCTCGCCCGCGATCTCGAACGGCTGCAGGATCAGATGCCGCCGTTCCCGCAAGCCGAGGCCGAAGCCGCGGTCGCCGCCTCGCTCGACCGGCCGATCGGCACGGTATTTGCGAGCTTCGGGCCGCCGGTCGCCGCGGCCTCGATCGCGCAGGTGCACCGCGCCGAGGTCGCGACCGCGACCGGCCGCCGCTCGGTCGCCGTCAAGGTGCTGCGGCCCCATATCGAGCAGCGCTTTCACGCCGACCTGCGCGCCTTCACCTTCGCGGCGCGCCACGCCGAGGCGTACTCCGCCGAAGCGCGCCGGCTGCGCCTCGTCGAAGTCGTCGATACGTTGCGGCGCTCGGTGCTGATCGAGATGGATTTTCGGCTCGAAGCGGCGGCGCTCTCCGAGATGGCCGAGAACACCAAGGACGATCCGGATTTTCGCGTGCCGGCCGTCGATTGGGACCGCATCAGCAAGGAAGTGCTGACGCTGCAATGGATCGACGGCACGCCGCTGTCCGATCGCGCCACGCTGCTGGCCAAAGGCTTTGATCTGCGCCAGCTCGCCCGCGCGCTCATTCAAACGTTTCTGCGCCAGGCGCTGCGCGATGGTTTCTTCCACGCCGACATGCACCCCGGCAATCTGTTCGTCGACCACGACGGCCGGCTGGTTGCGGTCGATTTCGGCATCATGGGCCGGCTCGGCGCCAAGGAGCGGCTGTTCCTCGCCGAAATCCTGCACGGCTTCATCACCCGCGATTATCACCGCGTCGCCGAGGTGCATTTCGAAGCCGGCTATGTGCCGCGCCATCACTCGGTGGAAGATTTCGCCCAGGCGATCCGCGCCATCGGCGAGCCGATCCACAGCCGCACCGCCGAGGAAATCTCCATGGCGCGGCTGCTGACGCTGTTGTTCGAAGTCACCGGCATTTTCGACATGCGCACGCGGCCGGAACTGCTGCTGCTGCAGAAGACCATGGTGGTGGTCGAGGGCGTGGCGCGCTCGATGGATCCCAAGCTCGACATGTGGAGCACCGCCGAGCCGGTAGTCGGCGAGTGGATCGCGCGGCATCTCGGGCCGGCCGGCAAGCTGGAGAACGCCGCCGACGGCGCGCTCGAACTCGGCCGTTTCGCCGGCCGCCTGCCCGGCCTGTTGACCCGAGGCGCCCGCCTGCTCGACCAGCTCGACGATATGACCCGCGACGGCCTGGTGTTGGCCGAACACACCATTACCAAGCTCGACAAGGACGAGGCCCGCCGCGACGCCTGGATCATCGGCGCGCTGTACCTGATCGCGATCTTGCTGCTGGTGCTCGTGCTGACCCGGTGATTGCATTGATTGCAGTGCAATCATTTTCCTGCTAAACTGCCGCAAGCGTTCAGGGAAATACCGATGGCGAGCCTTACCGTCCGCCAGCTCGACGACAAGCTGAAAGCGCTGCTGCGGCTGCGCGCGGCAGGGCACGGCCGGTCGATGGAGGACGAGGTCCGCGTCATCCTCAAGGCGGCGGCCGAAGCCGCCGGCCGCGAAGCGCCGGAAAAGTTCGAGCCGCCGGCGATGGCGGTCCGGCGGTGGGCGGCGCCGATCGCGGCGGATGCGCGGCGGATTCTGCTCATCATCGGCGGCGGCATCGCCGCCTATAAGTCGCTCGACCTGATCCGCCGCCTGCAGGACAGCGGCGCGCGGGTGCGTTGCATTCTTACGGCGGCCGCCCAGCGCTTCGTCACCCCGCTTGCCGCCGGGGCGCTCGCCGGCGAGCGCGCCTTCACCGACCTGTTCGACGCCCGGAGCGAGTTCGACGTCGGTCATATCCGCTTGGCCCGCGACACCGATCTGGTCGTCGTCGCGCCGGCCACCGCCGATCTGTTGGCCAAGATGGCGGGCGGCCATGCCGACGATCTGGCCGGCGCCGTGCTGCTGGCGACCGATAAGCCGATCCTGCTGGCGCCGGCGATGAACCCGCGCATGTGGGCGGCGAAAGCGACGCAGCGCAACTTGGCGCAGCTCGTGGCCGACGGCGTGCGCGTGGTCGGACCGAACAGCGGCGAGATGGCGGAGCGCGGCGAAGCCGGGCTTGGCCGCATGGCCGAGCCGCGCGAAATCGCCGCCGCCGCCGCGGCGATGCTGCGTGTCGCCGGCCCGCTCTCCGGCACCCGCGTGCTGGTCACGTCCGGACCGACCCACGAGCCGATCGATCCGGTGCGCTTCATCGCCAATCGCTCCTCGGGCAAGCAGGGCCACGCCATCGCCGCCGCGGCGGCCGCTGCCGGCGCCGACGTGGTGCTGGTGTCCGGCCCCGTCGACCTGCCGGAGCCGCCCGGCATTGCCGTCGTCAAAGTCGAGACGGCGAACGAGATGCTGGCGGCTGCCGAAAAGGCGTTGCCGGCCGACGTCGCGGTGTTCGCCGCGGCCGTCGCCGATTGGCGGGTCGAACGGGCAAGCCGCGGCAAGATCAAAAAACAACAGCGCGGGCCGCGCGCGCTCGCGCTCGTCGAAAATCCCGACATCCTCGCCACCATCGCGCATCTGAAAAACCACCGGCCGCGTCTCGTCATCGGCTTCGCGGCGGAAACCGATGACGTCGTCGCCAACGCCAAAGCCAAGCTCGCCAATAAGGGCTGCGACTGGATTTTGGCCAACGACGTGTCGCCCGAGACCGGCGTCATGGGCGGCGACAGCAACACCATTCATCTGATCACCGCGACGTCAGTGGAGTCTTGGCCGCGGCAATCCAAAGATGACGTTGCGCGGCAGTTGATCGAACGCGTTGCCGCGGCGCTGCGGGGCGAAAAACGGTGAGCGAAGAAACCGTCGAAGTCCGCGTCCTGCGCCTGCCGCATGGCGTCGGCTTGCCGCTGCCGGCCTATCAAAGCGCGCTTGCCGCCGGCCTCGATCTGTTGGCCGCGGTGCCGGCGCAGGCGCCGGTTCCGATCGCACCGGCCGGCCGCGCCATGATCCCGACCGGCATCGCGATCGCGCTGCCGCCGGGCAGCGAGGGCCAGATCCGGCCGCGCTCGGGCCTCGCGGCGCGCCACGGCGTCACCGTGCTCAATGCGCCCGGCACCGTCGATGCCGATTATCGCGGCGAGCTGCAGGTCATCCTGATCAATCATGGCGCCGCGCCGTTCACCGTCGAGCGCGGCATGCGCATCGCCCAGCTCGTGATCGCGCGGGTGCAACATGCGGCGCTCATCGAGGTCGACAATTTGGATGCGACCGAGCGCGCCGCCGGCGGCATCGGCTCGACGGGCATGTGACGCCGGTTTCCTATTCGTCATTCCGGGGCCGAGCCAACGGGTCCGGCCCGAAGTGGCCGGCCCGATGACAAGCTCTGCGAGGAGCCCGGAATCCATAACCACAGCGCAGGGGTTATGGATTCCGGACTCGCCGCTTCGCGGCGATCCGGAATGACGAACGGGAGGATCGTGCCGCGCTCCACGTTCACGGTCTGGACTCTTTCGGCGCGATTCCCGTTGAGAGTAAAGTCGAATGATTCGCCGGCGGCGGTGGGCCGGCAGAGGCAAAGGGGCATGCCGGACACGATCCGGAACGGCGGGGGCTGTGCTCGTCCGCGGCAACGCGGATTCCGCGCGGCTGGCGTTGTTGCCGCCGGCGTCGGCGCGATGGCGCTGCTGGCCGGCTGGCTTGCGCCGGCGCATGCCGAGGCGCAGGCGGTCGTCGATCTGCACGCGCTCGCGCTCGATGCCTATCGGGGCTTCGGCAGCCATGAGCTGGCGATCCTCATTCCGATGCTCGGCCTCGTCGCGTTCGCCGCGGTGACAGCCGTTCTGCTGGTGCGCGCGCGGCGCCGCGCGGCGCGCCTGGAATCCGTCACGCGCGACGAGATCGCCGGATTGCGCGACCGGCTCGACCGCGCGCAGGTGCTGCTTTTGTCCGAACGCCAGGTCATCGTCGATTGGCCGGCGGCGTCGGAAAATCCCGGCATCGAAGGCGACCCCGACATTTTGGGCGTCCGCGAGCCGCACCGCGTGCTGGCGTTCGGCAGTTGGCTCGATGCCGCCAAGGCGACCGAGATGGAGCACGCGGTCGAAGCGCTGCGCGGCCGCGGCGAGGCTTTTGCGCTGATGCTGACGACGCTGTCCGGCCGCCACATCGAAGCCTATGGCCGCGCCATCGGCGGCCGCGCCGTGCTGCGGCTCAAGGATGCCGGCGAGACCACGCGCGAACTGGTACGGCTCGCCGCGCATCACCAAAAACTGCGGAGCGAAAGCGCCGCGCTGCGCACGCTGATCGAGACGCTGCCGTCGCCGGCCTGGACGCGCGATGCGGTGGGCCGGCTGACCTTCGTCAATGCCGCCTATGCCCGCGCCGTCGAAGCCAAGGACGGCGCCGATGCGGTCGAACGCCGCCTCGAACTGCTCGACAGCGCCGCACGCGACACCATCGCCCAGGCCCGCGCCGCGAGCGGCGCCTATGCGGGCCGGCTGCCGGCGGTGGTCGCCGGCGCGCGGCACAGTTTCGACGTCCGCGAATTTCGCACCGCGACCGGCAGCGCCGGCTTCGGCACCGACGCCACCGAAGCCGAGACCATGCGCGGCGCGCTCCACCGCCTCGTCGCCGCGCATCGCCGCATCCTCGACCAGTTGCCGATCGGCGTCGCCAGCTTCGATGCCGACCAGCGGCTCACGTTCTACAATGCCGCGTACCGCGCGCTGTGGGACCTCGATGCCGCCTATCTCGACCAGGGGCCGACCGACTCGGCGCTGATCGAAGATTTGCGCGCCGCCCGCAAGCTGCCAGAGCAGCTCGATTTCCGCAATTTCCGCGCCTGGAAGGCGCAGCTGCATCAGGCCTACCGCGCCGACGAGGCCAAGGAGCATATCTGGCACCTGCCCGACGGGCGCACGCTCCGCGTCGTCACCACGCCCAATCCGGACGGCGGAGTGACCTATCTGTTCCATGACGTGACCGAGCGGCTCGATCTCGAACGGCGCTTCGAAGAGCTGATCCGCGTCCGCGGCGAGACGCTCGACAATCTCGCCGAAGGCGTCGCGGTGTTCGCCAGCGACGGGCGGCTGCGGCTCTTCAACCCGGCCTTCGCCACGATGTGGCAGCTCGATCCGCAAAAGCTCGCCGGGCGGCCGCACATCGAAGCCATCACGGCACTGTCGCAGCCGCTGCACGGCGGCCACCCGATCTGGCAAGCGTTGCGCGAGGTGGTGACCGCGATCGACGGCCGCAAGCCCGTCGCCGGGCGGCTCGAGCGCCGCGACGGCAGCGTGGTCGATTGCTCGACCGTGCCGCTGCCGGCCGGCGCCACGCTGGTGGCGTTTCACGACGTCACCGATTCGGTCAATGTCGAGCGCGCGCTGCGCGAACGCAACGACGCGCTGGAAGACGCCGACCGCATCAAGATCAGCTTCGTGCATCACGTCTCCTACGAGCTGCGCACGCCGCTCACCAGCATTATCGGCTTCGTGCATCTGCTCGCCGATCCGGCCAGCGGTCCGCTGGCGCCCAAGCAGCGGGAATATCTCGACGACATCACGGTGTCGTCGAACACGCTCTTGAAGCTGATCAACAACGTTCTCGATCTCGCCACCATCGACGGCGGCCGCATGAAGCTCAATCTCGGCGTGGTCGACATCCACGAAGCCATGCACATCGCCGCCGAGGGCGTGCAGGATCGCCTGCTCGGCGCCGGGCTTGCGCTCGACATCCGCGCCGCGCCCGACATCGGCAGCTTCGTCGCCGACAACGACCGCCTGAAGCAGATCCTGTTCAACCTGTTGTCCAACGCGGTGAGCTTTTCGCCGGGCGGCGCCACTATCACGCTCACCGCCGAGCGAAGCGGCGACGAGGTGGCGTTCTCCGTCACCGACAAGGGCCCCGGCATTCCGCCCGAGGTGATGGAAAGAGTCTTCAACTGGTTCGAGACGCACGCGCTCGGCTCGCACCATCGCGGCCCCGGCATCGGCCTCTCGCTGGTGCGCTCGTTCGTCGAGCTGCACGGCGGCAAGGTGGCCATAGCTTCTGTCGTCGGCCAGGGCACGACCGTAACTTGCACGTTCCCAGCCGGCCAAGGCGGCGCCGCGGCCGCGCGCAGCGCGGCGTAATCTTTTCAACTCCTTTTCGGCGAGGGCGCGCCCGGACGTGAGCGCACCGGCTTGCGGTTGCGCTCTACCCACAAGAAGGAAATCATTTCCGGCCCGGCAATATGGCGGCGATGACCGGCGTGCAAGCGCAATGTTGGCAAACGAACGTAGCGTCCATCGTGCAGTCGCGCGCGGCAGCGCATGGGTTGCGGGCGGACGATGCAACTCACGCCGAGCGCGCCTATCTGCTAGAGTAGACGGATAATGCCGATACCGAGGAGGACATGCCATGCTGAAAGGCTTCAGAAATTTCCTGTTGCGCGGCGATGTCATCGTCGTCGCCGTCGGCCTCGTGGTCGCTTTGGCGTTCAGCAACCTCGTCAAAGCGTTCACCGACAACATCATCAACCCGCTCGTTGCGTCGGCGCAGGGCGGCGTCAAAGGGCCGGGGCTCGGTTGGCAGCTGGTCAGCGGCGGTGGCGCCGGCACGTATCTCAACCTCGGCGCATTCATCTCGGCGATCATTTATTTCGTCATCTTCATGGCGGTCGTGTATTTCGTCATCATCACGCCGTACAAATTCGTCATGGCGCGCCAGGGCAAGGTCGTGTTCGGCGATCCGCCGCCGACCAAAACCTGTCCGGCGTGCCTCTCCGACGATCTCAATCCCGCCGCGACCAAGTGCAAGCACTGCGGCTCGGAGCTCAGCCGCGCCGCTTCGTAAATAGGCCCGGTCGCACCTGACAGTGATCCTCATCCTGAGGCGCTCGCGCGCAGCGCGAGCCTCGAAGGATGCAGGCCGCGGCGCCACACCGTATTCCTCATCCTGAGGCGCTCGCGCGCAGCGCGAGCCTCGAAGGATGTAGGCTGAGGCGCCACACCGTATTCCTCATCCTGAGGCGCTCGCGCGCAGCGCGAGCCTCGAAGGATGCAGGCCCCGGCGCCTCGGCCTGCATCCTTCGAGGCTCGCTGCGCTCGCGCCTCAGGATGAGGGGAACGGGGGTAGAGCATCATCGTTCGGGCGCGCTCGCCTCTCGGCGCTCCGTCGCGGCTTTCCTCGCGCGGCTTTAAGGCTGCACGCGAATCGGTCCAGGCCGCGCGTCACGCGAACCAGAGGGCCGGGCGTTACCCGGTCATCGTTCGCGCCTAAGCCAAGCACCTGGCACCCCGACCGTAGTGTCGAGGGGGTCGATACCCGGACCGCCCGGGAGCGGGGTGACAAGCCCCGCCCGCAGGAACCGCACCCGCTCCATCACTCGGCTGTCACCGGTTGACGCCCCTTGATGAGCGAAGCGGCGCCGGCTTTTATGCGCCGGCGCAGCTTTGTCAAGCGCTGTCGCTAAGCATTGATTCTGCGGCGCTTTTTGCTTCGGCGGCGAGGCCCGCAACCGCTTCGGCGCGCAATTTTTGACGATTCAAGACGAATCTCTGAGCGGAAACAACGGCTTATGACGAGAAGTAAGCTCACAGCGGGCCAAAAGCGCGACCGCACCGTGCCTACCTCTTCATCCCGGCCAACCAGACCGCGTGGACTTCGCTCCGCTCAGTCCCCTTGCTGCTATACTCTCCGCAGTATGGAGCGGACGATGATCGCGGACATTGCGCAGCATCGCGAGGAATTGCGCAACTTGTGCCGCCGCTTCGGCGTGCGGCGGCTGGATGTGTTTGGCTCGGCGGCGCGCCAGGCAGACTTTGATCCGGCGCGCAGCGATATCGACTTTTTGGTCGAGTTCGCAGCTGAGGAGGGCGGTTTCGGGCCCTTTGTCGACTTCAAAGAGGCGCTGGAAGCTTTGCTGGATCGCCGCGTCGATCTTGTCGATCGCAAGGCGATCGAGGCCAGCCGCAATTATATCCGCAAGCGGCACATACTGGCGGGCGCGGAGCCGATCTATGCCGCCTGATCGTTCCGGCGAGAGCTGGCGCGACGCGGCGCTTCTTCTCGATATCGTGCTGGCCGCCGAGGATGCCCTGGCTTTCACCGCCGGTCTCGATGAACGCGCGTTTCTGGCGAGCGGCCTGCATCAAAGCGCCGTGATCCGTCAGCTCGAAATCATGGGAGAGGCTGCAGGAAAAGTGTCAAAATCGTTTTGCGCCGCGCACCCGGAAATCCCCTGGAAGCAAATGACCGGCATGCGCCATCGGCTCGTTCACGACTATGGCAACGTCCGGCTCGATATCGTGTGGCGCGTGACGAAGGAAACTCTGCCCGGCCTCGTCGCCACGTTGCGACCGCTTATTCCTCCCACGACCGACCGCGATGAGTAGCAAGCGTAAGGATGGGCAAAGGTGGCAAGCGCCGTGCCCACGTTTTCACATCCGGACGGCCGAATGCGCGTGAACGTAAGGATATTGGGCCACATGTCGATCGAGGATAAAGTTACAACAATTATAGCGGCTGTAGGTGTCGGCGGCGCTCTCACGGGGTATATGATATCGCTTTTCAATAGTTGGAAAGCTGTACAATGGAAGCGTGCCGAATTAGCAAATAACTATATAAAAGAATTCAATGGCAATGATGAGATGGTGTTTGCGGGGCGCTGCCTCGATTGGGAAGGCGGACGGTTATTTTTGCCAGAGAAGCTACGCGCATATTTGCCGGACAATGCGCAATTCATTCAGCACGACAAGAGAATAATGGCTAAAGCTCTAAGTCCCGCGTTGACGTTAGAAGAAGATAATGATCCGCGTATCCAGATTTATCGCACCTCAATGGACTCATTCTTGTCGTGGTTGAGTCTTGTAGCAAGTGGCTTGAATAGGAAGCTGTTTTCAGTGGCGGATATTGAAGAGGTTGGCTATTGGGTGTCAAAAATAGAAAGCGAACCAATGATACATGGATTCATTGTCGCTTACGGCTACCATGAGCGGTTCATTACGCTCCGAGACGCATTCAGACGGAGGAGAAATCCATACAGAAATTGGTACTTCATTCCGCCGGAAGTAATACGGAATCTACGCGACTCTCTTCTATCGCGTCGTTAGCGAACCAAAAAGAACAACTGAGCGAAGCAAAATCCGACGGACGGCGATACACGTGGCAACATTGAACCCCGGGTTTCGCTGCGCTCAACCCGGGCTAAAAAGCTCGTCAGACCGCGTGGGCTTCGCTGCGCGCGGCGCCACCCTGCACAAGCCGGCAAGGGCTGCAGCAGGCTCGCCGCGCGCCTCGAATCGATCTAAAACCCGCCCACTTTGTCAGTTCGGATTGCCGCGATGCTTTTGACCAGCACGGGTGGCGCGAGTTTTGACCTGAACCTGCCGAACCAGCAGGCCACGGCGCGCTTTGCCGCCGACGTCGCCTGCGCGCTCGAACCGGGCGATCTGGTGACCTTGTCGGGCGATCTCGGCGCCGGCAAGACCACGTTCGCCCGTGCGCTCATTCGCTATCTCGCCGGCGACGATGCAATCGAGGTGCCGAGCCCGAGCTTCACGCTCCTCCAGACCTACGAGCTGCCGCGCTTTCCGCTCACCCACGCCGATCTGTTCCGGCTCGCCGGCGCCGCCGAATTGTCCGAGCTCGGCTTCGACGACTTGCCGGAGAACGCGGTGGTGCTGATGGAATGGGCCGACCGCGCCGCGGGCCTGCTGCCGGCGGACCGGCTCGATATCACGTTCACGCTCAATCCGGCGCAGGGCCTCGAAGCCCGCGACGTGCGCTACACCGGCTATGGCGCGTTCGCGGCGCGCGCCGCGCGCATCGGCCGGGTGCGCGCCTTCATCGACGCATGCGGTTATGCCGATGCCGAGCGCCGGCGCCTACAGGGCGACGCCTCGACCCGCATTTTCGAGCGGCTGACGCACAAGGATCAGACCATGATCCTGATGAACGCGCCGGCGCATCCCGACGGCCCGCCGGTGCGCGACGGCAAGCCGTACAGCGCCATCGCGCATCTCGCCGAAAACACCGTGCCGTACGTCGCCATGGCGGCGGGCTTGCGTGAGCGCAATCTGTCGGCGCCCGTCATCCTGCATGCCGACACCGCGCAAGGCTTCGTCATCATGGAGGACCTCGGCGACGAGCGCATCGTCACCGGCGATCCGCCGACGCCGATCGAAGCCCGCTACGAGGCCGCGGTCGACGCGCTGTTGTCGCTGCATCGCCGACGGCTGCCGCCGGCGATGACGGTGGCGCCGCAGCACGAATACCGGCTGCCGCGCTACGACATGGAGGCGTTTTTGATCGAGGCCGAGCTGTTGCTCGACTGGTATCTGGTGCGGGCCAAGGCGCCGGCGGGCGACGCGGCGCGCGACGCCTTCGTGGCGTTGTGGCGCGAGGCGCTCGCGCCGGCAGTCGAAGCGCCCGCGACCTGGGTGCTGCGCGACTATCATTCGCCCAATCTGTTATGGCTCGGCGACCGCTTCGACATCGCGCGCATCGGCGTGCTCGACTTTCAGGATGCGATGATCGGCCCGCCCGCCTACGACGTCGCGTCGCTGTTGCAGGACGCTCGCGTCGATATTCCCGAAGCCATGGAGGTGGCGCTGCTCAGCCGTTACGTGCGCGCCCGCCAGGCGCTCGACGAAGCATTCGAGGCGGCTTCGTTCGCGCGGCTTTACGCCACGCTGGCCGCCCAGCGCGCCACCAAGATTCTCGGCATCTTCGCCCGGCTCGACCGGCGCGACGGCAAGCCGCAATACCTGCGCCACATTCCGCGCCTATGGCGCTATTTGCAGCGCTCGCTGGCGCACCCGGCGCTGGCGCCGCTGAAAGACTGGTACGCCACGAACGTGCCGGCGCCGGATGGGGTATGATTTCTCGTCATTCCGGGGCGCCGCGAAGCGGCGAACCCGGAATCCATAAGCCCTGTACTGGGGTTATGGATTCCGGGCTCCTCGCTTCGCTCGGCCCCGGAATGACGAGAATTCGGTATGATGGCGTGAATCGAGTCGGGCCGGGCGATGGGGGCTCTGCTTTCACGGGTGCCGAACAGCGCGATCGTGCTCGCGGCCGGGCTCGGCACGCGCATGCGGCCGTATAACGGCGCCATTCCGAAACCGCTCGTCGCGGTCGGCGGCAAGGCGCTGATCGATTATGCGCTCGACCGGCTGGCCGCATGCGGCGTCGAGCGCGCCGTGGTCAACGTGCATCATCTCGCCGACGCCTTGGAGCGCCATCTCGCCGCGCGCCAAAAACCGGCGGTGATCATTTCGGACGAGCGCGGCGCGCTCCTCGGCACCGGCGGCGGCATTGCCAACGCGCTGCCGCGATTGGGCGCCGGTCCGTTCTTTCTGGTCAACTCCGACACGCTGTGGCGCGACGGGCCGAAGCCGAACTTCTTCCGGCTCGCCGAAGCGTTCGACGCCGGCGCGATGGACGCGCTGCTTCTCTTGGCGCCGACCGTCGGCAGCATCGGCTACGCCGGCAAGGGCGATTTCGCGCTGCTCGCCGACGGCCGCCTGCGCCGCCGCGCCGGGACCGACGCGGCGGTTCCGTACGTCTATGCCGGCGCCGCGATCCTGGCGCCGGCGCTGTTCGCCGCCGCACCCGCGGGCGCGTTTCCGCTGACCCATTCGTTCGACGAGGCCGCGCGGAACGGCCGCCTGTTCGGCCTGCCGCTCGACGGCCTGTGGATGCATGTCGGCACGCCCGAAGCCGTGGCCGCCGCCGACGCCGCCCTCGCCCGCGCGTCATAGAATCTGCTAGTCATCGCCAGCGTGATCCTCGCCAATCGAGGACCCCAATCAACAATGACTCCACGCGTCTTCACCATACCGCCGTCGGCGCCGTTTCTGCCGACGCTGATCAAGGCATTGGCGAGCGGCAAGTTTTTCGGCTTCGCCGCCACGCGCGATCCGCTTGAGCTGGCGCGGGTCACGTTGTTTCTGCCGACGCGGCGGGCGTGCCGGCTGGCGCGCGATGCGTTCCTCGATATTTGGCCAGGCGATGCGACGATCCTGCCGCGCATCGTGCCGATCGGCGACATCGACGAGGACGAGATCGCGTTCGCGGAAAGTGCGTCCGGCGAAGGCCTTGCGACGGAAGCGCTGGCGCTGCGCGAGGCGCTCGCCCCGCTGGAACGCCGCCTGCTGCTGACGCAGCTGGTCGGCAAATTCGCCGCCACGGCGGCGCTGCGCGGCGGCGCTGCCGGCGTGCCGCTCTTGGCGCAGACGCCGGCCGCGGCCTGCGCGCTCGCCGACGACCTCGCCCGCCTGATCGACGACATGACCATGCGCGGCGTGTCGTGGGATCGGCTCGACGATCTGGTGCCCGAAGAATTCGACGATTACTGGCGGCTGACGCTGGAATTTTTGCGCATCGCGCGCGAGCAATGGCCGAAAATTCTCGACGACCACGATTGCGTCGAGGCGGCGGAGCGGCGCGACAAGCTGATCAAGGCCGAGGCGGCGCGGCTAGCCCGCAACACGGAAGCGCCGGTGATCGCCGCCGGCTCGACCGGCTCGATTCCCTCGACCGCCGAACTGATCGCCACCATCGCGCGCCTGCCGCACGGCGCCGTGGTGCTGCCGGGGCTCGACACAGAGCTCGACGCGGACTCCTGGCGCCTGATCGCCGGCGATGAAGCCAACGGCATTGCGCCGGCGCCCGGGCATCCGCAATTCGCGCTCCACGCGCTGCTGGCGCGCATCGGCATCGGCCGCGATGCGGTGGAAGATTTGGCAAGGCCTTGCGGGCGCGAGCGTTTGCTCTCGGAGGCGCTGCGCCCCGCGGCCGCCACCGACCGCTGGCGCCAAACCGCGACCGATGCGGATTTTGCCGCGCATGCGCAAGCCGCGCTCGAAACAGTCACGGCGATCGAGGCCGCCAATGCAGAGGAGGAAGCGCTCGCCATCGCGGTGGCGCTGCGCGAGGCGGTGGCGGCGGGCAAGAGCGCAGCTTTGGTGACGCCCGACCGTGCGCTCGGCCGCCGCGTGCTGGCCGCGCTCGGCCGCTGGGACGTTGCGGCGGAAGATTCCGGCGGCGACGCACTCGCCGACACCCCGGCCGGCATTTTTGCCCGGCTCGCCGCCGAAGCGGCGCTCGGCGGCCTTGCGCCGGTAACGCTGCTCGCGCTGCTCAAACATCCGCTGTGCCGGATCGGCACGCCGAACGGAGACAAAGCAATCGCCGCGCTCGAACGCGCGGTGCTGCGCGGCCCGCGGCCGCGCGCCGGCAGCGACGGGCTGATGCGCGCGCTCAAAGCGTTCGATCCTGAGAAACTGCATCCGTCCGATCCGCGCGCGCATCTGAGAAGCGATCAGCGTGACGCTGCGCTGAAACTTGCCGAGTCGCTTGGCGACGCGCTGGCGCCACTCGAAAACATCGCAAGGCCGCAAGCGCTTTCCGAATTTGCTGCGCGCCATCGCGGTGTGATCGAAGCTTTATCGCGCGACGCCGGCGGCGCGGCGGCGTTCGCCGGCCCGGACGGAATAAAACTTGCCGCCGCGCTCGACGAGCTCGCGACCAGTCCCGCCGCTGCCGGGCTGTCGGTCGAGCCGCGCGATTACGCCGAACTTTTTGTTGCGGCGCTGGCCGGCCGCGTGGTGCGCCGGCCCGCCAGACCGGGCTTGCGCGTGCGCATTCTCGGCCCACTCGAAGCGCGCCTCACCGACAGCGACCGCGTCGTGCTCGGCGGCCTGGTCGAAGGCACTTGGCCGCCGGACAGCCAGAGCGACGCCTGGCTGAGCCGGCCGATGCGGCTTGCGCTTGGTCTCGATCTGCCGGAGCGCCGCATCGGGCTGTCGGCGCACGATTTCGCCCAGCTCCTCGGCGCCCGCGAAGTCTTTGTCACGCGCGCGGCGAAAATCGCCGGCGCGCCGACTAATCCGTCGCGCTTCGTGCAGCGTCTCGCCGCCGTCGCCGGCGAACGCTGGCGGAACGTCGTCGCCCGCGGCGACGTCTATCTGCATTGGGCGCGCGCGCTCGACCGGCCGGAAAAGATCGCGCCGGCGCCGCAACCGGCGCCAAAGCCGCCGCGCGCGGCGCGGCCGAAAGGGCTTTCGGTCACCGACATCGAGCATTGGCTGCGCGATCCGTACACGATCTACGCCAAGCACATTCTGCGCCTGCGCCCGGTCGATCCGGTCGACGCCGATCCGGGCGCCGCCGAGCGCGGCACGTTCGTGCACACCGCCATCGCCGCGTTCACCGGCAAATTTGCCAAGGCGCTGCCGGCCGATCCGGCGCGCGAGCTGATCGCGCTCGGCCGCGCGTATTTCGTCACGCTCGAAGATTTTCCCGAAGCGCGCGCGTTCTGGTGGCCGCGCTTTGAGCGCATCGCGCATTGGTTCGCGCGCTGGGAGCGCGAACGCCGCGCCGGCATCGCGGCGATCGAGGCCGAAATCAAAGGCGCGATCCAGATTCCGCTCAACGACGGCGCATTCGAGCTGCGCGGCATTGCCGACCGCATCGAGCGTGACGAAGCCGGCCGTTACATTATTCTCGACTACAAGACCGGCGCGGCGCGCACCGAGCCGCAGGTGCGCACCGGGCTCGCGCCGCAGCTCACGCTCGAAGCCGCGATTTTGCGCAACGGCGGCTTTGAGGAAATCCCCGCAAGATCCTCCGTCGCGGAGATCGTTTATGTGACGCTCAAGGGCGGCGAGCCGCCGGGCGACGAGAAATCGATCGCCTTCAAGGACGGCACGCCGGACTATCACGCCGACCGCGCGCTGGTCCGGCTCACCGGGCTGGCGCGCCGCTTCTACGACGACGAGGCGCCGTATCGCTCGCTCGTTCATCCGATGTGGACCAACCATTACGGCGAGTACGATCATCTCGCCCGGGTGCGCGAATGGGCGGCGAGCGGCGGCGTGCTCGATGACGTGCCGGGCACCGGAGGCGGCGCATGAGAACGCCGTCCGCCATTCCGGCCGCGGTGCGCCGGCTGCAGACCGACGTTTCGGATCCGCTGGTGTCGGCCTGGGTCGCCGCCAATGCCGGGTCGGGCAAGACCCACGTGCTGGCGCAGCGCGTCGTCAATTTGCTGCTCGACGCCGTCGCGCCGGAAAAAATCCTGTGCCTGACCTTCACCAAGGCGGCCGCCGCCAACATGGCCAAGCGCGTGTTCGACACGCTCGCCGCCTGGACCACGCTCGACGATGCCGCGCTCGACCAGGCGATCGGCGAACGCTCGAACCTGACGCCCGGCCCGGCGCAGCGCGCGCTGGCGCGCCGGCTGTTTGCCCGCGCGCTGGAGACGCCGGGGGGCTTGAAAGTGCAGACCATCCACGCCTTCTGCACCCAGGTGCTGCACCGGTTTCCGTTCGAGGCCAACGTCGCAGCGCGCTTCAACGTGCTCGACGAGGCCGAGCAGAGCCAGCTTCTGGAGCAATTGACGCTCGCCGTGCTGCTCGACGGCGCCAACGATCCGCACGGCGCGCTCGGCCGCGCGCTCGCCGCCGCCATGATCGCGGCAGCCGACCAAACCTTTCGCGATCTCATTCGCGAAACCATCGGCCAGCGCGACGCCATCACCGCCTGGGTGACGGGCGCGGGCGGCGTCGATAAAGCGATCGCCGGCCTCTCCTCTGCCCTCGGCATCGATCCGGCCGACAGCCGCGAGCACATCGAGGCCGAGTTGTTCGACGGCTCGCCGATTGCGCCGTCGCAATGGCCGCTGATCGCCGCCGCGCTGGAGTTCGGCAACAAATCCGATGCCGGGCAGGCGCGCCGCTTCCGCGCGCTCGCGGCTTTGTCCGGCTCGGATCGGGTCGAGACGTATCTCGACATTTTCTGCACCAGCGAAGCTTTGGCGCCGCGCAAATCGATCGTCACCAGGGCGATCAAGGATGCCGCCTTGGTCGAGCGCCTTTCTGCCGAGCAGGCGCGCGTCTGCGCGCTGGTCGAACGCCGCCGCGCCGTCGCCTGTCGCGAGCGCAGCAAGGCGTTGCTCACCGTCGCTTCCGAAGTGCTCAGCCGCTATCGCAAGGAAAAAGAACGCCGCGGCCTGCTCGATTACGAGGACCTCATTGACAAGACGCTCGATCTGTTGCGCAGCGTCGACGCCGCCTGGGTGCACTACAAGCTCGATCTCGGCATCGATCACCTGTTGATCGACGAAGCGCAGGACACCGGCAAGAAGCAATGGGAGATCGTCACTCGCCTCGCCGCCGAGTTCACCGCCGGCGCCGGCGCGCGGCCCGTGCGGCGCACGATTTTTGCGGTCGGCGACGAGAAACAGTCGATCTACTCGTTCCAGAACGCCGCGCCCAGGGAATTTGCCGACATGCGGCGGCATTTCGAGAGCCGGCACAAGGCGGGCGCGCCGCGCTTCGTCTACCGCGAGTTCAAGCATTCGTTCCGCTCCGGCGAAAACGTGCTCGCCGCGGTCGACGAGGTGTTCAAGAGCAAAGAGCTCGCCGCGAGCGTCAGCTCGGACCGCGACGGCTTTCCGCCGCACATCGCGCTGCCGGATTCGCCGCCCGGCATGGTCGAAATCTGGCAGCCGGAAAAGCCCGACGAGCGCAGCCTGATCGAAGGCTGGGACGCGCCGTTCGATACCGTGAGCGAGACCAGCCCGCGGGTCAAACTCGCCAAGCGCGTGGCGCGCGCGGTGCGCCGCATGATCGATGCCGGCGATGCGCGCTGCGGCGACGTTCTGATCCTGGTGCGCCAGCGCGGCGAACTGTTCGAGGCGATCATTCGCGCGCTGAAGAACCAGAACGTCGAGGTCGCCGGCGCCGACCGCTTGATGCTCACCGAGCACATCGCGGTGATGGACCTGATGGTGCTGGGCGATGCACTGCTCCTGCCCGACGACGACCTCGCGCTCGCCACCGTGCTGCGCAGTCCGCTGTTCGGCTTTTCCGACGAGGACTTGTTCGCCGTCGCCTTCGGACGCCGCGCGGCGCTGCGCACGGCGCTGCGCCATAAATCCGCCGCGTGCGCGTTGTTTGCGCAAACCGCGGCGCGCCTCGACGAACTTGAACAGGACGCACGGAAAAACACGCCGTTTTCCTTCTACGCCCGATTGCTCGGCGGCGGCGCGCGGCAAAAATTTCTGGCGCGGCTCGGCGCCGAGGCCAACGACGCGCTCGACGAATTCCTCAATCTCGCGCTCGACTACGAGCGGCGGCAAACGCCGTCGCTGCAGGGTTTTTTGGCCTGGCTGCGCGACGCCCGCGCCGAGGTCAAGCGCGACATGGAGATCGCGCGCGACGAAGTGCGGGTGATGACGGTGCACGGCGCCAAAGGCCTCGAAGCGCCGGTCGTCATCCTCGCCGACACCATGACGCCGCCGGCCGGGCCGCGGCCGCCGCGGCTTCTTAAACTTGCCGATGGCGCGCTGGTTTGGGCTGGGCGCAAGGACGACGACGTCGCCAGCGTCGCTGCAGCACGCACCGCGACGCTGAGCGAGGCTGAAAACGAATACCGCCGCCTGCTCTACGTCGCCATGACGCGCGCCGCCGATCGCTTGATCATCGCCGGCGCCGACGGCATCCGGGCGCGGCCGAAAGGCTGCTGGTACGATCTGGTCCGCAACGCACTCGATCCGTTTCTGGTCGAGGAAGACGACAACGGCGAGACGGTCTTGCGCTATCGCAAGGCGCCGGCGGAGCCGCTGTTGCCGCTACGGATGAGCGTTGCGGCGCCTGTCGAAGCAGCGACGCAACACGCTATCCCAGACTGGCTGCACGAGCCGGCGTCACCGCAAGCGCCGCGGCCGGCGCCGCTGTCGCCGTCGGCGATCTTCGATGAGGAGATCGGCGGCCGCGCCCAGCCCGAGGCCACGGCAGCGGAGCGGCAGACGGCGCTCCATCGCGGCCGCCTCATACATCGGCTGTTACAAGCGCTGCCCGACATTGCCCCCGAACGCCACGCCGACGCCGCCGAGCGCTATCTCGCCAGGGCCGGCGCAAAATTTTCTGCCGAGCAGCGCGCCGACATCCTGAGCAAAGTCCTAGCGATCCTCGACGACGAGAATTTCGCCCAAATATTTGCTCCCGGCAGCCGGGCCGAAGTGCCGATCGTCGGCCGGATTTTCCGCGCCGGCGCCGCCCCGATCCTGGTTTCCGGACAGGTGGACCGCCTGACGATCACCGACGACGCGGTGCTCATCGCCGACTACAAGAGCGACCACAGCGTGCCGGCCCAACGCGACGAGGTCGAATCCTACGTCGCCCAGCTCGCGCTCTACCGCGGCGTTCTTGCACGGCTTTATCCGGACAAGGTCGTACGCGCGGCGCTGGTCTTCACCGAAGGACCGCTCCTATTCGACATAACCACCGACACCATGGAAGCGGCGCTGCAGAAATTGTTAGTAGTACGACCTCATTAGCGCAGCGCGCGTGTGGCATTTGAAGCCGAATACAGAAAGTCGGTCGGTTCTGCAGGGTTTGCAGCCACGGCGTCAGGCCGGCCAACGAAAACCGTCACCTTTCCAAAGCCGGCCTGTCGAGGAACCGTTCCCTCTTTATCATACCAAACACATCCGAAATCGAGCTCGACATCATGTAGGCCTGGAGAGAGCGCCACGGGCGCCAGTGCAAGGTTGAGAACGTCGTGGGCGGCGGCAAATGTTCCTCTCCTGCCCCACCGTTCAATTACCGTGGCGCCTTCGATTGACAGTTTTTCTGAACATCCGATATCTGCCCATGGATGTCGTATCTCCATCCGGAGACCAAGCTGGTAAGTGCCCTTTGTTCGCGCATCAAACTTTGCGGAAGCTGTACCGAGCACCAGTTGGTCTGAACCTTCGAGATTTGCTTTCTTATCAAATGTGGCTTGTTCGAATGATGGCCCCGGATTGATATATGCGGCCACAAATGCCGAATCTGGAATGATCGCCTGATCCGCCGCTGTCGCTGTGCGAAGCTGCACTATCCATCCCGGCGCATATTGTGGATTACTTTTCGTGCTGATGACGATAGGCGCCGTTGGAGGATTCGATCCGGTTGGCGCAGGTGTATTTTGCGGTGGCGGCGGTGACCCCGGTAACCCGACAAGATCAAACCACGCCTGACGTAGACCCGATAAAGGGTCCGATTTGTAATATACTCCTATTGCGAAAAGTCCTGAAACGATGCCGACGGCGCTGGCGAGGATTGCAAGCCACCCGCGAAGGACATTTCTGTAATTCATGGAAAAAATCCACATGATTATCTTCATTTGCCGTCGATATTAGGGATTTTGTCGTTACCCCGAAAGTCCAAGTTTACGGCTCTGGGTTGAATACTGAGGTGTGAGCGAAGCGCCTCGCAAAGGATGCGCCCGAACTGCCGGGCTCGCGCGGAGCTTGCCATCAGGCCGGCCGGAGGCCGGACCCATCGGCGCCGAGCACCTTAGCGCGGCCGAGCACCTCACAGTGGAGGGGGTAATATGAGTAAGCAAAATGCAGTCAGTCTCGCAGTCTTGATCCCGCCGGCTCCTTGACGCCCTCCGGCGCGGTTCCTAGGTTCGGTGTTGGCGCGACGATTCTCCCAAAAAGCGAGGCCCCCCATGGTCGACAAGGTAACGGATGCGACGTTCGACAAGGACGTGCTCAAGGCCAACGAGCCGGTCGTGGTCGACTTCTGGGCGGAATGGTGCGGGCCGTGCCGGATGATCGCGCCGGCGCTCGAGGAGATTTCCAAGTCGCTCGACGGCAAGGTCAAGATCGTCAAGCTCAACGTCGACGAAAACCCCGGCACCGCGTCGAAATACGGCATCATGTCGATCCCGACCCTGATGCTGTTCAAGGGCGGCCAGCTCGCCTCGCGCCAGATCGGCGCCGCGCCCAAGCAGAAGCTGGAGCAATGGATTACCACGTCGGTGTGATCCTGACGCTGCGAGCGCCGATCTCTTGATCCATGATTTCTGATTCGTCCCGCCCGGCCACCCGGGCCCGGCCTGTTGGCCGGCTCGAGTGCAAGCTTGTGCCGGCCATGACGCAGGTATTGACGACCCCGGAGTGCAGCGCTGCGCGTTATATTGCCTTGGCGCGGTATTGCCGAGCCGGGCGATGCGACAATGCGATGAGGCGCGCGGCCTTGTCGCGTCGCGCGGCGCCAGCGCATAATGGGCCGAAAACTAGTCTTGCGGATCAATCAATCAGCTTGCAATCAGCTTGCAATCAGCTTGCAATCGGCTTGCAATTGGCCTGCGCCATGAAGGCCTCAAGGCCGCGGCGTGACGGAGGAACGCGATGAGCGACAAGATTTATGACGTTCCGGCGGACTGGAAAAGGCGCGCCTATATCGACGACGCCAAGTACCAGGAAATGTACGCCGCCTCGATCAACAATCCGGACGCGTTCTGGGCCGAGCACGGCAAGCGCATCCATTGGATGAAGCCCTTTACCAGGGTCAAGAACACGTCTTTCGCCAAGCCGAACGTCTCGATCAAATGGTTCGAGGACGGCATCACCAACGCCGCCTACAATTGCATCGACCGCCACCTGCATAGCCGCGGCGACCAGGTCGCCATCATCTGGGAAGGCGACGACCCCAAGGAATCGAAGAAGATCACCTTCCGCGAACTGCACGACGAGGTCTGCCGCTTCGCCAACGTGCTGCGCAACCGCAACGTCAAGAAAGGCGACCGCGTCACCATCTACATGCCGATGATCCCGGAAGCCGCGTACGCGATCCTCGCCTGCGCGCGCATCGGCGCCGTCCATTCCGTGGTGTTCGGCGGCTTCTCGCCGGATTCGCTCGCCGGCCGCATCGCGGATTGCAAGTCGAACATCGTCATCACCGCCGACGAAGGCCTGCGGGGCGGCCGCAGGGTGCCGCTTAAGGCGAACACCGACGCCGCGATCGCGAAAGTTGGCGGCGTCGATCACGTCATCGTGGTCAAACGCA
>JASHPU010000036.1 GCA_030037885.1 Xanthobacteraceae bacterium | reverse complement strand
TCGACTTTCAGCATCTTGGCGGCGATCGCCTTGGCCTTGGTCTCGACCTTCTCGGCGGCGAGCGTGAACGCCGAGCCGGAGAACGTCGCCGAGCGCGAGCCGCCGGTGCCTTCGGCAAAGAACACCTGGTCGGTGTCGCCCTGGATGTAGGTGACTTCGTTGGGATCGAGGCCGAGCTTGTCGCACACGATCTGCTTGAACGCGGTCTCGTGGCCCTGGCCCTGGTTGATGCTGCCGGAAAAGATCGACACCGTGCCGGTGCGGTCGAAGCGGATCTCGGCGCCTTCGAGCCCGGCCGCGGCCGAGCGCTCGATGGTGTTGGAGAAGCCGAGGCCGCGCAGCTTGCCGTGCTTGCGCGACTGCGCGCGGCGCGCCTCGAAGCTGTTCTTCTCCGCCGCTTCGAGCGCAAGGTCCATGTTCTTTTCGAACTCGCCGCAATCATACGTGAAGGTCACGCTGGTCTTGAACGGCAGCGCGCTCGGCGGAATCGTGTTGCGGCGGCGCAGTTCCGCCGGATCGATGCCGAGTTCGTCGGCGGCGAGGTCGACCATGCGCTCGATCACGTAGCCGGCTTCCGGCCGGCCGTTGCCGCGATAGGGCCGCACCGGCTGGGTGTGGGTGAACACCGCGGTGACGTCGATGTGGGACGCCGGCGTGCGGTAGACGCCGGCGAGCGTGCCGAGATTGCCCGTGAAGGCCTGCATGCCGACCTGCAGATAGGCGCCGATCGCGGCGATGATTTTTGCCCGAAAGCCGAGAAAGTTGCCTTCGCCGTCGAGCGCCAGTTCGGCCGCGGTGACGTTGTCGCGCGCCTGGGCGTCGCACAGAAACGATTCCGAGCGCGTCGCCACCCATTTGACCGGGCGGCCGAGGATTTTGGCGCCGAGCAGCACCAGCGCCACCTCGTTGTAGACCGCCGACTTCATGCCGAAGCTGCCGCCGATGTCGCCGGCGACCACGCGAATCTTGCTGTCCGGCACTTTCAGAACGTAATTGGCAAGCTCGGTCTGAAACACGTTGGTGCGCTGGAGCGTCGTGTAGATCGTGTAGCGGCCCTCGGTCGGCTCGAACAGGCCGATGCAGCCGCGCGGCTCCATGGTCGCGGCAGTGACGCGATTGACGATGAAGTGGTGCTTGACGATATGCGCGGCGCGGGCAAAGGCGGCGTCGGTCGCCTCCTTATTGCCCTCGGTCTGGATGAAGCCGATATTGTTGGGACAGTCGTCCCAAACGAGCGGCACGCCCGGCTTGACCGCGTCGCCGGTCGAGACGATCGCCGGCAGCGGTTCGTAATCGACTTCGATGAGCTCGGCGGCGTCGATCGCCTGATAGTAGCTCTCGGCAATGACGAAGGCGACGTAATCGCCGATCATGCGCACGCGGTCTTCGACCAGCGCCGGATAGCGCGGCCGATAGCCGGGCTGTCCGTCGCGGCGCTTGAGCCCGCCCGGAACGGGAAGATCGCCGAAGCCCGCTTTCTTGTAGTCGGCACCGGTCAGCACCGCGAGCACGCCCGGTGCCGCCTTCGCTCTTGCCGTATCGATCGAGCGGATGCGCGCATGCGCGTGCGGCGAACGCAGCACATAGCCGAACGCCATGCCGGGGAACGCCATGTCGGCGACGTAGCGGCCGCCGCCTTTGACGAGGCGGGGGTCCTCGAAGCGCGGCACCGGCTGACCTATGGCGAATTCACCCATGGCGATCCTCATTCACCGACGTGATTCATAGACTTGATTCATAGACATGCCCGGCATCGGTCTTAAGAAAGACGGCCGGGCATTTTGTCGGGACTGTCGTCTTGCGCGCTCTTGTTACATCGCCCTTGCGGGCCCTTCAATCCGGGCCGGATCGGCGTTATCTTATAGTCATGAGCGAGACCTTCGAATCGACCCTGCAAGCCCGCGTCGATGAGATGCTTGACGCCTGCACGCGCTGCGGCAAGTGCGTCGAAGTGTGTCCGGCGACCGGACCCGCCGGGCTGGGCACGCAGGCGCGCGAAAATCCTACTTCCGTTATCGGCGGCGTCATCGACATCCTGCGGCATGGCGAAGGCAACGAGGCGGCGCGCCAATGGGCCAAGGGCTGTCTGCTCTCCGGCGACTGCATCAAGGCTTGCGACTACGGCGTCAACCCGCGCTTCCTCCTCGGCATGGCGCGGGTCGCCATGGCGCAGGCGAAGAACGACGCGGCGGCGCAGCGCCGCGGCGGCGTCGAGAGTTTTCGCGCCGTCGCGCGTGACGTGACCCATCTTTCCCGCCTGCAGCTCGACGAAGTGCTGCTGGCCCGGCTTGGACAGGGCGCAAAGCGTTCACCCCCACCCGGCAATGAGGCCACGGAGGGGGAATTGCCGGACTTCGTGTTCTACACCGGCTGCAATGTGCTCAAGACCCCGCATATCGCGCTGCTTGCGCTCGACATCATGGATGCGCTCGGGGCGAGCTACGAGGTGATGGGCGGGCCCACGCATTGCTGCGGCGTGCTGCAGATTCGCACCGGCGATGTCGCGACCTCCGGCCGGATGGGCGAGAACTCGATCGACAAGCTGGCGCAAAGCAAGTCGAAGCAGGTGGTGTCGTGGTGCCCGTCGTGTCAGGTCCAGCTCGGCGAGACGACGTTGCCGATACTCGAGCGGATGCGCGGCGCCAAGCCGTTTGAGATGACGCCGTTTACGCTCTATCTGCGCAAGAACCTCGACCGGTTGCGGCCGCTGCTGCGCGAGCGCGTGCCGATGCGCATTGCGCTGCATCGTCATCCGGGCGTCCACGGCGTGGTCGAAGCCGCCGAGGAGATCCTGCGCGCCGTTCCGGGCATCGAGATCGTCGATCTGCGGCAGCCGGCGGTCGGCCTGCAGAGCAATAACCTCAAAGTGCTGCCGCAATATCGCCGCCAGCTCGACGAGGCCGAGCTTGCGGCCGCGGCAGCGGCCGGCATCGACGCGCTGGTCGCGATCTATCATTCCGATCACCGCGCGTTGTGCGCGCACGAACGCGACTGGCCGTTCCGCATCGTCAACATCTACGAGATCGTCGGCGCCAGCATGGGGCTGCACGAGGACGATCATTATAAACGGCTGAAAATCATGCAGGACGCCGATGCGATCCTGGAGGACTGCAAGGACCTGGTGCAAAAGCACGGCCTCGACCTCACGACCACGCGGCTTGTGATCAAGGCGATGCTTGCCGAGCAACCGGCGCCGCTACGCGGCGGCTAGAGCATGTTCCGCTCCGATCGAATCGCGACTCCTCGGTTCGTCATTGCCGGGCTTGACCCGGCAATCCATGCTGCGTTGGGGCCGCATGGATGCGCGGGTCAAGCCCGCGCATGACGGGGAAGTGGCGCTACATGAGCGAGATCTGCTCTAGCTCATAAATTTCGAGCAGTTTTGGTGCGACTTCATTAAGCCTGCCGCCGATCCGCATGGCGCATCGGAGGGCCGTTGCCCGCTTTGCGTAGCGGCTTATCGCAATTTTAGACCTTCTCTGAGCAAAGTGGGCGCGAGGGGACCTATCATGAATCATCCTGATCGCGTCCATGGGCTTGATCGCGAGGCCGGCAGCGAACCATCTATAGTGCCGGACGCCCATGAGCCCGCCGCGCCGGCTGGCGATGCGCTCGGCTGTGTTATTGCCGTTACCGGTTCGCAAGCGGCTGCGGATTTGTCGGTGGTCGATGGGCTCACGATCGGCACCCTGGTCGGCATAAAAACCGCGGGCGCGCTCGCCGTCGGCACGCTGTGCGAGATTGCCGCCGAAACTTTGTCGGGCGTCCAGCACCACCGCATCATCGGGCGCATCGATCTGCTCGGCGAAATCGCCGCGCAGGCGTCCGGCGCAAAGCGCTTCCAGAACGGCATCCGCGCTTATCCGACGATCGGCAGCGTGGTCGTGCCGATCGGCGGCGCGGAGCTGCGGCTCATCTTCGGCCTGGATAATCCCGACACCATTGCGATCGGCGACCTGCAGCAGGACGCCTCGATTGCCGCGACCATCGACGTCGGCGAAATGGTGCGCAAGCATTTTGCCATCATCGGTTCGACCGGATCGGGAAAGTCCACGGCGTTGGCGCTGATCCTGCGCAAGATCATGCAGAACCATAACGACCTGCGCCTGCTGCTCATCGACGCGCACAACGAATACGCCGATTGCTTCGACGACCGCGCGCAAATCTTCCGCCCCGGCACCCTGAAGCTGCCGTTCTGGCTGTTCAATTTCGACGAGATCGTCCAGATCATCTTCGGCGCGCGGGCGCGTGTCGAGCACGAAATCGCGCTGTTGGCCGAACTCATTGCGCACGCCAAGGCCGAATACGCCCGCGCCAAGAGCGCGCTGCGCTCGAGCTATCGCCCGGCGCAAACGGAGGGTGCGCGGCACACCGTCGACACGCCCGTGCCGTATCGCTTCGAGGACGTGATCGCGGCGGCCGAGAGCCGCATGGGCAAGCTCGAGAACCGCGACCTCGCCGTGCAGTACCAGCGCCTGCTCATGCGCATCAACGCGGTGCGCAGCAATCCGCGCTATGCCTTCATCTTCGATGATGGCGGCGAGACCGGCGACCGCATCGTCGAGATCCTGTGCCAGTTGTTGCGCCTCAAGGACCACGAGCGGCCGATGGCGATCTTGCAACTCGCCGGCTTTCCGGCGGAGACGGTCGACGTCATCGTGTCGGCGCTGTTCCGCCTGGCCTTCGAATTCGGCGTCTGGAGCGACGCGCTCAGCCCGCTGTTGATCGTCTGCGAGGAGGCGCACAATTATGCCAATGCCGATCCGGCGGTCGGCTTCCGCCCGGCGCGCGAGGGGCTCTCGCGCATCGCCAAGGAAGGCCGCAAGCACGGCGTTTTCCTCGGCCTCGTCACGCAGCGGCCGCACCAGCTCGACCCGACGCTGATCTCGCAATGCTCGACGGTTTTCGCCATGCGGCTCGGCCACGAGGACGATCAGAAAATCGTGCGCGCCGCGGTATCGGACGCGGCGAGCCGGCTGCTGGCTTTCCTGCCGTCGCTCGGCACCCGCGAAGCGCTGGTGATCGGCGCCGCGGTGCCGACGGTGACGCGGCTGCGCTTCGAGGAATTGCCCGAACAATGCATTCCGCGCAGCCAGGCGGTCTGGGGCGGCGCTCTCGACGACGCCAATCAGATCAACGACCAGGTGATCGCCGATGTGGTGGCGCGCTGGCGCGGCACCGCCACGCTCAACAAACCGGCGCCGGCGCCGATCCCGGACCTCAAATCGCGTGAGAGCGAGCTGATCGGCTGGTCGGCCCCGACGTATCGCGGCTAGCGCTTTAGTCCGCTCATTCCCGCGCAAGCGGGAATCCAGATGGCATCTCTCGCCTTGCAGCAAGTCCGCCGGGTCCCCGCTTTCGCGGGACAAGACCTTGGCGACGTCGGCGTTACTGATGATAAGGATCATGGCCGCGACTATGGCCTGAGTTCACGGCGAGTCAAAATCGGACGAGGGCATCGACTTACGGCAGCGTGACCATGCCGCTCCAGAACTGCTGCCGATCGCCGGTATCGACGTCGTATTTGCGCGCGAACGTGAGCCGGCCACCATCGCCGATGCGGAATACCATCGTGCCGGCGGACAGCGAACCAATACTGTTTCCGTCACGTACCGGCAGCGGCATTGATGCTCGCCGCGACCAGCAGGCGGCCGCTCGGATCTAGAGCATGTTCCGCTGTAATCGAATCGAGTTCCTTCATTCGTCATTGCCGGGCTTGACCCGGCAATCCATGCTGCGTTGAGGCCGCATGGATGCCCGGGTCAACGGGGTCCCCGCGACGCAAGCGTCGCGGAACCCGTCCCGGGCATGACGAGAACGTGGTGCTATCTGAGCGAGATATGCGCTAGCCGCCGACCGGATCGCTTTGGCCCATGAGGCTCGCAACCAGCGCCTCGATGCGGGTGACGGAGCGGAAGTTGACCGGCCGCATATCGCGCTCCGGGATTTTCAGATCGAATTCGCTCTCCACCGCCAGCATGAGGTTGACGATGTCGAGCGACGACAGGCCGCTTTCGGAAAGATCGTCGTCGTCGGCCATTGCGCGCTCGATGCCGCGCTTGGCAAGCAGCCGGCGCACCAGCTCGGCGACGCGGCGTCTGGTGTTCGGGGCGGCGGCATCAAGCACGGTTAATGGTCCTTTGCGCTGGCGCGGCTTGCATGTGCTGCTGTCATGTCACCGTCTCGTTAACCGGACGTGACTCGCATAAAGCGATTTTGCACAGAATGTCTTGTCGATTGGTAACCTTTACGGAAAAGAACATCCCTAATTGCTGCTAAAAGACACGATGAATTGCCGATTTCAGGTGTACCTGTAGCGGCACGGATCGCTGTCGAGGCCCGATCGCGAGCGAGCTTTTTTCTCCATCGTGAGCGCAGCAATGAACATTCACACCGCGACCATCAAGGGCGTCCATCAAACAAGCCATGCGCGCGGGGCGCCGCGCGGCGTGCACCTGGCGACGGCCGCACCGCACCAAGCCGATGCGGCGGATTTGCGCAGCCGGGTCGACAAGGTGGCGGCGGCGGCGGCAGCGCACGCCGCCGCGGTCGACGGCCAATCGCGCTTCCCGCGCGAGGCGATCGACGCAGCGCGTGCCGAACGGCTGCTGAGCATCGCGGTGCCGCGCGAACTGGGCGGCGAAGGCTTGGGCGCCGCCGCCATCGCCGACGTCTGCTACGCGCTCGGCAAGGCCTGCGCTTCGACGGCCATGATTTACGCCATGCACCAGACCAAGGTCGCGTGCCTGGTGCGGCACGGCCGCGGCAGTGCGTGGCATCGGCTGTTGCTGCGGCGGCTCTGCGCCGAGCAATTGCTGCTGGCATCCTCCACGACGGAGGGCCAAGCCGGCGGCGACGTGCGTCACAGCGCGGCGCCGGTCGAGGGCGGCGCGGCGCGCATCACGCTGGAGCGCCAGGCCACCGTCATCTCCTATGGCGAAGCGGCCGACGGCATCGTCACCACGGCGCGGCGTGCGGCTGACGCGGCGAACTCCGATCAGGTGCTCGTTGCGTTTCTCAAAGAAGATTACACGCTCGAGCGGCTCAACGGCTGGGACGCGCTCGGCATGCGCGGCACCTGCAGCGCCGGCTTCAAGCTCGTCGCTGCGGGTTTGCGCGAGCAGATCCTGCCCGAGCCGTACGAGACGATACACAGCCACACCATGATGCCGTTCGCGCATCTTGCCTGGAGCGGCGCCTGGGCCGGCATTGCGGCGGCGGCCGTCGACCGCGCCCGCGCGCTCGTGCGCAAGGCGGCGCACCGTTCCGGCGGTACGCT
>JASHPU010000303.1 GCA_030037885.1 Xanthobacteraceae bacterium | reverse complement strand
GAATTGCGCCGCGCCATGACGACGCTCGGCCTGCGCGGCGCCATGATCGGCTCCAATGTCGGCGGCAAGAATCTCGACGATCCAAGCTTCGAGCCGCTGTGGGCGACGGCCGCCGAACTCGACGCCTTCTTCATGATCCATCCCGGCAACGTCGCCGGCGCCGACCGGCTGCGCGCGTATTATCTCAACAACCTGATCGGCAATCCGCTCGACACCACGATCGCGGCGGCCTGCCTGATCTTCGGCGGCGTGCTGGAGCGGCATCCGAACTTCCGGCCGGTGATGGCGCACGGCGGCGGCTTCACGCCATACCAGGGCGGCCGCTGGGTGCACGGCTGGCGCGTGCGCCCCGAGCCGAAGCTGCATCTGAAACATTCGCCGGAGCCCTATCTCGACCGCTTCCGCTACGACACGATCTGCCATGCCAAGGCGGCGCTGGAATTCCTCATCGGCTCGTGCGGCGCCGACCGCGTGTTCCTGGGCAGCGATTATCCCTATGACATGGGCATGATGGACTGTGTGCGGCAGGTGCGGTCGCTTGACATTGCACTCACCGATCGCGATACGATTCTGGGTGGGCATGCCGCAGCGATTTTTCGACTGCCGGCCAAATAAGCCCGGCTTACAAGCACAGAGGAGGAGCCGATGATGAGGGGTGAAGAAAGCCGCCGCGAAACCGTGTCGCGCCGCGTGATACTCGCGGGCTCCGCGCTCGCGCTCGGCGCCGCCGCGACCGGGACGGTGGCGATCCGCGCGCGAGCGCAGGTGAAGATCAGCCAGGCCAACGCCAAGTATCAGGATCATCCGAACGGCAAGCAGGAGTGCGACGGCTGCATCCAGTTCCAACCACCGAACGCCTGCAAGATCGTCGAGAGCCCGATCAACCCGAAGGGCTGGTGCCAGTTCTTCGGCGCCAAGAGCTAGACTGTTTCACGAAGCGCGGGCCGCGGGTGTTTGGATGATGAAGGTGACCACTCGTTGAATCGTCATTGCGAGGAGCGAAGCGACAAAGCAATCCAGGGGTCGGTGCACCGAGTCCTGAATTGCTGCGCGGAGCTTGTCATCGGGCCGGCCACTTCGGGCCGGATGCTCCGTCCCGGCAGCTTCGCGCTCACCCTGTTGCTGTCGCTGTTGACCGGGCTCGGCCCGCTGTCGATGGACATGTATCTGCCGTCGCTGCCCGCGATCGGGCGAGCGCTGCAGGCATCGACCGCGCGAGCGCAGTTCACCATTTCGAGTTATTTGTTCGGCTTCCCCGCGGGGCAGATCGTTTACGGCCCGATCGCCGACCGCTTCGGCCGGCGGCCGGTGATCCTGGCGGCGCTGGTTTTGTACGGGATCGGCAGCGTGTTCTGCGCCGCTACGCAATCGATCGAGACGTTGATCGCGCCGCGCTTTGTCCCCAGCACTCAGATAGTCGAGGATGCTTTCGACAGTGATGCGCAAACTCCTGATGACCGGTTTGCCGTTGCAGACATCCGGATTGATGGTGATCCTATCGATTGCCACAGCAATAGGGCCCGCTCACGGTGCGAAGTAGAACTCGTTTGAAAGCTATAACGCGCAGCGATGCTCGACAATATGCCGAGTTTCAAAAAGCAACCCGCGATGAAAGTTGCGTTGTCCGGTCAGTCGATGTGCGCGCCGGACGCCTTGATGATCGGCGCCCATTTGGCGAGTTCGGCTTTGACGAAGCTTGCCGTGCTTTGCGGCGTCGAGCCCGGCGTCGGATCGATGCCGGCCTTTTGCAGGGCGCTGGACACGGCAGGATCGGCCAGCGCCTTGTTGATCGCGGCATTGAGCTTGTCGACGATCGGCTGCGGCGTGCCTGCGGGCGCCAAAATCGCGTTCCAGGTGTAGCACTCGTAACCCTTGACGCCCTGTTCCTGCAGAGTCGGCAGATCAGGCATGGCCGGGATGCGCGTCGCCATGCCGGCGCCGAGCGCGCGGACCTTGCCGGCCAGCGCCAGCGGCATGGCGGTCGGCGTCGCGTCGAAAGCGAGCGCGATTTCTCCGCCGAGCAGGCCGAGGTCCATTGGCGCGGAGCCCTTGTAGGGCACGTGCACGATGTCGAGTCCGCCGACGTCGGCTCGAAACTCCTCGCCGCACAAATGCAGGATCGAGCCGACGCCGGAAGAGCCGTAGGAGTATTTGCCCGGATTGGCCTTGAGCAAAGCCACCAGGCTTTTCACGTCGGTCACCGGCAGCGACCGGCTCGCCATCAGGATGGTCGGCGTCACCCCAACCCGGCCGAGCGCCGCAAAGCCGCGCTCGGTGTCGTACGGCAGGTGGCTGTACAGTCCGGGATTGATGGCGTTGGTCGAGGCCGTCGCCATCAGCAGCGTGTAGCCGTCGGGCGCGGCCTTGGCCACGTCGCCGGTGCCGATGGTGCCGCCGGCGCCGCCGCGGTTCTCGACGACGAAATTCTGTCCCAAAATTTGTCCCATCTTCGCGCCCATGATGCGGCCGACAATGTCGGTCGGCCCGCCGGCGGCGAACGGAATGATCATCTGCACCGGCCGCGATGGGTAATTGTCCTGCGCGTGGGGCGCCGGACCGCACAGCAGCAGCGACGCCGACAGCGCCACGACGGCGGCAGCGGCCGCCCGCCGATAATGGGCCATGAGCTTCCTCCCTGGTTTTGTCGCGAAGATAACATGCGGCCGCGGCATGGCCAGCCTTCACCGCGTTGGCGGTCCGCGCTCCCTCATTTCCTCGCGCATTTCCTCGCGGCCTGCTTCCGGGCTATGGTCTCGGCCAATGCGGTCGGCGCCGCACACGGCAGAGAAGCGCGGCATCGCCGGTTGCACGTCACGTGCGGGAGGAACCAATGAGCATCGTCGGCTGGGTGCTGCCGTACTACGGCATCAACGCGGTGTTCGTCATGTTCGGTCTGTTCGCGCTGATGGGCGCCATCGTCACGGCGCTGTTCGCGGTCGAAACCTGCGCGCAAATTCTCGAACGCATATCGCCGGTCGTATAGGCCGGCGCGGCCAAAACCGAGCGGGTCGAGACGATGCCAGCCGCCACAACAAGCCGCAATGGCGCCCACGCCGATCTTCCCGGCGTCAAACTGTGGTTCGTCGATAGCGGCGGCGACAGCGTGCCGATCGTGCTGTTGCATCCGAACACCGGCACGGTCGAGATCTGGGAGCCGCAAATCGCCGGCTTGGCGCGCGCCGGCTACCGCGTCATCGCTTTCGACCGCCGCGGCTGGGGCAACAGCGCGCCCGATCCCTCGTCGGGACCGCAGCCGGGCTCGATCGCCGAGGATTTGCACGCGCTCGTCGACCACCTGAAGCTCGACAAATTTCATCTGCTCGGCGTCGCCGGCGGCGGCTTTGCCGCGCTGGATTATGCCGCCTGGCATCCGGAGCGGCTGCGCAGCCTCATTGTCGGCGGCTCTACCGGCGCGATCGCGGACAAGGTCGTTGCCGATTTCATTGCCCGCATCGCCATTCCGGAGATCAGGAAGCAGCCGGCGCATTACCGCGAGATCGGTCCGTCCTATCGCGGCGCCAACCCGGAAGGCACCAGGCGCTGGATCGAGATCGACGAAAACTCGCGTCAGCCGGGCGTGCCGTTTCAGCCGCCGCTGCGCACGCCCAACACGCTCGCCAAGATCGCCGCCATCGCGACGCCGACGCTGATCATCGCCGCCGACGCCGACCTGTTGGCGCCGCCGGCGCTGATGCGGCTGTGGGCCGCACACTTACGCCATCACGAATGGGCCGTCATTCACGACGCCGGCCACGCCATGGCCTGGGAGCAGCCCGGCGCGTTCAACGACAAGGTTTTGGAGTTCGTGAGGCGGTATTAGGACCAATGCACGCCGCGACTGACGACGCGTTCTTGTTTCGCTCCCACATCTGGACTATCTGGATGTCCCGCCTTCGCCGGTCAGACAGCCAAGCTTTATTACCGTTGAACTGAGAAATATGATGGAACAAAATGGCGCATCGCGCATTGCTTGCAAGCCATGCGCCGCAGCGCTTATCGCCGTAACTTTCACGAGATGTCGGACGCCGAAAAGCGGCAAGTCGCCGACGAATTGATGCTGCCGACCGGTGCATTTGCCGCGGTCGCATTCGCCGCGGTGATTATTGTGGCGCTGCTCTGGGCGCCCGCAGGCATGCTCGACCACATCAGCCGCATCGTTCCGGTCAGCATTGCGTCGAACGCCCGGTAGTGCCGGACCGCATTGCCCGATCCTTATCAGGACCAATGTCATAAATAATAAAGATAATAAACCGCGGTAGTGCTTGTGCCGGTCGGCGGGAGTGATACGCTCATCTCGCGTTTTACAGTTTCACGCTTGGGCGGGCGACATTGCCAGGGGTTCGGTATGCCACTTAGAGATCGCTCGAGGGCTGTCAGCCGCCGCGCTCTGCTCGCCGGCGGCACCGCACTCGCGCTGACCCGGATCAGGCGCGCATCCGCACAGGCGGAGGAGCCGCTCAGCATCGGATTCCTCACGGTCGACACCGGTCCGCTGGCCGCCGGCGGCAAGCAGCAGGAGGAAGGCGCGGCGCTATTTCTCAAAGAGCGTGACGGCATGATCGCCGGCCGCAAGATCGCGCTGATCACCCAGGACACCGCCGGCAACACTTCGCTCGCCAAGACCAAGACTCAGGAGCTGGTCGAGCGCTACAAGGTGCCGGTGATGATCGGGCCGCTCGCCACCAACGAGGCGCTGGCGATCGACGGTTACATTCGTGAAACCAAAGTGCCGTTGATCACCACCACGTCGGCGGCGACCGTCGATCTGAAAACTCACGCCGTCAATCCGTGGGTGTTGCATGCGTTCGGCACCGCGCCGCAGGTCACCTATCCGCTCGGCCATTACGCCGCCAAGACGCTGGGCTTCAAACGCATGGCGATCGTCGCCGAGGATTTCACCTACGGCTACGAAGGCGCCGGCGGCTTTCAGCTCACCTTCGAGGCCGCCGGCGGCAAGATCGTGCAGAAGCTGTGGCCGCCGCTCAACGCGCCCGATTACGGGCCGTTCCTGGCGCAGATCCGTTCCGACATCGACGGCATCTATATGGGCTTTGCCGGCATCAATCCGCTGCGCTTCCTCAAGCAGTTCAACGAATACGGGCTCAAGGGCAAGCTCGCGGTGCTCGGCAACACCACGAGCACCGACGAGGGCATTCTCAAGCTGATGGGTGAGGAAGCAGTCGGCGTCTATAGCGCCGGCTGGTACGCCGCCGGCCTCGACACGCCGGACAACAAGGACTTCGTCGCCGGCATCAATGCCGCCTACAAGCACGACCCAGGCTTCTACACCGCCGGTCCCTACACGGCGCTGCTCATCATCGAACAGGCGCTCGACGCCGTCCACGGCAATACCAACGACGCGGCGGGCTTCCTCGCAGCGATGCGCGAGGTGCGGCTCAGCCACGGCCCGATCGGTCCGGTGCGGCTCGACGAATACGGCACGCCGATCCTCGACATCTACATCCGTCGGGTGGCGCGCGTTAAAGGCAAACTGATCAACACCATCCTCAAGACCTATCCGCAGGTCAGCCAGTTCTGGACCTACGATGCCTCCGAGTTCGTCAAGCAGCCGCCGTTCTCGCGCGATTTTCCGCCGAGCAAATATTTGGAATAAACCGACCGCGCTTGCTGCCGACCTCATCCTGAGGTGGCCGCGAAGCGGCCCTCGAAGGATGCAGGCCGAGGCGCTGCGGCCTCGTCCTTTGGCTCGGCGCTTCGCGCCGAGCAGCTTAAGGGTGAGGAAATGAGTCAGCAATGCGCGCGATACGTTAGGCGCTGCGATCCAACAGCTCGATCGACACGCCTTCGGGCGCGCGGATGAAGCAGACGCGCACGCCCGGCCGCACCGTGGTCGGCTCTCTGGTGAATTCGACGCCCTTGGCCTTCAGCTCCGCGGCGATCGCATCGATGCCGCTCACCGCGAGCCCGAAATGATCGAGGCCGCGATACGGAATCGTCGGCGCCGGATTGGTGCCGTCGCCGGACGCCACCGGCGCGATGAAGATCTTGGCGCCGCCGAGCTTGAGATCGATGCGGGGCTTGCCTTGCTGCATGGTGCGGATCACCTCGGCGCCGAGCATTTTTTCGAACCACTGCGCCATGGCTTCCGGATTGGTGGTGCGCAGATGGACATGGTCCCAGGTAATTTGCGACATTTGAACCTCTCCTCATTTCCTCTGCCGCTCGTCCCCGCGAAAGCGGGGACCCAGAAGCGGATCGTTCTGCGTTAATTGCGTTCCATCTGGATTCCCGCTTTCGCGGGAATGAGCGGTAGCAAGCGCTCACACCTTGATCTTCTCGTCCGCCGCGACGCGGCCGACGGCGGCGCGTTTGAGCATGCGGTCCTTGTGGGCGGTATAGTTTTTCAGCTCGGCCATCGGCAATTCGCGGCGTACGCCCCAGGTGTAGAACACGAAACCGTACGGATCGAGCACGCTGTAGTGTTCGGAAAACCACTCGCGGCCGGCCAGCATGCCGTCGATCTGTTTCAGATAGAGGTGGAAGGTTTTCAAGCCCATGTCCTTGATGCCCGGAAAGGCGCCAGGGTCGGCGGTGTAGCGCTCCGGCCGGCCGACATGGGCGTGGGCCGGATGCACGCTTGAGGCGAAGAAGCCGATCAGCGACAGCGCCTTGGCCTCGGTCGCCGCATGCCTCGGCCACAGATCGTAGCGCTTGCCGAGGTAGGGCAGGATGGCGGTGTTCTCGGTCAGCGGCTCGCCGTCGTCGAGGCGCAGCGCCGGCACGCGGCCGAGCGGATGAATTTTCAGGTAGGCCTCGGTGCGCTGCTCGCCACCGGCGAGGTCGACCTTCCTGGCTTCGTATTTGTCGCCGCTCTCCTCGAGCACGATGTGCGCCGCCATCGAGCACGCACCAGGAGCGTAAAACAGCGTCAGCATTGCCGAAATCCTCCCCGCTCACTAAAAGGCCGCTGCTCGGCGCCGGCCGCCGGAGCAGTGTGCCGCCTGAATGGAACGTCCACTATAACGGATGGCGGCA
>JASHPU010000008.1 GCA_030037885.1 Xanthobacteraceae bacterium | reverse complement strand
TTTGGGCCGTCGATGACTCTCAGCTTGAATTTGTTCGCCGCCACATCGCGTCCGCACCGGACCGGCCGATCATTACCGAGGAGCAAAAGCGAGAAGCCCTTGCTGCTGCACGCGGCGAAATAGGAAGGTGAGCAAACCGTCCTGACAACCCGCGCGGGCCTGTCGCCAATGACTGTCGCCAGTGTCGCCAAATCGCTAGCTAAGTAATTGATTTTGTTAGATGGCGCGCCCGAAGAGATTCGAACTCCTGACCCCCAGATTCGTAGTCTGGTGCTCTATCCAGCTGAGCTACGGGCGCGTTGCACCGAAAAGGCATGCCGGCAAAGGCTTGCCGCCAAAGCGGCTTGCGGCGCGGGCCATAGCTATAGGCTCGGCCGCTTGCTGGCAAGGCGGGACGTGGCACCCGGCACCTTAGAGCGGGATGGCTTTAGGTTGGCTCGGAATTAGCGCTGCGTCCCTTCTCCCCGGAGCGGAGAAGGACAGGATGAGGGGGGTTCGGGCGCCGCAGATTGTTTCTGAAACGTCCGAGCCCCCTCACCCCGACCCTCTCCCCTCCGGGGAGAGGGAGCGGGACGCCGAATGTACAAACAAAGAGAACAAAATGCCCGACCTCAAAACCGTCCACATCGACCTACCGGCGCGCACCGAAGACCTACGCAGGCTCGAAATCGGTTCGGTCGCCTATCTGACCGGCCGTCTCTTCACCGCCCGCGAAGGCGTCTACAAGCACGCCATCGAGGACGGCGCCGGCATGCCGGCCGGCAAGGACGCGCTCGGCACTGCGAACTTTCATTGCTCGCCGGCCGCCAGCGTCAATCCGGACGGCAGCTATACGGTCGGCGCGGTCACCGCCACCGCGTCGTTCCGTTTCGCCAAATGGCTCGACGGCTGGTTCAAGATGTCCGGCTGCAACGTCATCATCGGCAAGGGCGGCATGACCTCGGCGACCTATCGCCGGTTCTTCGTGCCCAACAACGCGGTCTATCTGACCACGGTCGGCTACGGCACCGGCGCGCTGCTCGGCCGCGGCATCACGCGCGTCGCCGGCGTCTATTGGCTGGAGGAACTGGGCCTCGCCCAGGCGGTGTGGGTGCTCGACGTGGAGAAATTCGGCCCGTTTCTGGTCGAGAGCGATCTGGCCGGCCAGTCGCTGTTCGAGCGCGAAAACGCCAAGATCGCGCCCGGGCTCGACAAGCTCTACGCCGGCACCAGACCCGCCACGATGCGGCGCTACGGCGAGACCGACGACAAGACCGAAGAAGTCATTTGAGATCGGATCGGATGAACGAACGCATTCTTGCGAGCACCTCGGGGAATGAACGGCGTCCGAGGCCAAGCCGGAACTCGCTTTCTCCGCAACCCAACAATTGGCCCGGTGCGATGAGTATCTCGTGCTGCATGAGACGGCGCGACAATTCATCGAGCCGGCCTGGTCCGCGCCATTCCACCATGCAAACCGGACCAGCCATCGGCAGTCGAGGTCTGAACAATTCTGGAAATTCCTTGAAGAAAGCCAGCGCCAGCCTGTAATTTTCCGCCAACAGCCTTGTCTGGCGTTGAAGGATGCGCTCCCGGGCGCGGAGCGCCGCAATCGCCAAAATCTCCGACGGCGCGGAACTGCAAATCGTGGTGTAGTCCCGCCATTCGCGGCAGTTACGCAAAAAGTCACCGTGGCTCGAGACGATCCATCCGATCCGAAGGCCGGGCATTCCGAACGCCTTGGACAGCCCGCCGAATGAAATGCCCCGCTCGTAAACGTCACAAGCGGCGGGCAGGCGGAGAGCGGCGTCCAATTCGGTGAAGCGATAGATCTCGTCGGAAAATAGCCACAGATTCCTTTGTCTGGCGAAGTCCAATATCTCGTCAAATATCCGGCGCGCGGGATGAAAGCCGGTGGGATTGTGTGGAAAATTGATCACCAGCGCCTTCGTGTTCGGTCGACAGAGCAGCGCCAATGCTTCGATATCGACGGCCCAGCCGCCGTCATGCCGCACCAATAGCCAGGGCGTAACCTCGCTGCCGACCATGACGGGAACGTCGAGAAGGGATTGATAAGCGGGCGCCATGCCGATGACGTGATCTCCCGGCGACAGCAGCGCATGCATGGCTATGAAAACCGCCTCCTCCGGCGCCATGACAAGAACGTCGGCAGCGGTGGCGAACTGGTAGAGGCTGGCGATCGCTTGCCGCAGAGCTGGATGCCCGGCAGTTTCAGTGTATCCGAGCTGCAGATCACTCCACAGCTTTCGGGTCTCATCATCGGCCAGGGCAAGCAGTTCAGTCAGCGAGAAAGCTTCGCAATCGGACGCGCTCGCCGCGTATTTGATGCGGAACTCGTGCTCGGCAAAAAAACGCTCCAACGCAAATCGACGGACGGGCCGCAAATATTCCTCGCTCGGTCGCGTTACGCCGCCACCTCTTGAACCACCCCGGCCCGCTCGATCGCCGCCGCAGTCGAGCGGTCCAACGGCAATCCGATCACCCTGCCCCGCTCGATTATCACCAGATGCAAGGTATCGAGCCGCGCCAATATGCGTTGGCACAGCTCCGGCGCAACGCCGGTCACCGCCGGAAGGTGGTCGATCTTAGTGACGGCGCGGCCGATATGGCGAAGAATTCCAGCCTCCGCTGCCGTCAGTTCATGGCGCGCCGGCTTCGCCCAGCGCGAATCATACACAAAGGTCTTGCCGGCGGCGGCTCGCAACGAGCAGGTGACGGGGTTGCGTCGAATCTTTTCAGCAAACTCATGCACGCGCCGCCATTGCGCTGAAACCTGATGTTGCCGGTACTGCAGACTGAACATCGGTATCGCCGTGGGCAACTGCCGAACCGGGTAGCACCTCTCATAGTAGGCGAAATTGCACACGTCGTGAATATCGTATTGTGCCGCTTGAGCGTACAGGGCGCTGGTTTGGTACAGCTCCATTTCGTTGAGCACAAACTTGATGGGCGGCTTGAGCAGGTGCGCGATTTTGCGCATGACGCGATAGTTTTCTTCCGCTTCCGCGGCACCGGTTCCCGGATGATTGCAGAGCACATTGAAGAAAAGCGAGCCCATGTCCGCCTCGGCGGCCCATTTGATCGCCTTGACGTTATCGATCACCGTGGCGGGCTTCTTGATTTTCAGCAGCGTGGCGAGGCTGAATGATTCGACGCCGACTTGCACATTCTCGATCCCGGCGTCGCGCATCTTTCGAAACAAGGCCGGAGAGGTGTTGCGGGCGTTGATCTCCCCCCAGGCATCCAACCGTATGCCCTCGGCTACCAGGCGGTCGCATAATTGTGCCAAACGCTCGGGATCGCCGTTGATCTCCCAGTCGCCGAAATTGATGTTGTTGGTCTGATGACGATCCATCAGGTCGCGAATTTCTTCGAAGATGGCATCGGCGGTGCGCACCTGCTGGCCGCGCTCGCTTATGCCGCAGAATGAGCAACGCCAATGGGAGCACCCCTTGCCCATATAGGTGGTCAACGAAAAGCGCTTGACCGCGCGTCGTGGAACGTCGCCGTAGTCCGGCGTCGGAAACGACCTGAGTTGGAATTCGCCGCGGCCGATCTTGTCCGCCGAAAACGGCGCGGCGAGCTTGACGACGACCTTTTGCGCGACGTTCTCGCGCCGGCCCGCGAGCATCGCCGACAGGGCTTCCTCGCCTTCGCCGACCACCACTTCGTCTATCTCGTCGAAAGCGCCGCGGATGGTTTCGGCATTGTAGGGTTGGAACATCGGGCCGCCGAAAACGGTGCGCAGCCGTGGCAGCAGCTTTTTCAGTTCTCCGGCCAGGAAAACGCTGGTGAGGAATTGTGTGTCCACACAGGAAAAGCCGACGACGGCAGGGTTATGGCGCGCAACGAGCGCGACCTGCCGCCGCAGAAACCGCTCCATGACGCCGCAATAGTTGAGAATACGGCGCGCTTTTCTGCGTATGGCGGATCGATCGACGCTGGCCGGTTCGGCCGAATCAAAGCCCAACTGGGTATGATAGATGTCGCGGTTGAGCTCCAGATCCGTCAGGCATGCCTCGATCAATTCGCGGGGCGGCGCATGCCCGAACAATTTCGCAGAAAAGTAAAGCTCGTGCCAGGAGTAGCCAAATTCCCCGATTTCTTTGTCGATGGCTTCAAGGTGCGGATACTTTCGCACGATGAGATCGGAAAACTGCACGCACAGCGACAGATTGCGGGCCGTAACGGCAGCGGCTTTCAGGAAAGCGGTGATGCGAGCGACGTTAAGCGGAACCCAGCCATGCGCAAAGCCAGGCGCCGAGACAAGGATGATATCTGTTGACGCTGGCAAAATTCTCTCCCTCCCGGCCACCGCAACCCCGTAAGGATAGGCAGCCGGCGCTTCGAGTTCGACGAGTGTGACGCACAACTAACAAGGGTAAATGGATTGCGATAGCGAGTCCAGGACAGATTCCAAGTTATACACTTGCCGCGACCGCCGGACCGCCGCTTCTGAGAGGTGAAAGATGACAGATCGAACGGCCGATCTGGTATCGCGGAACCATTTGTTGTTTGCGCCGTCTATTTGAAATACGCGCGCCGGACGCCGCCTTGTCCGACGTGCTTGAACATTTGCGGGCCCTCCGGCAGCAAGGAAAAGGGCGTCAAAACCGGACCGCAGAGCTGTCCAGGGTCACGTCAGCTCATACGCTATCTGCGTCGCGGTGTGAGTGCTCGACGTGGAGAAATTCGGCTCGTTTCTGGTCGAGAGCGATCTGGCCGGCCATTCGCTGTTCGAGCGCGAAAACGCCAAGATCGTGCCCGACAAGCTTTACGCCGGCACCAGACCTGCCACCATGCGGCGCTACGGCGAGACCGACGACAAGACCAAAGAAGTGATTTGAGAGCGGGCTTACCCCGGTTAGATCGCGCCGCACTCAATCGTCATTGCGAGCGAAGCGATCGGTGCGGCGGCGCCGTTCTGGATTGCGTCGTCGCTTCGCTCCTCGCAATTGTGCATATTCACAATTGCGAGGAGTGAGCCGCAACCACAAGCAGTCGAGTAGAGAACGAGAAGCTGCCCTGCCCTATGCGCCCGCCGTTTGTGGCGGCCGGTCGCTGAGTACAAAGCGCATTGGCAGGGCCCCTCGAAGCCATACGCCGCGTGCCGGCTTCATGTGCCAGTATCGCTCAACGGCGGCGCTCGGGGTGGAGCCGGGCGGCACGTCCTGACCATCGAGCCAAGCGGAGCCAGTCACAAGCAGGATATCCCCGCGCTCGAAATCCGGTATCACCATTCCTGCTCGCGGATTTATAAAGATATTGCCTAAGGTATTAAAATACTTGTTCCCTGCGAAATCCGGGATCGTGAGCACGCCATCGGTGTCAGTGCGCACAAATCCTGGCCATCCACCTCGGTGGGAGACATCCATGTCGGCTTGTGCATTCGTTGGTCCCGGCGACGCATAGGTGGCCACGAAAAAAGTATCGCAGCGGGAAATCAGCGCCCGTGCTTCCCGGTCATCAAGACCGACAAAGGTCGTGGCCTGCAAATGTGTTGGCGCAGCTTCAAACGACGTCCAATCGCGCCTTTGGATATAACGAGCGCAGTTGCCAAAGCTTTGGTCGACTGTCACCAGGAACCCTTGGCGATCGATGCCCGCGACATGGCCATTCAAGCGATTGCGGCGGCGGGTTGGCAGTTCGATGCCGAGGAATGCGATCGGGGAGCCTGGCGTCAGCGCCTCCGCGAGGGGATCAGCCGCGAAGGGGATTCTATCGACGCGCAGCTGCCGTGGATTAGGGCTCCACGCAAATCCCGGCGTTCCGACCAAGAAGCTTGCCCAAGGCCAGCCTTCCGCATCAATGCACCCCGTGACGAGAAATGGCAGCTGCCGAAAAAAAGTGCGGTGCTGCTCGGTCATGAAAGGGCGCAAAATTCGCGAACCGGCCGACGCCAGCGTCTCGGGAGAGCCGACCCTCTCCTGCAGCGTGCGCTCTCCTCGGTGCCAACCGTTGCAATAGCAGACAGGCTCATCCGCCTCGCGAGACCGGGGCGAGGACGAAGCGGCCGGATTGATTCGGGCGTTTTCAGTTTGCTCGTGGTCCGAGGTCGATCGTGAGCTAGACCCTATCATTTTCATCGGCCATTCCCGACCTGTGCCGGCAAACAAACGTCTCGTCCGCATGCGAAGGAGTAACGCTTACGCCGTCGTGACACGGTTCAGTCGACCGCGCGCACTACTCGCCGCGCCGGATTTCGTCGCGATCCAGCGTCCACAGCCGTCGAGTCGCGACCGCTCTATGCTCTTGTGAGAGCGTAAACCCTCACTTCCTCAAGGGCACCTATCCGAACGGGTAGGTGACAGCTTCCGCAACTGATGCAACATGCCATCGTTGTGCGAGAGTTTGGCTGCGGTAGCCAGGAACCCTGAACCACCATTCCCTCGACGTCGAGTCGGAGGAGCTGTAGCCCGCAAAAGGCGCGAGAACAGCCGTCGCGGAGGTCCGTAGATGAGCCACAAGACCCAAGCCGTGCGCGAGTTCATTCTCGACAAGAGCGGCCAAAGCCGCACCGTCAATGATACAGACGATCTGATCGAATCGGGCCTTATCGACTCGCTTCGATTCCTGGATTTTATCATGCTGATCGAGGAGCTCAGCGGCCGGAAGATCGCTATCGACGATTTGGACGTCGCACAATTTCGCACTCTCAAAAGCATTGAGAAGGCATTTTTTGCGGGCTGATGCTCTTCGGCCGGCAAACGGCTCTTTCAAAGTGAAGGATCGAAGATGTCGGCACTTTCCACTCGCGGGGCATGGCTGATTGCCATCGGTCTATCGCTGGGTCCAGCGGCCAGCAATGGCTTGGCCCGATTCGCCTATGGCCTGGTGCTGCCCGCGATGCGCCAGGACTTGTCCTGGAGCTACACCGAGGCCGGCTGGATCAACACGGCGAATGCACTCGGCTATCTAGTTGGCGCACTCCTCACCCTCAGGCTGATTGCCACTATCGGCCCTCGCCGCCTCTTCATCTGTGGTATGTTAGTGACAACCATCGCACTGCTAGGCTCGGCCTTGACGCGGAATTTCTGGCTCCTGAGCACGTGGCGGATTGCCGCCGGCGTGGGCGGAGCCCCGGCGTTCATTGCGGGCGGCGCCATGGCTTCAACGCTGTTCAAAGGAGACTCCTCACGCAACGCCCTGGCTGTCGCGGTGTATTTTGGCGGGGCGGGGCTTGGAATGCTCATTACGGGGCTGGCGATCCCCACGATCCTCGCAGAGCTCGGCGTTGTGGCGTGGCCGCAAACCTGGTTGTTCTTAGCCGGCCTGAGCGCGGGCGCAACCGTTCCCGCTGTGCTGGCCGCCAAGGCTGTCCCGCTCTCGCCCCAGAGCAGTGGAGGTGCATCGGCCGAGCCCCTTCCGATCGTTCGCATGCTGGCGGCGTTAGTTGGTTATTTTCTCTTCTCGATCGGCTATATCGTGTACCTAACGTTCCTGGTCGCCTGGATGGGCACCCAAGGGGCAGGCACAGCGCTCGTTGCCGTGACATGGGGCGTCCTTGGCGCTGCGGTGATGCTTTCACCCTTTCCGTGGAGACGTATCGTCGCCAATGCGACGGGCGGAAAAGCGCTTGCTCTTGCCTGCACCGCGACCGGGGTCGGCACGTTGCTCCCGCTGTTCGTGCCGGGGGTGACGGGCCTGCTGCTCTCTGCTGCGGTGTTCGGGGGCTCGTTTTTCATCGGGCCGACATCGATAACTGCTTTCGGCCGCAAGAATCTACCCGAAGTGAGCTGGGGCCGCTCGGTCGCGCTATTTACTACAGCCTTTGCTGTTGGCCAGACCCTGGGGCCGGTTGCGGCGGGAAGCATAGCGGATGCAACCGGTAGCCTAACGGCAGGCCTGCTGGCAGCGGGAATCACGTTGCTCCTTGCCGGCGTAATAGCAATTTTCCAGCGATCGCTCAGTGAATTGGAAAGGTCCGTGCACACCCACCGCATGAATCAAAGAACCGCGGCGTGACCGAACCGTCAAACGCGCATCCCTGCCGTTTCAAGGCCCTCAGCAACACGATCGAGGTAAGCGGAGTGCCAGGGAAGGCTGGATCTCAAATCGGTGATCGTCAGACCGGTATTGATCTTCATGCATTCAGCAAGCGCCCGCCGCCCGTCTTCCTTGCGGTTGGCGAGGACATAGGCCGCCGCGAGCCATCGGTTTATCCAAACCGCGGCCGGGTTTTCCGTGATCGCGCGCCTGAACCAGCCGATTGATGCCGCATATCGACCCATATCGAAGAGCGCCGATGCAATGCCGTGACAGCAAAGGAAATGCAGCCGGTCGGTAGGAGAGAGTGCTCGCGCGATTTGAAAGCATTGAATCGCCTCCGCGGCTTCGCCGCGATACGCCCTGATCCAGCCTCGGCGGCCCCATGCCCAAGCAAAACCTGAATCGAGCGTAAGAGCCCGCTCGATATGAACCTCAGCCCGCTCTAAGTCGTGGGCGAGCGTATACGCGGCTGCAAGCATCGTCGCTGCCAAGGGGTTGCATCTGTTGAGCCTTGCGGCGCGGATCGCGAGGCTGCGTGCGGCTCGCCTCTCCTCCGCGCGATTTGCAGTGAAGTGATGGCCGGCACGCAAGCCGCGACACCAAGCAGCCAACGAGATCGGCAGCGGATCATCCGGCGCCAGTTCCATTGCGCGTTCGAGCAATTCGAGCGCCTCCTCCTCGGCCACTGCGCTTATCGACAACAAATGCGGCAGCGCCTGCATGGTCAGCTCCCGGGAATTGAGCTCAGCGGGTGGCCGGCCTCGACACACGGGGTTCGTTTCGGCCTCCCATAGTGCCGCGCAGCTAATTTTGGCTGCGACCCACCGCTCGAACGCGAACAGATCACTGTCAGCGCCGCTCCAGTCGTCGTCCGAAATAAACCGTCGTGCCGATATGTCGACGACCATGAGGGTCACTCTGATGCCGCCATTGCCGTCACGCGTAACCATGCCGCTCAGATGGTACCGTGCCCACTGAGGAGCAGTCACATCGATCCAGCGGAGCCTACGGATCGCGCGAGTGATGCGGTCCGACAGTGCGGCTGCCAAGCCGAGCTCCGGACCGCTGGTCACAAATGGCAGCACCGCAATCGCCGGTCGCTCCGGCGCGAAAATCGACAGTGCTGGAATGCGGCAAGCAACTTCGCAGGGGCATCGGCGCGGCGTCGTCAATCGGCTGGCGGTATGGCACTGCCGGTGCAAAGCCGAGAAACCATTGGTGCGGTTACGCCCCGAGGCCTCGATGACCTTGTTTGGGCTTGATGGTTGGGGGAGGTCCGACTTTTCTGCCGTCCGTTTTGCATCGGGCGTGGAATCGATCAGGTTGAGTTCGATGGCCTTGACGACAGCAGCCGTCCGAGTAGTTGTTCCCAGCTTCCGCATAGCGTTTTTGACGTGAAATTTTACTGTAGACTCACTGATGAAGAGAATCTTTCCAGTTTCCCACGATGACTTACCCTGGGACGTCCACGCGAGGCAGACCCGCTCACGATCTGATAGCTTGTCTCGCATGGGAACGCTTTCCAAATGGATGTCAAATTAGAAACATAAACTTTAAGAAGCATGGTCAATTTGTACAGTCAAATCAATGTGAACCACTGTGTCAGTCCCGACAGTGCGAAACAAAGAGAAAAAAACGCTCGATCTGAAAAGCAATCCAGTGCAGCGGCGCCATTCTGGATTGCTTCGTCGCTTCGCTCCTAGGAAGAAAGTGGGCGGCCTCGACGGTCATAACCTCTTCATCGGCCGACACTTTCATCCAACAGGATCGGCCGAAGGCCGGTCCCCAACTCGCAATGACGATGCATGGAACGAACGGCCTGACTTCCAGCTTCTATCACACTACCTCGTAAGGTATCTGCGTCGGGCCGTATTGCTCGACCACGGTGTCGGCGGCGCGGATCAGCTTTCGGCCTTGCCGTGTTTGCCGCGCTGCTCGCGTTGGGCGGCGTGATATTTGCGCCGGATCGCCGCCAGATCGATGCGCGGCCGCGGCAACGTCAGTCCCATGTCGTCCATGGTGTCGGCGACGATTTGCGACACGGCGAGATTGCGAAACCATTTGCGGTTCGACGGGATGACGAACCAGGGCGCACGCTTGGTGCTGGTGCGCTCGAGCGCTTCCTCGTAGGCTTCGACGTATTGCGGCCAGTACTCGCGCTCGGCGTAGTCGGCCTCGCTGATCTTCCATTGCCGCGTCGGGTCGTCGAGCCGGGCCTTGAAGCGCGCCAACTGCTCCTCCGCACTGATGTGCAGATAGAACTTGAGAATGCGCGTGCCGTTCTCGCTCAAGGTCTTCTCGAAGTCGTTGATCAGGTCATAGCGCTTGGACCACACCGCGCGCGGCACCAGTCCATGCACGCGCACGACCAGAACGTCTTCATAATGCGAGCGATTGTAGATGACGATCTCGCCCTTGGCCGGAGCCCGCCGGTGAATGCGCCAGAGAAAATCATGGGCGGACTCGCGTTCGCTCGGCTTTTTGAAGCTGGCCACCGACACGCCCTGCGGATTGACGCCGGTGAACAGGTGACGAACGAGGCCGTCCTTGCCGGCGGCGTCAAGGCCTTGCAGCACGACGAGCAGCGACTGGCCGGCATCGGCGTAAAGCAGATATTGCAGGCGGGCGATGCGCTCGATGTGCCGCGCGGCGGCGTCGATCGCCGCCTGGCGCGAGACGTGCTTGCCGGTGGCATCCGGGTCGATCTTGGCGAGCCGCACCTTGGCGCCGGGCTCGACCCTGAATTTCTTCCCATAGTTCATGGTTGCCTCCGAGCGCGGTTTTCCGCACCCCGATCGGTGCTGTCCCGGCCGGCGCAAAACCGCGGCAGGAAGGAACTTGGCTGCCCCGGCCGGCATTGACGATGAACGGCAGGAGATCGGCGATGAACAAGAAAAACCTTTGGCACGTCTGGTATTTCCTGGCGGCGATCTTCGGCATCATCGTCCTGCAACAGCTGTTCAGCTACAACCAGCAGGTCCAGGTCGTGCCGTACAGTCAATTCCTCAACGATCTGAAGGGCGGCAAGGTTGCCCAGGTCAAGGTCTCGGGCGACACCATCGAGGGCAGCTATAAACAACCGGTGAACGGCAAGAAGAACTTCGTCACCACGCAGGTGCCGCCCGACCTGGCGCAGCAGCTGCAGAACTACAATGTGGAATTTTCCGGCCAGCCGCAAAACACGTTTCTCAGCACATTGCTGTCGTGGCTGGTGCCGATCCTGTTGTTCTTCGGTATCTGGGTGTTCTGGTTCCGCCGCGTCGCATCGAAGCAAGGTCTCGGCGGCATGATGTCGATCGGCCGCAGCAAGGCGAAAATCTACGTCGAGACCGACACCAAGACCACCTTCAATGATGTCGCCGGCGTCGACGAAGCCAAAGAGGAGATGGCCGAGATCGTCCAATTTCTCAAGGACCCGAAACAGTACGGCAGGCTCGGCGCCCGCGTGCCGAAGGGCGTGCTCCTGGTCGGGCCGCCCGGCACCGGCAAGACGCTGCTGGCGCGCGCCGTGGCCGGCGAAGCCGGCGTGCCGTTCTTCTCGATCAACGGTTCGGAGTTCGTCGAAATGTTCGTCGGCGTCGGCGCCGCGCGGGTGCGCGACCTGTTCGAACAGGCCCGCGCCAAGGCGCCCGCCATCATCTTCATCGACGAGCTCGACGCCATGGGCCGCGCCCGCGGCGCCTTCGCCTATGGCGGCCACGACGAGAAGGAGCAGACGCTCAATCAGCTTCTGGTCGAGCTCGACGGCTTCGATTCGCGCACCGGCCTCG
>JASHPU010000302.1 GCA_030037885.1 Xanthobacteraceae bacterium | reverse complement strand
GCGGTATTGATCGCCGGCGGTGCCGGAGCCTGCTGCATCGGCGCAGCAGCCGGCGGCGGGACGAGCGCCGGCGGCGGGACCGCGGCCGTTGCTTGCTCTGCGTGCGCACCGACCGCGTCGCCGGTCCCAGGCTTCGGCGCTTCGATTGCTGGCTCGACCGGAGCGGCCGCCTTGGCGGCGGCCGTCGCGATGGCGGCTGGCGCAGCTTCGGCCGCGGGCGGGGCGACCGGAGTGGCCCATGACGTCGTCACTACCGGCCGGGCGTTGTTGCCGGCAGTGAGCTGCAGCGGCGCGCTCTCGGCGGTCAACCGGCTGAGCGGTTCGCGGCTGACCCGCAGCGCGGCGAACACGCCGAATTCGCAACTCAACACCAGGATCGCGATGAACAGCGTCCCGATCAGCAAGCGGACGTTGGGAAACATTCGACCTCGCAGAACGCCCGCGCGCGATTCTTTCGGCCGCTTCTTTCGGCACAGAGCACGCGTCGCAACAGAGCACGCGTCACAATTGTCAGATCGCCGCGAGGCACTTGATGCCGGCCGATCAGAAACCAGCCGGCGCGACCGAATCATTTACGACATTAACTGAATCGCGGCGAAGCCGCCGCAGATTTCGAATCGCAGCAATTCGCTCGGCGCAACGCCAGCCTCGCCGCGGCGGCGCTTGGCGTCAGTGGCTGACCGGGCCTTGCGCGGACGCGGTATCCGCCGGCGGCGAGCCGGGCAGTACCACGACGCGCGTGCCGACCTGGACGCGGCTGTAGAGGTCCTCGATGTCCTGGTTGGTCAGGCGGATGCAGCCCGAGGACACGAACGAGCCGATGGTCGACGGCTGGTTGGTGCCGTGGATGCGGTAGAGCGTGTTGCCGAGATAGAGCGCGCGTGCGCCGAGCGGGTTGCTTTCACCGCCGGCCATGAAGCGCGGCAGGTACGGCTGGCGCTCGATCATTTCCTTGGGCGGGAACCAGTCCGGCCACTCCTTCATGCGGCTGATGCGCTCGGTACCGGTCCAGGTGAAGCCCTCGCGGCCGACGCCGATGCCGTAGCGTAGCGCCTTGCCGTGGCCCATGACCAGGTAAAGGTAGGTGTGCGGCGTATCGACGATGATGGTGCCGGCGGGCTCGTTGGTGACGTAGTCGACGAGCTGGCGCTGGAATTGCGGCGGCAGCTGCTTGGGCGGGCCCTGCTCGGGCTGATCCTCAGGCGGTAGCGCCGCGACGACCGCCGGATTCGCCGGAGGCGGCACCACTGCGGCCGGTCCTTGCACGCTGCCGGTGATGTCGGCAGGAGCCGGGCCGGGCGGGCCGGCCGGCCCGGCGCCGACTTCGGCCGGAGGCCGCATGCCGAGCATGCCCTGAGCTGGTAGCGGCTGCGGCGGAAAGCGGTCGTCGGGCGCGCCATAGGGGCGGTTCGGCGGTGGATACGCGTCGGTTTCCTGCCGCGGTGGAGGAGGCGGCGGTCCGTAGCCATACGGGGCGCCGCCTTGCGCCGGCGGCGCAGCGCCGGGCGGTGGCGGCAGCGGCGCGCTGGAATAGGACGGCTGCGAATAGCCGGGAGGTGGGGGAGGATAGCCGGGAGGCGGCGGAGCGGCCTCATAGCCCGGCGGCGGCGGTGGATAATATTGCGCTGCCGCTGCGCCGATGGAACCGGCGAGCGCCAGCGCGGTCACGGTCAAGCTGATGCAAGCGCGCAAGGCATATCCCCCAACAACACCCCCGAGAACGCGTCCTGTTGTGCGTACAAGATTGGGCGGTAACAAGGCAACAGGGCGCGGCCATGTGCGCCGGCACCGGACGGTTCGTCGCGAGGTGGCAGGTTCATCCCCATTGCGTAAACGTTCCGCTAACGGGCCAAAGCCACAAACGGCCGTGGTCGCTTCCGGATGGGCTTGATCCGGCGCCCAGAACCCGACACATAATTTACTGTCCGCTTGCATTCCCTGTCGGCTTGCACCGCGCGGAGTGCGGCGAGCGGACGTGGATCGGGCCGCAAAAGCTTGCCGCAGAAGGAATTGCCAGATGCCATCCGTGAGCGACTGGAAGATTCCGTCCGCCGCCCAGCCAAAACCTGACGATTACGATTACGACCTCGATCAGGCGCTTACCGCCATGGTCGGGTTGCGCGCGATCGTTCCGTCGGACGCTTTCACCGCCGAGACGCTGGGCACCGAGCGCGCCGGCCACGGCGTGCTCATTCGCGGCAACGGTCTGGTCCTCACCATCGGTTATCTGATCACCGAGGCGGAAACGATCTGGCTCACGCTGAGCGACGGCCGCTCAGTGCCGGGCCATGTGCTCGGCTACGACCAGGAAACCGGCTTCGGCCTCGTTCAAGCGCTCGCCAAGCTCGACGTGCCGGCGCTCGCGATCGGCCGCTCGTCCGCTGCCTCGGTCGGCGAGCGGGTCGTGGTCGGCGGCGCCGGCGGCCGCGCCCGCTCGGTCGCGGCGCGCATCGTCGCCAAACAGGAATTCGCCGGCTACTGGGAATACGTGCTCGACGAGGCGATCTTCACCGCGCCGGCGCATCCGAACTGGGGCGGCACCGCCTTGATCGGACCGGACGGCGCTCTGCTCGGCATCGGCTCGCTGCAGCTGCAGCACGTCGTCGACAAGGGCGAGCCGCAGAACATCAACATGATCGTGCCGATCGATTTATTGCAGCCGATCTTCGACGATTTGCTCAACACCGGCCGGCGCGCCGGGCCGCCGCGGCCGTGGCTCGGCCTTTACGCCACCGAAGTGGAAAACCGGCTCGTCATCGTCGGCCTTGCCGACCGCGGCCCGGCCAAGAAGGCCGATCTGCGCAACGGCGACATCGTGCTCTCGGTCGCCGGCAACGAAGTGAGCGACCTCGCCGGCTTCTTCCGCCGCATCTGGGCGCAAGGCCAGGCCGGCGTCGACGTGCCGCTCACCATCTATCGCGACGGCGCCACGAGGGACGTGCGCATCAAGTCAAGCGAGCGGGGCCGGTTTCTCAAGGGGCCGAGTTTGCATTAGCGCATGATGATCTGGATCGCGACAGCACGCTCGATCGTCATTGCGAGCGACCCGAAGCAATCCAGTGCGGCACCGCCGCTCTGGATCGCTTCGTCGCTTCGCTCCTCGCAATGACGACACATTGCATGGATCTAAAATTATCATACTTTATGCTTCTCGCGGTGCCGCAATTTCTCGTTCTTCAAACAATGCCCGCAGCCCTTCGCGGTATGTCGGATAGCGTAGCGTGACGCCGAGCTCGCGCTTGAGCTTGTCGTTTCTCACGCGGCGGCATTCCTGCCAAAAGCTTTTGGCGAGCGGCGACATCGTCGGCGCGGCGTCGTCGTAAGCGATTTCCGGAGGCGCCGGTATGCCCAGCAACTGTGCGGCGAGCGTGAGCGGATCGCCGGGCGGCGAGGGCTCGTCGTCGGCGACGTTGAAAATCCCGGACACCTTGCGCGCCAGCGCGGCGTCGATGGCCTGGGCGATGTCGTCGACGTGGATGCGGTTGAACACCTGGCCCGGCTTGACGATGCGGCGGGCGTCGCCGCGCGCGATCTGCGTGAACGCGTTGCGGTCCGGTCCGTAAATACCGGCAAGGCGCAGGATGGCGACCGGGACGCCGCGGCGCTTTCCGAAATCCTGCCAAACCTGTTCGGCGGCGAGCCGCTGACGGCTCCTCTTGGCGGTCGGCAGCGGGGCTGTGTTCTCGTCGACCCAATCGCCGTTGCGGTCGCCGTAGACGCCGATTGTGGACAAATAGACGACCGCGTGCAGCTTTTGCGCGCGCGCGAAAGCGTCGCCGCAGGCGCGCAGCACCGGGTCGCCGGTTTCGTCCTGCGGGATCGAGACCAGCGCCGCATCGGCCGCGCCGGTGGCGGCAACGAGTTCGGGCGAAGCCGAGTGGCCGTCGAAGACGAGCGCCTTGAGCCGGCCGGCGAGCCGCGCATTGAGCAAAGCGGCGCGTTCGGCGCCGCGCACCGTGGCGACGATACGGGCAAAACCGTCGCCGTAGCGTCCGACAAAATGCTCCGCCGCGTAACCCAGACCGAAGCAGAGAAGCGTCGACATGATTCACACTCGTCATTCCATACTCGTCATTCCGGGGCGCGGGCTTTAGCCCGCGAGCCCGGAATCCATAACCACAATTGGTCTCGTTCTGCACCGGCGGTGGTTATGGATTCCGGACAGCCGCTGCGCGGCTTCCGGAATGACGCGCTGTAGCGGCCGCAACTCAGCGCAACTCACCGAGCGCCGCTCTCCATTCGTCGATGACATCCGGATCCGTTTCGCCGGCGCGGCGGTGTTCGGCGCGGCGCGCGAGGCGCGTGCGGTCGAGGCGGCCGAGCGCCCATACCGCAGCGCCGCGAACGAGCGCCGCCTCGTCGGCGAGCAAACGGTCGGCGGTTTCGGCGAGCGCCGTGTCGCCCGAATTGCCGATGGCGATCAGCACATTGCGCACAAAGCGGGCGCGGCCGGTGCGCTTCACCGGGCTTTTGGCAAACAGCGCGCGGAAGGCCGCATCGTCGAGCTGCGCCAAATCGGCAAGCCGCGGCGCCCGCAAATCTTGCCGCGCCGCCAATTTCATTTCGCGGCCGGCTTGCGCGAATTTGTTCCACGGACAAACCGCCAGACAGTCGTCGCAGCCGTAGATGCGATTGCCCATGAGCGGCCGCAGCGCGCGCGGGATCGGGCCTTTGTGCTCGATGGTGAGATACGAAATGCAGCGCCGCGCATCGAGTCGATACGGCGCCGGGAACGCGGCGGTCGGGCAGATGTCGAGACAGGCGTGGCAGCTGCCGCAATGGTCGGCTTCGGCGGCATCGGGAGGCAGATCGAGCGTGGTGAAGATGGCGGCGAGGAACAGCCAGGAGCCGAGCTTGAGCGAGACCAGATTGGTGTGCTTGCCCTGCCAGCCGATGCCGGCGGCCTGCGCCAGCGGCTTTTCCATCACCGCGGCGGTATCGACGAAGACCTTTGCGTCGCCGCCGGCCGCATCGACCAGCCAGCGGGCCAGCGTCTTGAGCCGCGGCTTGATGATGTCGTGGTAATCGTCGCCGCGCGCATAGACCGAAATGCCGCCGCAATCGCGC
>JASHPU010000035.1 GCA_030037885.1 Xanthobacteraceae bacterium | reverse complement strand
AAGATGCAAAGAGGGTATGCTTCGCCGCGCACAAGGTCATCTGGAAAAATTTCCGGTTGACACGACCGCGCAGTCGCGGCGCCGCGGGCTTGATGCGCTTCGCTCATCCCGGAACGGGCCGGATGCACAGGGGAGGGACTTCATGTTGTCACCACGCAGTCTATCGGTCGGCATTGCCGCCTTGGGTCTGGCGGTCGCGATGGCTTCGCCCGGCCATGCCGCCGATATCACCAAGGTCAAGCTGTATCCGAACAAGAAGGGCACCGTCGCCGACCTCCAGCCGATGTCCAAATTCTGCGGCAAGAAGCCGATCAAGGTCGCGCTGTCGGACGGCTGGGGCGGCAATTACTGGCGCCATCTCACCCGCGCCGAATTCGAGGACGAGGCCTCGAAATGCAGCACCATCACCGAGAACCGCTATACCGATGGCGAATTCAAGCCTGAGAAGCAGATTGCCGATATCGAGGGCCTGATTGCGCAGAAATACGCGGTCATTGTCACGTTCCTCGACGGCGGCGCCGCCATTCTCAAAGCCACCCGCGAGGCGACCTCGGCCGGCGTCGCCGTGGTGCCCTATGACACCGGCGACAATTTCCCGGGCGTGATCGGCAAGGACTACCTTGATCGCGCTACCGAAAGTCAGGCGCAGGTCGGCGCCATGGCGGCCGAATGGCTGGTCAAGACGCTGCACGGCAAGGGCAATATCATCATGTATGGCGGCACGCCGGGTAATCCGATGACGGCGGCGCAGACGCTGGGCTGGCGGCCGGTCTTCGCCAAATATCCGGGCATCAAGGTGCTGGAACAGGAGCCGGTGCCGACCAATTGGGATCCGGCCCTGGCGCAACAGAAGACCGCGGCCCTGATCGCCAAATATCCGCAGATTGACGGCGTGTACAGCGAGACCACCGGTCCAATCCGGGCTTTCCTTGCCGCCGGCAAGCCGCTGCCGGTGTATGTCGGACAGTCGCTGATGGATTTGAGCTGCCTTGCTGCCGATCATCCTGAGATGAAAATGGCAAGCATCGACGCCCATACCTGGATGGTTCGGTTGGCGTTGCGCAAGGCGGTCGCCGCAGCCGAGGGCCTCGACGACCCCGAGCCGAGCTTGATTTCGTTGTCCTTCACCGAGGACACAACATCCAGCGATCCCAAGCTGGCGGTGAAGTGCGACAAGTCGATGCCCATGGATTCGATCCCGTCTTCGATGCTGAGCAAAGAGCAACAGATCAAGGCTTTGGGCGGCAAATAGTCTGCATGTCGCTTGCGGCGGTGCAGTGCAACGGCTGCGCCGCCGAGGCACCGAGTCTTGGGGGCATCGAGTCTTTGGGGGCATCGAGTCTTTGAGGGCGCCGAGTCTTTGGGGGCACACCGGTGCTGGTCTTGCCAGGTCGGGACCGTGCGAGGCCGCTGACAGCAATGCACTGAAGCGGGACTGGGTGTAAAATATCGCCCGCCCGGCGCTTGGCGTCAGCACCGCCGAAGGTGCCGCGCCGTTCCGTCGTAAACGCGTCTCCTGCTTGCGCGGCGAAGGGGAGCGGGCCGGGGCTGCTACCAGGGTCGGATGTTGAGACATGGCGGACGCTCGAATATTCCGTCTGCGCATGCCCCGCCTGAGCAAGGACCTGAGCGAGTACCCACTGGCGCTGAAGTCGTTCGCTGCGACCGCGCTTCTGGTGCTGATCGGCGGCATCGCCGCGCCGAGCACGATCAATGCGGCGGCGATCCTGTCGACGCTGCCGTATTTCGCCATACTCGCCGTCGCCTCGATCGGCCAGCATTTGGTCATTCAGCAACGCGGTCTCGATCTGTCCACCGCCGGCATCATGTCCTTTGCCGCCGTGATCGCGACCAAGCTGCCCAACGGCAGCAACGATCCTGCCGTGGTGATTTTCTACGTCGCCCTGGCGCTGGCGATCGGCGCCGCGATCGGTGCGGTAACCGGTATCATCGTTGCCCTGTTGCGCGTACCGACCCTGGTGACCACGATCGGCATCAACGCGATCCTGTTTGGTTTGACCTATTTTGTATCGACCGGCGCCTCGGTACAGTCGCCGCCGATGATGGTCAGCTTCTTCGAAGCACGATTTCTCTACGTCCCAACCACCGTCTGGGTGTTGCTGCTGGTGGCCGGCCTGACCGTCTTCGTATTGACCCGCACCACGATCGGACGCCGCTTCATCGCGGTCAGCGTCAATCCGTCCGCGGCCCATGCCGTCGGCGTGGCGCTGCGGACCTACAGCATCGCCACCTATGCGCTTGCCGGGCTCATGTACGCCACCGCGGCAATCATGTTGTCGGGCTATCTGGTCTCGCCCACGGTGTTGTGCGGTTTGCCGTATCTCTTGGGGACGATCGCCGCGGTCGTAGTCGGCGGCAACTCTTTGGGCGGTCTCACCAAAGGCAGCGTTGTGGCGACGGTCATCGGCGCTTTCTTCCTGACCTATCTGGCGCAGCTGGTGACCGCGCTCGGCTTCGGCGGTTCCGCCGAAGATTTGGCCGATGCAATCATCGTGTTGAGCGGCGTCGCGCTTCCCGAACTGATGCGGCGGGCGCGCCATGCATGACGTGAGACGCGCCGCTGCACCGTCGACGGCGGCGGATGTCCCTACCACGGCGCAGGTGCCGGTCATGACGCTTGCCGCCGTGCGCAAGAGCTTTGGGCCGGTGCGGGCGTTGAAAGGCGTCGACGTGCTGGTCATGCCCGGCGAGGTTCACGCCATAGTCGGTGAGAACGGCGCGGGTAAATCGACTTTGATCGGCATCGCCGCCGGTGTGCTGCGCGCCGACGCGGGAACGATCTATTATGACGGCAGCCGGGTGGAGGCTCCCAATCCGCGCCGAATGCGCGAGGCCGGCGTCTCCGTCGTCTATCAGCACCCGGCGCTGGCAACCGACCTGACGGTGCTGGAGAATCTGCAGCTCGCCGCGCCACGGCTTGCCGGTGCGGCGGGGCCGGCGGAGGCGGCGCGCATCCTGGCGCGCATCGCCACCGACGAAATGCGCATGCCGCTCAAGCAGCGGGTCGCCGAATTGTCGCTGGCGCAGCGGCACATCGTCGAAATCGCGCGCGCCATCGCCACCCGGCCCAAAGTCATCTTTCTCGACGAGCCGACCGAGCCGTTGCAGCAGGCCGACGTGCGCAAATTGTTCGACCTGATCGGCGAGCTCAAGCGCGCCGACGTCGGCATTGTCTATGTCTCGCATCGCCTTCACGAGGTCGACGAGTTGGCCGATCGCATTTCAGTCATGCGCGACGGCGAGATCATCGACAGCAGGTTGGCGGGCGCGATCACGCCGACCGAAATCGTGGCGCTGATCGCCGGCCGGCCGCTCGGCCAAATCTTTCCGGCCAAGGCGCGTTCGCTGGGTGAGCCGTTGTTCATGGTAAAAGGCTTAAGCGGCCGCGGCTTCGATCGGGTCGATCTCGTCGTCCATGCCGGCGAAATCGTCGGGCTTGCCGGCATCGAGGGCGAAGGCCAGCGCGAATTCATCCGCGCTGCTGCCGGGATCGATCGCCGCGCCGCTGGCGAGGTGCGCGTCGGCGGCAGGTCGATTTCCGCCGACACGGCCGCCGCCTTTCGCAGGTCCGGCGTCGGCTTCATTACCGACGATCGTCATGCCGAGGGCGTCTTTCTCAATCTGACACTGCGCGAAAATTTGAGCCTCGGCTTTCTCGGCGCGGTGTCGCGCGCCGGCGTGATCGATCAGGCCAGCGAAGCCGCCCGCGCCAAGTCTATCGCGGAGGACTTGCGCATCCGCGCCGCCTCCACCGAATCGAAGCTGTTCGAACTGTCAGGCGGCAATCAGCAAAAGACGCTGTTGGGGCGAGAGATCGCGGCGCGCCCCGGAGTGCTTCTGGTCGACGAGCCTACCAAAGGCGTCGACATCGGCGCGCGCAGCGAGATCTATCAGCGCCTGCGCATCTTGGCCGAACAGGGTGTGGCGGTGGTGGTATCGTCGTCGGACGGCATCGAACTCGAGGGCCTCTGCGATCGCGTGGTGATTTTTGCACGCGGCCGGATCGTGCATGAATTGTCGGGGACGGCGGTCACCGATGCGGCCATCACCGAGGCCAATCTCACCGCGACAGTGTCACGCGCCAACGACAGGGCGAAAGCGGTTCGTAGGCGGCGCGGCGCCGAATTCCTGTCGAGCGATCATTTTCCTGCTCTGCTGCTGGCCGTGCTCACCGCGATCGTTCTTGGCGGAACGCAGGCGCTCAACGGCTACTTTCTGTCGCCGTTCAGCCTCAAGAGCATGATGTCGTTCTTCAGCATTCTGGCCTTTCTCTCCAGCGCGCAACTGGCGACGGTGCTGGTCGGCGCCATTGATCTTTCGGTCGGCCCGCTCGCGGGCCTCTGCGTCGTTCTTTGCTCCTTCCTGGCGCCGGACGGAATCGGCGGCTTGGCGCTGGCCGGCAGTCTCGTTCTTATCCTCGGCTTTACCGTCGGATTCGGCTGCTTGCAGGGCCTGCTGGTGACGGCGCTGCGGTTGCCGGCTATCGTGGTGACGATCGCGACGTTCATAGGGTTGCAAGGCATTTCACTGCTGCTGCGCCCGATCGCGGCCGGCAACATCAGCGACGCCATCTCCGACGCCGCGCAATTACCCATAGGTGTGATTCCCGCCGGAGTGCTGCTGACGCTGGCAATGATTGGCGGCGCCGAGTGGCTCGCCTATCGCACCGGCTTTGGCCGCAGCTTGCGCGCGGTCGGCTCGAGCCCGTTGGCGAGCCAACGGCTGGGCATCGACAGCCGCCGGCTCACGATGATCGCATTCGTGGCCTCCGGGCTGCTGACCGGGATCGGCGGCGTCCTGCTCGCCGGACAGGTGGGCATCGGCTCGCCTTCAACCGGCACGGACTACACCTTGATGAGCATCACGGTGGTGGTGCTGGGCGGCGCCAGCGTCGGCGGCGGCCGCGGTTCGTTTATCAGCACGCTCCTCGGCGCGGCGCTGGTGCAGGCGACTTCGAGCGCCTCCTCATTTATCAACGCCAATTCGTCGGTGCATTACGTCGTCATCGGCACGCTGACCCTGGTGGCCGCGATCTTTTTCAGCGTAGCGCGCCATCGCACCGCCAGCGGCTGATTTTCGCCCTCGATCTGCTCAGCTCGAGCGCATCGAACGTTTTGGTCGAAAGCGCACTTATGCAGATGGCGACCGGCAGCTTAAATATGTCCTAGACGGATAATGGCGGATCGGCAATCTTCAGTAACTGCTTGCCAAAATTCTCGCCGGTGAAAAGTCGCATCAAGGTGTGCGGTGCATTCTCAAGGCCGACCGCAATATCCTCTTTTTGCACCAGTTTCCCCTCCCGGTGCCATCGACCGAGCGCCGCGATGGACTCGGCGAAACGCGGCACGTAATCCAAAATTATGAATCCCTCCATGCGCCCCCGTTTTGCCGTCAGATTGAAGTAATTCGACGGTCCCGGCGGTAAAGCGGTTTCATTGTACCGCGATATCGCACCGCAGAGCACAATCCGCGCCTTGAGATTGATGCGCGCCAAAACTTCGTTGAGGACGACACCGCCGACATTGTCAAAAAAGACATCGATCCCATTGGGACAAAGCGTCGTGAGCCGACGACCAACGTCCTCGTTCTTATAATCAATAGCGCCGTCAAAACCTGCCGCTTGCGTCAACCAGTCGCATTTTTCCTTGCCGCCCGCAGTGCCGACCACCCGGCACCCCTTGATCTTCGCGATTTGACCGGCGATCGAGCCCGTGCTGCCGGCCGCTCCGGACACCACGACGGTTTCGCCGGACTTGACTTGACCGATCTCAGTGATGCCGAAATAGGCGGTGTTTCCGGTGATGCCAAAGAGGCTCAACGCCGTATTGGGCGGCACGCCGGGAGGCAGCTTGCGCATGCCTCCGACGCCCCGACCATCTGTGGCAACATAATCCTGCCAGCCCCACCAGCCCTGAACGAGATCGCCCGGCTTGAAGTCGTGATGCCGGGACTCGACGACCTGCCCGACGCCAATGGCACGCATGACCTCACCGAGCGGGATCATCGGCACATAGGAGTCCCGCGCCATCCAATTGCGCTGGGTAGGATCGAACGACAGCCAGAGGTTGCGGACCAGTACCTGCCCGTCGGTCGGATCGGGCGCAGATGTTTCGTTCCAACGAAACTCCTTCCCCGTCAGTTGCCCCACGGGCCGTGCTTCCAAAATCCATTGACGATTTTTCCTGTCGCTCATGGTATCCGTCCTTGCGTGTCAGGTGTCAGCGCGGCCTCGAGCCTCTGCGTGGCAGAGCGGCCTTCTTGCGCATTGTAGCTGAGAAAGCAGCGTCAGCATCCGGGATCGCGAAAATTATCGTCTGCCAGTCGCGGCAATCAACTGGACATCTGCGCCAGCCGAAAAATCCAGCTCGATTGGTCCATCGGATTAGGATGCACGAACGCCATCACCGGGCCGGTCTTGCCCATGCGCTCGTAGTACAGCGGCCCATCGATGGTCGGCGACGGCAAGGCCCCGCGCCGCCGCTAATGGCCCTCGAAACTGACGAGCGTGCGCACCGGGACGCCGAGCTTCTCGATCTTTGCGGCGCCGCCGAGGTCCGGCAGGTCGATGATGAAGCAGGCGGCGAGCACATTGGCGCCGATCTGCTGCAAGAGCTTGCAGGCCGCCTCGGCGGTGCCGCCGGTGGCGACCAGATCGTCAACCAGGATCACCCGCTCGCCGCGCATCACGGCGTCCTCGTGCATCTCCATCTCGTCGATGCCGTATTCCAGCGAGTAGCCGATGCTCACCCGCTTGAACGGCAGCTTGCCCTTCTTGCGGATCGGCACGAAGCCGGCCGAGACCTGGTGCGCCACGGCGCCGCCGAGAATGAAACCGCGCGCCTCGATGCCGGCGACCTTGTCGATCTTGCCGCCGGCCCAGGGCTGCACCAGCTCGTCGACAGCGCGGCGGAACGCGCGCGCATTGCCAAGGAGCGTGGTGATATCGCGAAACATGATGCCCGGCTTCGGGTAATCGGGGATCGAGCGGATCGCGGCTTTGAGATTGTTCTCCAACGCGGTGGTGATCATGGTCGGCGGCCCCTCAATCGGCAAAGTTCGCTTGCAGCGAGGCTTACTCTGGCGAACCATGGCGGCGGACGCAACCGGAGAACCGCCCCATGAACGACGGTCAGCGCTTCGTCATCGTCGACCTGCGCATCCCTTTCTTCCGCCTGGTGCTGTTTTTCATCAAAGCGGCGCTGGCCGCGATCCCGGCGGCTATCGTCGTCGGTTTCCTGCTCATGCTGGCGACGGCGCTGATCGCCGCCGCCCTCGGCGACGGCAATTTCGTCATGCTGCGGCGCTGGTCGTTCTGACCGCGGCCCCGCTCAGCGCCCGTACTCGGTTGGCGCGCGCGGCTCTTCGAGTTCGGGATGCAGCTCGACCTCGTGCCAAATCTTCTTCTTGGTGAAATAGAGCAGACCCGACAGCACGATCAGATAGATCATGACCTGAAAGCCGAGGCGCTTGCGCTCGTCGAGCTTCGGCTCCGACGCCCACATCAGGAAAGCGGCGACGTCGCGGCCATATTGGTCGACGGTCTCCGGGGTGCCGTCGGTAAATTTTACCTGCCCGTCGTTGATCGGCTTGGGCATGGCGATGGCGTGGCCGGGAAAATATTTGTTGTAGTGGGTGCCCGGCGGCAGCGCGAAATCCTTCGGCGGATCGGCGTAGCCGTTGAGGATGGCGTGAATGTAGTCCGGCCCGCCCTCCTGATACTGGGTGAAGGCGTCGAAGATGAACCAGGGAAAACCGCGGTCGTAGCCGCGAGCCTTGGCGAGCGTCGACATGTCGGGCGGCAACCCGCCGCCGAGCGCGGCGCGCGCCGTCTGGTCGTTGGCGAAAGGCGGCGGGAAATAATCGGAAATCTTTCCGGGCCGCTGGAACATTTGGCCCTGGTCGTTGGGGCCATCGGTGACCTGGAACGTTGCCGCGATAGCCGCGGCCTGCGCTGCGGTAAAGCCCGGGCCGCCCGGATCGGAGAGATTGCGGAACGAGAGGAGCTTGAGACTGTGACAGGTCGAGCAGACCTCGCGATAGATCTTGAATCCGCGCTGCAATTGCTCGGGATCGTATTGGCCGAACGGGCCGGCGAACGACCATTGCTGCAGCGGCGGCGCCTCGGCCTCCTGGGCGCGGGCGGGAATTGCCGTGCCGGCCACCGCAGCGGCGAGCACCAGTGCCGTCATGAGTTCGCGATGAGACGTCATGATGCGGCCCCCGCTAGGCTTTGACGCCGGCCGGCGGCGGGCCGGACGCACCGATTGGCGCACCCTTGCGCAGCACCGATTCGGAGATCGAATTCGGCAACGGCTTGGTCCTCTCGAACAAACCGAGCAGCGGCAGGATGATGAGGAAGAAGGCGAAGTAGTAGACCGTGAACAGCCGCGCCGCGATCACATAGCCGCCGGCCGGCTCCTGCGAGCCGAGATAGCCGAGCCCGATCACCACGGCGAAGAAGATGAACAGGAACTGGCGATAGAGCGGCCGGTACTTCGCCGAACGCACCGCCGAGGTATCGAGCCACGGCATGAAGGCGAGGATCAGGATCGAGCTGGCCAGCGCGATAACGCCGAGCAGCTTGTTCGGGATGCCGCGCAGGATCGCGTAGAACGGCAGATAATACCATTCCGGCACGATGTGAGTCGGCGTCTGGCCCGGATTGGCCGGAATGTAATTGTCGGTGTGGCCGAGATAATTCGGAATGTAGAAGATGAACCAGGCGAACACGATGCAGAACAGGCCGACGAAGAACGCGTCCTTGGCCGTGGCATAGGGCGTGAACGCCACGGTGTCCTTCTCGGTCTTCGGCTCGACGCCGGTCGGATTGTTCTGGCCGACCATGTGCAGCGCCCAGATGTGCAGCACGACCACGCCGGCGATGACGAACGGCAACAGGTAGTGCAGCGAGTAGAAGCGATTGAGCGTCGGATTGCCGACCGCATAGCCGCCCCACAGCCAAGTGACGATGCCGCCGCCCACCGCCGGGATCGCCGAAAACAGGTTGGTGATGACGGTCGCGGCCCAGAAGCTCATCTGGCCCCACGGCAGCACGTAGCCCATGAAGCCGGTCACCACCATCAACAGGAAGAGAATCACGCCGAGGATCCACAGCACTTCGCGCGGCTCCTTGTAGGAGCCGTAATACATGCCGCGCGCGATGTGGATGTAGACGGCGACGAAGAAGAACGATGCGCCGTTCGAATGGATGTAGCGCAACAGCCAGCCGTAATCGACGTCGCGCATGATCGATTCGACGGAATTGAAGGCGAGATTCACGTTCGGCGTGTAATGCATCGCCAGCACTACGCCAGTGACGATCTGCACGATGAGCATGAAGGCGAGAATGCCGCCGAAGGTCCACCAATAGTTCAAATTGCGCGGCGTCGGATAGGCGATGAACGACGAATAGACGAGGCTCGCGATCGGCAGCCGCCGTTCCATCCATTTCATGAATGGGCTGCGCGGCTCGTAGGTGGCATGTCCGCTCATGATCGAACCTTAGGCCTTGCGGAAAATCAGACGAACGGAAAGGAAGTCGCGGCGCCTCGGCTCGGCCGTTGAGATGACAGTCACCGTCTCGACCCTCTTTACGTCTTGCCGTTCGACCACCCGCGCTGCAGGCCGCCCTTCCCTCTCTAGCCTCGCCCCCGTAGCGGGAGAAAGGCTCAAGGGGCGCGGCGAATGGTCCGGTCGCACCGGCCTGGGGAAGGTCGGCGGCGACGCAATCCGGCGGCGTTCTATTGGCACCCTTGCGGACCGAGCGCAAGTGTGGCCTCAGAGCGCCGCCGCAATGCGCATCGCCCTTTACCAGCCGGACATCCCGCAGAACACCGGCACCATGCTGCGGCTTGCCGCCTGCCTTGGCATCGAGGCACATCTCATCGCGCCGGCCGCTTTTCCCATGTCCGACCGCGCCTTTCGCCGCGCCGGGATGGACTACCTCGATGCGGTCGCGCTCGTCCGCCACATTTCCTGGCCGACATTCGAGACTTGGCGCAAGGCGCACGGCTGCCGCCTCGTGCTTTTCACCACTACGGCAACGAAGTCCTATCTCGATCATACCTTTCGCGGCGACGACGTGCTGCTGTTCGGCCGCGAATCGGCCGGCGTGCCGCCGGAGGTCCATGCTGCGGCCGACGCGCGGCTCGTCATCCCGATGCGGCCGGGACTGCGTTCGCTCAACGTCGCGGTCGCGGCCGCCATGGCCATCGGCGAGGCGCTGCGGCAGACCGGCGGCTTCACGCGGTAGCCGGGAGCGGGTTCGACGCCGCGGCTCGGCATCTATGCCGCCTCCGCCGCAGCCGGTACAAGGCGGTCATGGCCGCCGACCCGATGAGCGAACGCAAGGAGCGCGCCCGGCTGTGGTTCGAAGCGCTGCGCGGCCGTTTGGTCGCGGCGCTCGAGGCGATCGAGGATGCACTTCCTACGGGTGCGCCTTTGTCGGACCGGCCCGCCGGCCGCTTCGTCCATACGCCGTGGCGGCGCGTCGACCATGGCGGCGCGCCGGGCGGCGGCGGCTCCATGGCGATGATGTCGGGCCGCGTCTTCGAAAAAGTCGGCGTGCACGTGTCGACCGTATTCGGGGAATTTGCGCCGGAATTCCGCAGCGACATTCCGGGCGCCGCCGCCGATCCGCGCTTCTTCGCCGCCGGCATTTCGCTGATCGCCCATCCGCACAATCCGCACGTGCCGGCGGCGCACATGAACACGCGCTTCGTCGTCACCACCAAATCATGGTTCGGCGGCGGCGCGGACCTTACGCCGCTGCTCGAACGCCGCCGGACCCAGGACGATCCCGATACCGTGGCGTTTCATGCCGCCATGCAGTCGGCCTGCGCCGCGCACGCCACGGTCGCGCCGTACGACAAATTCAAAAAATGGTGCGACGAATATTTTTTCCTGAAGCACCGCGGCGAGATGCGCGGCATCGGCGGCATTTTTTACGATTATCTGGAAACCGATTGGGACGAGACGTTCGCCTTCACGAGGGACGTCGGCCTCGCCTTTCTGCGCGTCTATCCCGAGCTGGTGCGCAGAAATTTTGCGATACCGTGGAGCGAGGCCGAGCGCGAGGAACAGCTCGTTCGCCGCGGCCGCTACGTCGAATTCAACCTCTTGTATGACCGCGGCACCATTTTCGGCCTGCGCACCGGCGGCAATGTCGACTCGATCCTGTCCTCGTTGCCGCCGATGGTGAAGTGGCCGTAACGAAACGCCGAAGAACAAGCGGACGAAGAAGAGGACGACGAGGACGAAGAACCGGCTCGCCGGTGCCGCGCCAAGAGGCGCTGACGAGGCGCCGCGTGGCGTCCGGTCCCGCCGCCTGCGGCCGCGGCGGGACGCAAGCTCGTTAACGTCAAACGCTCGCTCAACCGCGCAACGCGCCGAAGATCATGACGGCGGCGCCGACGATCACCACGGCATCGAGCATGGCGGTGTGGATGTGTACCGGCAGCCGCTCGACGAGCAGCCGCGCCAGGAAGGTGCTGCAAAACCCGATCACACCGATCAGGAGTCCGACCGCGAGCACGAGCGGCGTGACCACGCCGGCGAAGCCGAACACCGAAAGCTTGATCACCCCCATAATGACCGACACCATGGCGTCGGTCGCGATCACGGCGGCGCCTTCGAGCCCGGTCGCCATCAAGAGCGACAGCAGGACGATCCCTGCTCCCGTGCTGCTGCCGACCACGATGCCCCAAATCAGCGCGCCGACCGCATAGCCCTTTTCGCCGAGCCGGTGGCCGCGCCGCTTGAGCACCCGGCGCAGCGGCACGGTGGCGATCAGCGTCGAGCCGATGACGGTGGCGGCGCCGCGGCCGGACAAGAGCGTATAGAGCCAGGCGCCGAGGACGCAGGTCGGCAGTGCGGCGACGAGCGCAATGACGGCGCGGCGCGGCTCGAGTTTTTGGCGGAAGGCGACGATGCGCGCCGAATTGGTGAACAGCGCCGAGATGGCGATGATTGGCACCACCGGCGCGGCGCCGACCAGCGGCACCAGGACGAGCGGCATCAGCGCGCCGGTGCCGTAGCCGGCCACCCCGCCCGCCACGGCGGAAAACGCGGCGAGACCGGCGATCAGGGCCAGCTGCGCGAACGACAAGTCGGGGAGCGGCGGCATGGTGCGCAGGTCCGGCCCAATTTTTCGGCCGTTGACTCGCGACGGCCCAGTAACGAGAACAGGACATACAGGCACAACGCCGCGCTGTCGCGTCGGCACCCCGCCGGGGCCGGGAGAGATTTGGGATGGACCTTGGAATTGCCGGCCGCAAGGCCATCGTGTGCGCCTCGAGCCGGGGGCTCGGCCGCGCCTGCGCCACGGCTTTGGCCGAGGCCGGTTGCGAGGTTGTCATCAACGGCCGCGATCGCGACCGGCTTGCCGCTACGGCCGAGGAGTTGCGCAAGGCCACCGGCGCGAAAATCACTCCGGTTGCCGCCGACATCGCCTCGGCCGACGGCCAGCAGGCGCTGCTCGCCGCCTGCCCGCAGCCCGATATCCTGGTCAACAACAATGCCGGCCCGCCGTTTCGCGATTTTCGCGAGCTCGACCGGAGCAAGATGCTCGACGGCGTGATCGCCAACATGATCGTGGCGGTGGAGCTTATTCAAAAGGTGATCGACCCGATGGTGGCGAAAAAATTCGGGCGGATCGTCAACATCACCTCGGGCTCCGTGAGGGCGCCGATCGCCGGGCTCGATCTGTCCTCGGGCGCGCGCGCCGGGCTGACCGCGTTTCTGGCTGGGGTCGCCCGTTCGGTCGCCGCCGCCAACGTCACCATCAATTTCGTGCTGCCGGGGATTTTCGAAACCGACCGCTTCCGCTCCAACGTCGAGGCGACGGTGAAAAAACGCGGCATCAGCTACGAGGCCGCGCTCAAGGAACGCGTCGACACGGTGCCGGCGCGCCGCATCGGCGACCCCGACGAACTCGGCCAAGCTTGCGCCTTTCTGTGCTCGGCCCAGGCCGGCTACATTACCGGCCAGAACGTTCTGATCGACGGCGGCGCATTCCCCGGCGCGTTTTGACCGTCTCCCCACACCGCGGCGCATTCATCATCTCCAATTCCCGCCATCACCCACCCACGGAGACCTCCATGAAACTCCTCCGCTACGGCCCGCCCGGCCGCGAAAAGCCCGGCATGCTCGATGCCGAGGGCCGCATCCGCGACCTGTCCAAGATCGTCCCCGACATCGCCGGCGAGTTTTTGTCGCCGAAGAGCCTGAGCAAGCTGCGCAAGCTCGATCCCGAAAAACTGCCGCTGGTCAAAGGCAAACCGCGGGTCGGCGCTTGCGTCGGCAAGGTCGGCAATTTCATCGCCATCGGGCTCAATTACTCCGACCACGCCGCCGAAGCCGGCATGCCGATCCCGCCGGAGCCGGTCATCTTCAACAAGGCGGCAACCTGCATCTGCGGCCCGCACGACGACACCATGATCCCGAAGGATTCGTCGAAGCTCGACTGGGAGGTGGAGCTCGGCATCGTCATCGGCAGCCGCGCCCGGTATCTCGCCAAGGACAAGGCGCTCGACGTGGTGGCCGGCTATTGCCTCGCCAACGACGTGTCCGAGCGCGTATTTCAGATCGAGCGCGCCGGACAGTGGACCAAGGGCAAGGGCTGCGAGACGTTCGGCCCGCTCGGGCCGTGGCTCGTCACCAAGGACGAGATCAAGAACCCGCAGAACCTCGACATGTGGCTCGACGTCAACGGCGAAAAGCGCCAGCGCGGCAATACCTCCACCATGATCTTCGACTGCCGCCACATCGTCTGGTGCTGCTCGCAATATTTCCGCATGGAGCCGGGCGACGTCATCATCACCGGCACGCCGCCCGGCGTCGGGCTCGGCATGAAGCCGTCGCAATTCCTCAAAGCCGGCGACGTGGTCACGCTCGGCATCGATGGCTTGGGCGAGCAGCGGCAGAAAGTGGTGAAGTTCAAGATGTGAGTCGTCTTCCCTGCATCGGGGAAGCAAGATGCGCGCAAGTGCCGAAACAATGGTCGCACTTGCATGCCCTCTGACCTGATCATTCTGGGCATCAACGCCTATCACGCCGACGCCGCGGCTTGCCTGCTGCGCGCAGGCGAGCTTGTAGCGGCGGCCGAGGAGGAGCGTTTTCGCCGGGTCAAGCATTGGGCCGGCTTTCCATCACAGGCCATTGCCTATTGTCTGCAAGAGGCGAAGATCGATCTCGGCGACGTGACCCACGTCGCGGTCAACCGCAGCGTGCGGGCCAATTTTTTCCGCAAGCTCGGCTATGTGCTGGCCGGCCGGCCGAGCCCGCGTCTGCTTGCCGCCAAGCTGAAAAACCGCAAGCAGGTGGCGCGCATTGCTGACGAGCTTACCGCCCTGCCCGGCCGGCCGTTTGCCGGGACCATCGCGCATGTCGAGCATCATCGCGCGCATCTGGCCTCGGCGTTCTATGCCTCGCCATTTGCAGAAGCCGTCGCGGTGTCGGTCGACGGCTTTGGCGATTTCGCGAGCGCCGCGTGGGGCGCCGCCGCCGGCACCGCGCTGTCGCTCGACGGCCGCATTCTGTTTCCCCATTCGCTCGGCGTTTTCTACCAGGCGATGACGCAATATCTCGGCTTCCCGAATTACGGCGACGAGTACAAGCTGATGGGGCTCGCCGCGTACGGCGAACCGGCGCGCCGCGCCGCGGTGCAGCGGCTGGTGACGTTGCGCGGCGATGGCGGCTTTGCCCTCGACCTGAAATATTTTCGCCATCACACCGCCGACATCAGCTACGAGTGGTCCGGCGCGCCGCTATTCGGCCCGCTGTATTCGCCGGCGCTGGTCGACGCGCTCGGGCCGCCGCGCGGGCCCGATGACCCGATCGAGCAGCGCCATCGCGATCTCGCCTGGGCGACCCAGGCGGTCTACGAGGACGCATTTTTTCATCTGCTGCAAAACTTGCGGCGGCGCTACGGCCATGCCGCGCTCGCGCTCGCCGGCGGCTGCGCCTACAATTCCGTCGCCAACGGCAAGATTTTGGATCGCACCGGTTTCAGGCAACTCTATGTGCAGCCGGCCGCCGGCGATGCCGGCGGCGCGCTCGGCGCCGCCTACGCGGTCTGGCATCGCAACGGCCCGCGCGCCGCGGCCATGACCCATGCTTATTGGGGGCCGTCGTTTGCCGACGCCGCGCTTGGCGCGGTGCTCGACGAGCGGCGCGACACGATTGCCGCCCAAGGCTGCACGCTGCGGCGCTTCGACGACGATGCCGAACTGATCGACGCCGCGGCGCGCGCCATTGCCGACGGGCGCGTGGTCGGCTGGTTTGCCGGCCGCATGGAATGGGGCCCGCGTGCGCTCGGCAACCGCTCGATCCTCGCCGATCCGCGCCGCGCCGACGTCAGAGAAATGCTCAACGCCAAGATCAAGCGCCGCGAATCGTTCCGGCCGTTCGCGCCGTCGGTGCTGCGCGAGGCGGTGGCCGACTGGTTCGAGCGCGACGTCGATGTGCCGTTCATGCTCGAAGTCGTTGCCGTCCGCCCGGAGCGCCGCGACAAGATACCGGCGGTGACCCATTTCGACGGCACCGCCCGGTTGCAGACCGTCGCGCGCGCCGCCAATCCGCGCTTCCACGCCTTGATCGCGGCATTCTGCAAGCTGACCGGGGTGCCCATGGTGCTCAACACCTCGTTCAACGAGAACGAGCCGGTGGTGTGCGATCCTAAGGAAGCGCTCGATTGCTTCCTGCGCACCAACATGGACGTCCTGGTCCTGGGCCATTACTGGCTGCAGCGCTTGCCGGCGGCGTGCTAGTCTGAAATCACCATGCTCCGGCTTGGCTTGTTCTTAGGAGTCGCCGCCCATGCATCTCGAAACTCGCGTGCTGGTGACCGGCGGCGCCGGATTTTTGGGCTCGCACCTTTGCGAGCGGCTGCTCCAGAGCGGCGCCACCGTCATCTGTCTCGACAATTTCTTCACCGGCACGCGGCGCAACGTCGAGGCGCTGCTTGACGACCGCCGCTTCGAGCTGTTGCGCCACGACGTGACGTTTCCGCTCTATGTCGAGGTCGATCAGATCTTCAATCTCGCCTGCCCGGCCTCGCCGGTGCATTATCAGCACGATCCGGTACAGACCACCAAGACCAGCGTGCACGGCGCCATCAACATGCTGGGCCTTGCCAAGCGCCTGCGCGCCAAAATTCTGCAGGCTTCGACCTCCGAAGTGTACGGCGATCCGGCGATCCATCCGCAGCTCGAGAGCTATTGGGGCAACGTCAATCCGATCGGGCCGCGTTCCTGCTACGACGAAGGCAAACGCTGCGCCGAGACGCTGTTCTTCGATTACCGGCGCCAGCACGATCTGCGCATCAAGGTGGCGCGCATCTTCAACACCTATGGCCCGCGCATGCATCCCAACGACGGCCGCGTGGTGTCGAATTTCATCGTCCAGGCGCTGCTCGGCCGCGACATCACCGTGTTCGGCGACGGCTTGCAGACCCGCTCGTTCTGCTACGTCGACGACACGATCGGCGGGCTCATCCGGCTGATGGACACCGCCGACGACGTCACCGGGCCGATCAACATCGGCAATCCGCAGGAGTTCACCATTATCGATCTGGCGACCGCGGTGATCGAGCTCACCGGCTCGCGCGCGCGCATCGTGCATCGGCCGCTGCCGCAGGACGATCCGCGCCAGCGCAGCCCGGATATCACGCGAGCGCAGAAACTGCTGGGCTGGAAGCCGCAGATGAATCTGAAGGAAGGACTCAAGCGGACCATCGCTTATTTCGATGGGCTGCTCGGCGACGAAGCAATCAGGCCGCTGATCAAGCACCCATCTGGCGCGTCCCCTCCCTTCCCTCCCCCGCAAGCGGGTGAGGGTTAGGTGGGGCCGCATGCGGCGCGTGATCTTCGTCAACCGCTTCTTTTTCCCGGATCATTCGGCGACGAGCCAGATCCTCGCCGATCTCGCCTTCTATTTGGCTGCGAGCGGAGGAGAGATCCACGTCGTCACCAGCGCGCAGATCTACGATGCGCCGCGGGCGTCGTTGCCGAAGTTCGAAACCGTCAATGGCGTCAAGGTGCATCGCGTGCCGTCGAGCCGGTTCGGCCGCGGCAGCCTGGTCGGCCGCTCGCTCGATTATCTGACGTTCTACCGCTCGGCGCGGCGGCGCCTCATCGCCCTCGCCCGGCCGGGCGATCTCCTGGTCGCCAAGACCGATCCGCCGCTGCTGTCGTTGCCGGTCATGGCGGCGGCACGCCGCCGTGGCGCCGGCCTCATCAACTGGCTGCAAGATCTTTATCCGGAAGTCGCGGTGGCGCTCGACGTGCCGCTCGTCCGCGGACCGTTTTTGGCGCGGCAGCTCGCGCACCGGCGCGACGGTTCGCTGCGGGCGGCCGAAGCAAACGTCGTTGTCGGCGAACTGATGGCCGAAAAACTCGCCGCGCTCGGCGTTGCGCCGGCGCGCATTCACGTCATCCCGAACTGGTGCAACGATGTGGACGTGAAGCCGGTTGCGCGCTCGGACAATCCGCTGCGCCAGGCATGGCGCCTTCAGGATAAATTTGTCTTCGGCTATTCCGGCAATCTGGGCCGGGTTCACGAGTTCGAGGCCGTGCTCGGCGCGGCGGCGCGGCTGCGCGCCGATTCCCGTTTCGTTTTTCTGATGATTGGCGGCGGCAAGCGATATGAAGCGTTGCGCAGCGCCGTCGAACGCCAAGGCTTGGCCGGCTCGTTCCGCTTCATGCCGTATCAGCCGCGCCAAGCCCTGGCGCAATCGCTCGGCGTGTGCGACGCGCACTGGGTCTCGCTCAATCCCAAGCTCGAAGGCCTGATCGTGCCGAGCAAATTTTACGGCATCGCCGCCGCCGGCCGGCCGATCGTGATGATCGGCGACCCGGATGGCGAGCTCGGCCGGCTGGTAACGGCGCAAAGTTGCGGCTTCGCCGTCAAGCCGGGCGATGCCGACGCTTTGGTCGGCGTCCTGCAGCGGCTCGCCGATGAGCCGGACACCGCCGCGCAGATGGGCGCACGGGCGCGGCATTTATTGGATGCGCGGTTCAGCCGGGCGCAAACGTTGCAGCACTGGCGTCAATTGCTGGATCGGCTGGATCAAGTGCAGCCTGGAGCGTAGGAAGACGCCCACCCGGAGGTAACGCCATGACGCGGCCGCGCGAGCGCCTGCCCTACTTCTGTGCGACTTTCGCGCCGGTGGCCGGCGGGCCGAAGTCATAGAGTTCGCGGAGATCAAGGCCGGTCAGCGTCGAGCCATACAACAACGCCGCCGGCCCACATGGTTCGCGGCGCACCAGACCTGGGCAGTGCGGGCGCGAACGTGGCCGCGTCCGCGCTTCGCCCCAAAGCTCACATACCTGAGCAGGCCGTTTGGAAGTGGATCGTGCAGGGTTGCGATGCCGGCTGAGCCGCCTGCTGCACCCGCGCGTGATGATGGTGGTGTTTAGCCGCCCACGCCGCGCCCGGCGCAGCGAGCACGAGGCCAAGCGCCAGCACGCTTAAGCCATAGGCAATGATTGCACGCGTCTTGTTCATTTTTTCCTCCGATGTGTGTGCGTGCGGCTTGAGCGTTCTCGCCCCCGAGGACCTCGCCGTCAGCTTTGCATTATTAACTTGAAGAAAACAGGCAAGCAGAGACGCAAAGCCGTAAAAAATGAACGCGCGCGCGTAAACTTGCACGAAACTATACGCAAAAGATACGCGACGGCCGCCAAAATGTACGAGTTGGATTTTTATATGGAGAATTTATGCGCATGCGGGCAAGGAAGATTTGTCGACTTCCACTCGAAGTGGATCGGTATCGTCATTCCTAGGAGCCCGCAGCGGCGACGGAGCAATCCATAATCAGTGCCCCCAACTCCGGATTGCTTCGCTTCGCACGCAATGACGAATGAAAAGCGGCATCGGCTCAATCCATCGAATCCTGCCGGCCCGACAAGCGCGCCAAAGCGCTCACTCCGGCTTCAGTCCCGCCTGCTCGATCACTTTGCCCCACTTGGCCAGTTCGGACTTGAAGAAGGCGGCGCAGTCCTGCGGCGAGGAGCCGATCGGCACATAGGCCATGGCCGCGAGCTTGGCCTTGACGTCGGGCTGCGCGAGCGCGCCGACGATCAGATCATGCAGCTTCATAACAATGTCCTTGGGTGTGCCGGCCGGCGCCACCACGGCGGTCCAGGTGAAACCCTCGACTTCGGGGAAGCCGGCCTCCGCCATGGTCGGGATTTCGGGCAGCGTCGGCGAGCGCGCCTTTCCGGTGACCGCCAGCGCGCGCAATTGCCCGGCCTTGATCAGCGGCACGGCCGGCGCCATGGCGCCGAACGAGATCGGCGTGTGGCCGCCGACCGTCGCCTGCACCGCTGTGCCGCCGCCGTCGAACGGCACATGCACCAGGTCGAGCTTCAATTCATGCTGGAACAGCGCGCCGACGAGTTGCGGCGGCGTGCCGGTGCCCGGCGACGCGTAACTCTCTTTGCCGGGATTGGCGTGGATCCAGGCCACCAGTTCCTTGACCGTCTTTGCCGGTACCGATGGGTTGACGGCGAGCACCACCGGCGTCGCGGCGGCGAGCGTCACCGCGTCAAAATCCTTGAGCGGATCGTAGCCGGGCTTGGCGAACAGATACTGGTTGTTGGTGATATTACCGCCGGTCACCAAAAACGTATAGCCGTCCGGCGTGGAATGCGCCGCCCGCACCGTGCCGATATTGCCGCCGGCGCCGGCGACGTTTTCGACGAAGAAATTCTTGCCGGTTTGCTGGCTCAGGCTCTGCGCGAGCAGACGCGCGACCAGATCGGTCGGACCGGCCGGCGCGAAGCCGACGATGAGCTTCACCGGCCGCACCGGCCAAGCCTGGGCGGTTTGCGCGCCGGCGGTTCGCGGCGCGGCGCTTGCCAGCGTCGCGGCCGCGAAACCAAACGCGACAGACCTGCGGGTTTGCATGTGTCGTCTCCTAAGAAGCCTTACTGGTCCGAGCTTGATGAGAATTTCGCGGCAGGTTGCGAACCGGCGCTACGTCGCCAGCGGCGTCGGGTTGGCAGCAGGCGGATCAATGCCGAACGCGTTGGCGGTCATGCAAGTCATCGAAAAGCTGCCAATCGAAGCCACCAATGCGACCAGACTTTCCAAGCCCATCGTCTTCTCCCCGGCGGCATAGGTTTCGTCACCGAGGCCCTTGTTGGCGAGCAGTTCGCGCGCGACCGTCCAGCAGGTTTGCTCGCGTGCATCGGCCAAGGCCGGATCGCGGTGGGCGTTGATCGCGTCGATGACCGTCTGCTCGATGCCGATTGCGAGCGAGCGCCGAACCTGCGCGAACCAGGGATATCGCGCATTCCAATGCCGCGCGACGACAAGGTTCACGATCTGATTTTCGCGCGCGGACAATGGGCCCGACGCCAGCGAGGCGCGCAGATTTTGGCAGGCCTCGAACAATTTGGGCAAGCGGATATAGGCATAGTACGGCCCGCCGACGATGCCGCTGGATTGCCTGGCCGCGTCGTAAACGCGCCCTTGTTCGGCGCTCATGTCGCCGCGGTCCAGGATCGCGATGCGGGCCATCGGTTGTCTCCCCAATTCGACTGCGCGGCCAAACGGTGGCCCAACGTTCGGCGCTCGGCAAGAGGTCCCTGGACAAGGCCAACGCGACCTGTTGCGATAGCGAATGCGGTTTTCGAAATTGAGGAGCTGCCCCGATGACGATCATCGATTCCCAGGTCCACGCTTATGAGGCGAACACGCCGAAACGGCCTTGGCACAACGTGCCGAACTGGCCCGCTCACGTCACCGGCGACGAGATGGTAGCGGCGATGGACAAGGTCGGGGTCGACGGCGCGATCTTCATCTCCGCCTTTTCCATGTACCGCTATGACGCCAGCTATGCGGTCGAAGTGCAACGCGCCCATCCCGGCCGCTTCGCCATCGTCAAGCCGGTCGACCCGGACGATCCGGCGGTGGGCGACGTCATCGCCGAGTGGAAACGGACACCGGGCGCGGTCGGCGTGCGCATCATGATGACGAAGGAGCTGGGCCGCGACCGCGAGCCGACACACCCGGGGCTCAACCGCATCGCGCGCGAGGCCGCAAAGAACGACCTGCCGGTCAACATCTTGTGCTGGGGCAATGTGGACGCCGGCGCGGCCTTGATCGACCGCCATCCCGATACGCGCTTCATCATCGATCATCTCGCGATCCAGCAGCCGCGCACGCCGCCGGCCCCGCCGCAGCCGTGGGCCGACCTGCCGAAGGTGCTGGACCTTGCCAGGCGCCAGAACCTGGTGATCAAGGTGAGCGGCGCCTGCACGCTGTCCCAGAAGCCGTATCCGTTCCCGGACATCTGGGATCCGCTGGCCCGCGTGTTCGACGCCTGGGGCTTGGAGCGCTGCCTATGGGGCACGGACTGGACGCGCTCATACGCCGTCGTCAACTATGAGCAGGCGGTCGAGCCGTTCCTTAAGACCGACCGCTTGAGCGAGGGCGAGCGGGCGATGCTGATGGGCGGCGCCTGCGCCAAAGCCTATCGTTGGTCGCCGAAGAAGGCTTAGCCGAATATTATATCAAGCGCCGCCCGCCAGCTTCCGTGACGGCGCTTTCACCCCCCGCAGAAGTCCGACATTCGATTTTGCTGCGACGCACAACAACCCCGGTCACTGCCCTCGGCTACGAGGGAAATTTTCCTGGTTAGCCGGAACAGAATCTGCCCTCCCGCGTTTGTCGGCTATCGCACAATCCGCGGGAGAGAATCCTAATGAGCGTCGAGCACTTCCAGCGGTTCGCCGCCGAATGTGAGGCCATGGCTAACGGAACCCGAAACCCGAAGGATAAGGAAGTGTGGCTGGGCTTGGCCCAGCGATGGCTGAGATGCGCCGCGCTTGCGGAACAAGAACAGTCAAAGGTGCGTGCGCGGCGCCGGAGGAACCACGAGACAATTCACTAGCAAAGAACCGAGCGCCCAAGGAGACAGGACCGGAAGCAAGACTCGGTCAGACGCAACTCTGAGCCCCGGCATGTCCGGGGCTCATTGCGTTAACGGCGCTACATGGCGCGCTTCGGTTCCGGGCAGGCTCAAAACCGCTTGAGCGTTTTTCGGCAATTCTTTTCGCAGTGGATAACTCAGCCAGCCGTCAAGGCCTTGCCAAAGTCGGCGACAAGTTGATGTCTCGTCAGCAACGAGTAGGCGCAATGATATCCGGTAGCGTTGAGCGGTTCTATTCGGGCAAAGCTTCAGGCGAGGTCACGGTTCGCGAGGGTAGCTTGACCCGCATACTTGGGCCGCGCCCCGGCCCAAGCGGGGAAGAGCCCAGGCCATTCACCTGGGGGCGCGACGAGAGCGGTGCTGCACAGCTTGCTTTTGCGCTATTGGCCGACGCACTGTGCGACGACGCGGAAGCAACGCGGCTGCACCAGAATTTCCGTCATCGGGTCATCGCTAATTTTCCGGACCGCTGGACCATCACCCGCACCCGCATTCTCGCACACGTGCAGATAATGAAGTACCGGAGCGGTCGGCAAGCATCGACCGGCCAGGTCGCGACGGCTGCCCCGCGATAAGAGGCCAAGCAGGCGCGCCAATCTCGCGCCGGCCCTTCCCGGTCCCACGCCGGGAGAAGTTTCGCGGGCAGGAATTGAACGCGCGCAATGACGGCCGCAGAGCGAGACGACGCGGGGGCGATCAATCAGCCGCGGCAGCGGCCCAAGGGGCGGCAGACGGCGTCCGCGAAATCACAAAAATTCCTTGCTTGGAACGCACCCGTGTCTCAAACATCCGTTTGAATTTCAATCGAGCGTTTAACAAAACAGGATGAGGTGTGCGATGCTCGCGATGCCCTTGACGCGGCCGACCGGCGGGTTCGCCGCGGTTCAGCCGCCCTGTCCGCACTGCGGCAGGCCGATGTCGCTCAATCGTACCGAGCCGCGGTCGGGCGGGCTTCCCGACCTGTGCGTGTTCAAGTGCGGTGAATGCGCGGTGTGGCTGAGCGAATCTGCCGACGAGCGCCGCGCCGTTTAATTCTGCGGTCATGGAACGCCGCAGACGTGGAGCCCCGGGTGCGTCAGGTCCCCCAGCACTCGGGGCTTACTGTTCCGGCTTGCCGGCATCCTGCCGAAGCGGTGGACAGCCGAACAGCGAAAACGCTCCATGCCGCGCGCCTTGGCGTATGCATGCCCACCCGTGAGCCGCTCAAGGCCGAGTGAGAAGTGGTAACGACCAATTAACCAAGTCGTAAGGTCCCGCGGCTACAGCTTTGGTGGTGATTTGACGATCGCGCGTCCGCCCATGCTCGACGGCTTGAGACCAGTTTCGACCAACCCTTGTCCCTGCAAGATTTGCGGCAGTCCGGCGCCGCTCTTCGGCGTCGTCGATTTCCACCAAACCTGCGTCGGCATCCGCGGCGTCGAGTTCCGCCTGTCCGGCGTGCCGATCTATTACCGCCGCTGCGGCAACTGCGCCTTTCTGTTCACCGACGCTTTCGACGATTGGACCGTCGAGCAGTTCAAGGCGCACATCTACAATGAGGAGTACAAGCTCGTTGATCCGGATTATTCGGACTTCAGAGCCCGCGGGAATGCCGGCGCGGTGGTGCGGTTATGGGGGCCGCTGCGGCGCGAAACGCGCGTCTTGGACTTCGGCGGCGGCAACGATACGCTCTGCACTGTGCTGCGCGAAGCCGGTTTTGCCGCAGCCGTGACCTATGATCCGATGGTGCCGCAACACGCCGAACGGCCAGTTGGCAAGTTCGATCTCGTGACAAGCTTCGAGACATTCGAACATTTGCCTGACCCGCTTGCCGGTGTCCGCTCCATTGTCGAACTGACGGCGGATCCAGGGTTGGTTTTTTTCTCAACGCTCCTGCAGCCCGCGGATTTCGATCGGCAGCGCCTTAACTGGTGGTACGTTGGGCCTCGCAATGGGCATGTTTCGTTGTTTTCGCGGCAAGCCTTGGCGCTTGCCTGGGAGCGGTATGGCTACCGGGTTGCGTCCTTGGGTGACAATTTCCACTTCGCGTTTCGTAACTTGCCCAGTTATCTTGCTCATCTTCAGTCTTCCTTGACAGCCGCCGCGCCGCAAAGCCGTGCGGCTTGAGCCAAGTCGGCGGAATATTCCCGACGCGCGCCGGCGATCAGCCACGGCAGTTTGGAACTGCCGGCCACGGCGTGGTCTCAATCGCGCCCTTCGGACCCGAGGCTCGCGAGCCTCATAGTTTTAGCTGCAGCGGTGCTTTTGCTAATAAAGAGAAATCCGGGCGGGCAACCGAAGCCGTCCGAGAGCGTGGCCTGAGCTGGCATTGACGACAAGCAGGCTTTCGGTAGCCCCGCTGTCGCCCGAGTCGAATAGCCTCAAGTTGCAATGCTGCCCAATAGCGTTGCCTTCCCGGTCGAACCCGCGTTGCGTGCTCACAATCCGGTATTGCGCCGAGTCCTGAGTGTCCGATCCGGAGCTGAGCAGCACATTGAATTTCGTTCCGTCTTGTGCGGCCACGGTTCCGGCAATGGATGACCCGGGTAGCGTGGAGCTGCCCGCAGCAGCGCCTCCCGTAAAGGCGACGTATGGCGCCGTATCGACTCCGGTTTGCGTGCCGCTGCTGAGATTGATCTGGAGAGTGGTTGGATTGATTGCGATTCTTCTGTCTTTAAAAAAATCGATGACGCCCTGCCTGATGTAGGTTTGCAGTTTGGTGGTGGCGTCTTGCTCATGCCCCTGGAGGCAGAGGTAGTCTTGAGCGACCGGCGCCGCCAGCGACGCGCCGCACAGGAGCAGCATGAAGAGCAAGACCGTCGCGCGCAACGATGCCCTCCTCTCCGGGCAGGCCCCGATAAACGCCGTTTCGCAGGGGCGTTTCAACCCTTCAACCGAAGTTCTCGGGACGAAGTTCCCGCCTTAAGGGGCGAATGTCGACCTGGCGATGGCCGGCCGCCTGCAGTCCGGCCGGGTGCCGGGCTGATCGATCGCAAAGCACCCGAACCGCGCCCTTTGAAGATTTCAGCATCCGGGCGGACTCCAAACAATTTGAGCACCGGTCCCTGACGACAGGCCGCATCGATAAATCGTCAGACCTTGCGCCGAAGCCGCACCACTATGTCGACACGGGCGATTTCATAACCTTTCGGAACGACCGGCATGCTCTCCAGCCGAAGGGCCGCACCAGGAATGTCCGACAGCGCAAATTCATCCTCGATCAGGAAGTGATTATGGTCGGTCATATTTGTGTCGAAATAGGCCTTCGGACCGTCCATCACTATCTGTCGAAGCAGACCGGCCCCGCCGAACTGATGCAACGTATTGTAGACCGTCGCGAGCGATACCCGCACGTTTGCCTGCGCGGCGTCTTGAAACAGCATCTCCGCCGTGACGTGGCGGTCGCCCCGGCCGAACAGCAGCGAAGCCAACGCCAACCGTTGGCGCGTCGGCCGCAGGCCGGCGCGACGCAGCTTAGCTTTAATGTTGCACCATGGAGCCGCTTCGGCGCCCTGCCTCGTGCCCGCCCGGACGTTGGTGATCCGTATTGCGCTCATGCTTGCCACCAGCGCGCTTGAACCGTCAGGCAATCTTTGCCCGCCGACCATTCCGCCGCCTTCATGTCGTCCCGGATGGTACGGTCCGCCGTGCCGAGTTCGCCGCGAACCCGATGTACAAATGAGCCGCGAGACAAATAATGCCCGGCCTCAACGAGCCAATCGTAAAAACGCACTCGCTGCCACAATGCCGAATTCTCTCTGCTTGAGCCTTCAGGAAATTTGACACCGATCGCGGCGCACTATCGTAGTCAAACGGCTCGTGACGGAGTGACTTTGCGACGAGGCTTTTTAATATCTCGGGTTGAACTCGTGACGCGCCTCCATCGACTGACGCTGATAGTGGAAAGCTGTCCTGGCATTATCAACCACAAGGCGTAATGATAGAGAACCACGGAAACGATCGCAAGGGTTGAAATTGGGCTTCGCGACCGAGGCCGAGTTCGGCCGCGTGGTCGACCCTAAAAAGATGCTGCGGCCATACGTGACGGCACAGACGACTGCGAATGCAGCTTGACCTCGCGATCCGAATATGCACGCCCGAGCGAGCCGGCTTCATGTCACTTCGACGGCAATCAGAAACCCGCGCTCGTCGGAAAATCTGCGAGCGCACCCGCCGGTCGTGCAGCAGAACACCGGCAGCGTGCTTGCGGCCTGCACCAATGCCCACCGCCGCCCCTCCTTCCTCTCTATCCGTCTCGTCTCGTCTCGTCTCGTCTCGTCTCGTCTCAGCCTAAGCGCTCACGCAGACACGGGATCGATCGGTCTCCCTTGATTCGCCCGACCGGCGCACCGATGTAGACGGATGCATCGGCTTTTCGCAGCCTCGGCATGCTTTGCGCAATTTCAGATACCGACGCCGAGCATCAGAGTGCAGCCATGGCAGAAACCGCGACCGTTAATTCCATTGCCGCCGGCGACAGCCGCCAGGTTCACAGGGGCGCGCGGCGGATCAAGGCCATTTTGTTAAGCGACCGCATCGATACCGCGGGCCTCGAACATGAAGGCGTGATCTCGACCGCTCCATTGACTTACCGTTTCGGTGCAGATGGCCTGGTGACGCTATTCCGCTATGGCGTCGCGGTGATCATGGGCATGTCGCCGCAGGAAGAGGCCGAGATATTGCGGTCTCTGCAGCCTCGTCTGGTAAGACCCGTCCCGGTCGTCGAAGAGGAAATATTGCTCATCGAGATCGCACCCGACAAGGAGGATCAGATCCTGCCGGGAGGTCCGATGGTCCTGCGGAACGCAACGCCGGACCGGTTGATCGTCATTGCCGACGCGCTGTCGAAGAGTGTCGTGCTCGCCCGCGACGAGCGCGAGGTCGCCTCGGTGTTCGATCTGGTCGAGCCCTTGGCCCGCGACCTTGCTGAGAGCGGGCGGGTAACGACGACACGACGCGCCATCTTGCAGCACATCGGCAATGCGCTGCTGGTCCGGCAGCGGGTCTCCGGCCGCGTCGCGGTAACGGAAAAGCCGGACGTCGTCTGGGATCGTCAGGACCTGGAACGGCTGTATGCGCGATTGCAGGACGAGTATGAGCTCAAGGAGCGTGCCGAAACGCTGTCCCGCAAGCTGTCGGTCATTGCCGAGACTGCCGAGATGCTGACCGACATCATCGATACGCGCCGTTCGCTGCGATTGGAAATCGCCATCGTCATTCTGATCGCCATCGAGCTCGCTGTTCTGGGCTATCAGGGTCTGCACTGAGATGTGATCCGGCGCCGTCCCGCGACTGGCTACCCACCAAGGCTGTGACGTCGACCCTCGGTCGGCTCCTGGCGGTGAACGTCGGACCGGGCCGGCACCGCAACTGGCCGCTTTCTGGCGTCACCTTCACCGCAATTCCTGCCCTCATGACAAGAGCTTGAAAAAGACTTCGAGCCGCACCGGCGTCTAGTTCCGAGCAGGATCGAGCAATAAATCTCGTCACCGCAGTGGCCAAGGTTCCATTGCGCCCGGGGGCGGCCCGCAGCGGAACCGAGGCCACGGCCGCACGGTTGAGACGGCAGAGAGCGTTGTACCGGGTATGCCGGTTTGGTCGGCGGCCATGACAAGGCATCGCCAATCCAGGCACCCGGGATGATGAGGGATATCAGCCATGTCCAGCAATCGTCGGTTCGCGTTCGTTCGAGCAGCCGCTTCGAGATCGACGGAGAGGCGGCCATTCCGCACCTGCCTTGCAGCCTGTGCGCTGGCCTTCACCTTTATTGGCATCGCCAGTCCGACGCTTGCGCAAAGGAGTTTCCGTTTTGACGGTGATTGGAGCGTGGTCATTCAAACGCGCGGCGGAGCCTGCGCATCGACGCTTCGCTATCCTATCGCCATCAGTCACGGCATCGTGACCAATGCCGGCCAGAGCCCGGCCTCGGTGTCAGGACGAGTGACGCCGGCCGGTACTGTAACGGTTACCGTACAGTCCGGCGGTTCATGGGCCAGCGGCTCCGGCCGTCTCGGCACGACCAGCGGCACCGGCGTTTGGCGAGGACAAGGTTCAAGCGGCGCCTGCGCAGGGACATGGCAAGCGGAGCGCCGAAGTTCCGGCGCTCAAGCGATGCAGAGGGGCGCACCGATCTATAATTATGCGCCGGAACGTGCGCGCCATTATTATTTCCCGGATTATTACCGGGGTTATCCATATCGCTAATGCAATTGCGCGTTTGGATCGAGGCCGGTTTTGCCGTCGCAGCGTGCCGTGTTGTCCGTTGCAGTCGTTCCTGACGTGTCTGCAGACAGTCGACGGCACTATGGGTACTTCCGCCCGCGAGATCGCCGAGTTGAACATCAGGTACTATCGCGACCTCCTCAAGACCGAGACCAATCCGAAAAAGCGGGAGACCATTACACAATTGCTCGCGGAGGAAGAGGCGAAACTTCGAGACGCGGACAAGGGTGGGACGGACTCATCCTGACCACGGCCGCCAATGCGTTGGCGACACTGACACCGCGGCGCCCGTCGAGGCGTTTTTCCAGCCGTATTCGGTGCGAAGGCAGGGAAAGGCAAGGGCGTTGACTTCGCCGCGTTCGATCACGGCGAGTTGCAAAGGCAGGTCGTAAGGCGCAGCTCCAATGGGCCGCCAGCCGCCTAGGGTAATCTCTTCGCGCATAACGAAACATATGCGTCGATCGCGCGGGAGGCGCCTTGCGCTAGATCAAAGAGTCGCCGATCCTCGCAAACAACACGCCTTCTTCGCTAATACTCAACTTAGGCCGTTTCGTACTTCTCTCGCAGTCGCTAAGCATCGGCGTTGCCCCACCGGATTCAGTCCCCGTCTAGAGCATATCTCGCTCAGATAACACCACGTTCTCGTCATGCCCGGGCTTGACCCGGGCATCCATGCGGCTTCAACGCAGCATGGATTGCCGGGTCAAGCCCGGCAATGACGAATGAAGGAACTCGATTCGATTACAGCGGAACATGCTCTAGGTCATCCCGCAGCGTTGAATTGACTCAGACTTGGCTTCACCAATGAGACCGGCCCAGGGCATGCCTGTCCGACACGGAACGATGGTCTTAGGACAGGTGCCGATCCTCAGCGCCCGGTAGGAGTTGGCGAATGCGGACGGACAATTCATGTTCGGGTGCGATCTGTTCGGCGCCCGCATCCAGCATGTGAAGACGCTAGAGCTTCAGCTTCACCGAGCAAATATATGAGGCATCCGGGAAGCTATTGATCTCGAATCCGAGCTCCTTGCACATTTCAAGCATCGTCGCGTTTTCGCGGAGAACCTGTCCTTCAATCGAGCGAAGGCCCTTTGTCCGACCATAGCTGATGATCATTTGCATCAGCTGCCAGCCCAAACCGTGGGTCTTCAGATCGGAGCGGACGAGAATGGCGAACTCGGCCGAAACCTTATCCGCGTTATCATGCAGGCGCGCGACGCCGAGCATCTCGCCCGTCGCCTCATCCAGAGCGATGAAGGCCATGGCCCTTGCGTAGTCGATTTGGATGTATGGGGCGAGAAAGGCATGGCCGAAATCCTTCACCGGAGCAAAGAGACGTAGGCGCAAATCTTCCGCGGTTACTTTCGCAAGGAACGGCCCGTAGAGTGGTTCGTCATCCGGGCGGATCGGTCGGACATAGACCGCCCTTCCGTCCAGCAACGAGATGTGGCGCTCCCACCCGCTCGGGTCCTTAGCAATGGCCAAATTCTTCGCTCCCTGACGCATCGCCCTAGCCAAGCTGGTGCGGTCGGCCGGGATCACCCCCATGCCGACCGCGCCGGCCGTCGGCCCGCGCCTGTGCGGACCGCTAAACCGCTTACCCGACCAGCGGGCGAAGCAGAGGATACTCGTCGGACAAGCGCAAGCGCTCGACCAGGCCGTCGAGGCCCCAAACGTGGCCGGCGCGATGCGCGATCAGGTAGACAATAACGGTGGCGTAGACGAGATGATAATCGACGAGAAAGTTAACGTTCTCCTCGATGTATGGAAATTTCATGTGGGCGAAATAGTAGGTGATCATCAGCAGTATCCCGAACGGCCCGCTGACGCGGACGAGCAGACCCGAGATGAGCGACAGGCCGATCAGCAGATGGCCCCACTTCACCAGGAAGTCGGTCACAGGCAACACCGCCGGCTGTGCGAATATCGAGAAGAATCTGTGAAAGGTGACGACGTGATTGAGGAAACCGGCGGTGTCGAAATTCTCCCAAATCTGCGAAGCGCCGGCGTAGAGGAACGTCCAGCCCATCAAGATACGCAGGACAAAGATGATGCCGCGGTCGAGATTGGATTCAGTCATGGCACGCTCCTTCATGGCACATTCCTTTCTTCGCGTTGGTCCGAAAGATTGCATCGCACGGCCGCAAGCGACATTGATTCAGGTCAACCCATCACGTCTTGCGGGCTCCCGCCTTGCGGAACGCGAGTGCGGGAGCAGGAGCGTCAAATCGCGTCCAGATGCGGACGACCTCGGCTGCCGCTAACCCGAACAGGAGCTTCGAGGTCAGGCTGATCGCGTAGGGTACCATGTGGACGAAGGCTGGATTAACAATCGGCAGCACTACAAAGAAATTCATTGCCCACACGCCGGCGAGCGCCAGGAGCATGAACGGACAGGGATTTCTCAGACCGCGCTTCGCTGAGAGCGCTTGCCAAGCAAAAGTCAGGGCGACGCCGAGCGCCGCGGCGAGAATCATGTGTACGCTGATGCCGAGCGTCACGGAAGAGGCGGCCGGCAACAGCGCGCTTACTCCGGCAGCCGTCGTGACTCCGCGGGCGAGTGCGGTCGCATCGGAGCCGGTTATGCCGGCATAGAGCGTCACCCAGGCGATTTCGGCCAAACCGCCGGCGGCCCCGGCGACAACGCCGCTAGCAAGTGTTTGAAGCTCTCGCGTATTGGTCATGATAGCCACCTCAATGTTCGATCCTGGGTGGATGAAGCCATCGATCTGCGGCGGCGGCTTTGACCTGGGTCAACGGACGCAGATAAAAACTTCGGCTGTCAGTCGAACCCACATGCTTCGCGAATGCGCTCCATGAGCGCATTGCCCAACAGCGGCTTTTCCACGATGGGGATTGCGGCCTTGGCGGCTCGTGCGCTCACTGCCGCGTTCGGATGGCTGACGAGCAGGATGGCTGGCGTGGAAACCCGGCGGCTGCGCAATGTCTCGATCAACTCCATGCCGGTCATTCCCGGCATGCGCTGGTCTATGACGAAACAATCGCAGGCGTCATGCTCGCCGGCACACAGAACTTCCGCGGCGCGGAGATACGAGCGTACCGTAAAGCCCTCCAATTCGAGCGCGAATTTGAGTGAGCTGCAGACTGCCGGATCGTCGTCAACTACCGTGACGACGGGCCGTCTTGCCGCGGCCTGCGGCCCTCCTTCGATGACCTGATCGAGCATGACGTTCGCATCCGGTAACGTTTTAGATGCCACATTGCGGCAATGCGGCGTCTCCGCATTGATCTATCGCAAATGAGGGCGGCGCTTACTGGCCGAGGATGCCGGCGATGAGCGCCATGCGCACGAGATCGGACAGGCTACCTGCCTTCATTTTGTCCATCAGGTTGGCCCGGTAGATTTCCACCGTGCGCGGGCTGATGCCGAGATCGAAGGCGATCTGCTTATTGGCGTGACCGGCGACCAGCCCGCCAAGTACGTCACGCTCACGTGGCGATAATGCCGCAAGACGGCTATCGATCTCCGCGCGCTCCGTCTGGCGTTTGATCTCACCTGCTTGCTGCCGCAGCGCCGAGCGCACGCTCGCCAATAAGATATCGTCGTCGAATGGCTTTTCCAGAAAATCGGCGGCGCCGAATTTCATGGCCTCCACCGCGAGCGGAACGTCACCGTGACCGGTGACCACGATAACGGGGACGCTGAGGCCGAGCTCCTTCAACCGCCGCAGCAGGTCGATCCCGCTCATTCCCGGCATACGTATATCGGTAACGATGCACGTCAAATCAGCGTTAGGGAGCACGGCGAGAAACGCAGTGGCCGAAGCATGTGTCTGCACCTGTAATCCGGCGGTGCTTAGGAGGAATGTGAGCGAATCGCGCAGCGCTTCATCATCATCGATGACGTGGACGATACCTGCTTCAGACGGCATTGCCGACTTCCTCTTCGTTTACGGCAGGCAGAGTGAAGGAAAAAATCGTGCCGCCTCCGGGATTAGGACGCGGCGCGATCGAGCCCCCGTGCGCCTCGATGATGGTGCGGGAGATCGACAGCCCGACGCCCATGCCCTGACGTTTCGTCGTGACGAATGGCTGAAAAAGCTGCTCGATAATCTCAGGTGCGATACCGGTTCCGGTATCGGAAACGCTGATTTCGACAAAATTGTCCTTGGTCAGCGACGTCGCAACGACAAGCTCGCGACTCTGCGCGTCCTCCATCGCCTCCATCGCATTGCGTATCAGGTTGAGCAACACCTGCTGCACCTGCACCTTGTCGGCAAGTACGAGATTGTTATGGGGATCGAATTCGAAGCTGACGTGCACGCCCTTGTCCTTGGCGCCTACCAGCGCCAGCGCGCTGGCCTCTTCGACGAGCTTCTTGACGTGTTCGACCCGCCGTTCGCTCTCGCCGCGGGCGACAAAGTCGCGCAACCGGCGGATTATTTGCCCCGCGCGCAGAGCTTGCTCCCCGGCCTTGTCCATGGCATCGCGGAGCACTGCGGCACCATCGTCGAAACGGTTCTCAAGGAGGCGGCGGGCGCCTTTCGTGTAGTTGGCGATCGCGGAAAGCGGCTGGTTAAGTTCGTGCGCCAGAGCTGAAGCCATCTCGCCCATTGCGGTAAGCCTCGACATATGGACGAGTTCGGATTGCAGCTCCTGCAGACGCGCCCTGGTCTCCTGCCGTTCCGTGATGTCGCGAATGAACCCGGTGAAGAAGCGCTGATCTCGCACGCGCATCTCGCCGACGGCAAGTTCGATGGGGAATGTCGAGCCGTCCCTGCGCTGGGCGACCACGACGCGGCCGATGCCGATGATGCGGCGCTCGCCTGTACGTCTATAGCGCTCAAGGTAGCCATCGTGCTCCTGACGGTACGGCGAAGGCATCAACATCGCGATGTTTTTTCCCAGAACTTCCGACGCCCCGTATCCGAACAACCGCTCCGCCATGGCGCTGAACGATTGCATGATGCCGCGTTCGTCGATAACGATCATGGCCTCGGGAATGCTGTCGAGAATCGATTGCAGATGGGCCGCGCGCGCGTGCGCGTCGTCCGCGCTGGAAACCGCCGAGCGCCTGAAACGGCTTAAAATCGCGCCGCGCCACGACACGCCGATGCCGACCAAAAGGAAGACCACGACATTGATGAGGTCCGAGGTCGCTGGCGAGCCGACATCAATGACGAAATACAGGCCGATCCCGAGGCCGAGAAGCGTTGCCAGGAGGCCGGGTCCCCATCCGCCCAGAGCGGAGGCGATCAATACGGCCGGGAGGAAGAACAGGTAGGAGGCCTCCCCGCGCAGCGCCGACACCAGCAGGATCTTGACCCCGAGCGCCAAGGCGACGGCGAGGATCGCAACGCCATATTGCAGGACGGCGCCGGGCAAAGGGGCACCCCTGAACGCGATCCAAGACGTGTAGGTTTGCGCTTTCGGTAGCATGTCTGCCATCGTCGGGCTGCCGCGGTAGCGCGTCATAGATCATCGCCAAGCAGGCAAATTCAATAGGCTGCGCTGACACTTCGGATAGCCCTTAAGGGCTGTCCCTTAGGTACAATATCTGAATTTTGCGGTTTGGGTCTCCGGCTCATCAATACCTCGCCGTCAATTCGGGAGACACGCCATGCTTACTCAGACCGTAGTCCGCAGCGCCGCACTTCGCTTTGGTCCGCCAAGCCGCATGGTTCCCGTGATGCCCCGCGCCGAAGCGCGTCCCGCCTTCGGTGCCTCCGACAGAGCGGGCTCGCTCGACCGGACGATGCGGTTGATGGGCACGGTCATATCGTATCCGCGCGGCGCCGAGGTTTTCGGCGAAGAGGAGCCGGCCGACTATATCTACAAGGTCGTCAGTGGCGGCGTGCGCACCTACAAAATTCTCGGTGATGGCCGGCGCCAGATCGGTGCGTTCCACCTGCCCGGCGACATTTTTGGGCTGGAGAGCGGCGATAAGCACAGACTCTCATCGGAAACGATGGCCGACACGAGAGTGCTGGTAGTGAAGCGCAGCGCGCTCAATGCTGTGGCCGGTCGCGACGCCTCGATCGCACAAGAACTGTTGGCCCTCACCAGCCGCCAGCTGGAGCACATGCAGCGTCGAATCCTGCTGCTCGTCAAGAGCGCGCGGGAACGCGTGGCGACTTTCTTGGTGGAAATGTCCGAACGTTCACCGCAAAGCAACACCGTCGAGTTGCCGATGTCTCGACAGGACATTGCGGACTATCTCGGCCTCACGATCGAGACGGTGTCGCGGACGCTGTCATATCTGCAATGCTCGGCAATGATCGAAGTGCCGACATCCCGGCGGATCGTGCTGCGCGACCGCCCAGCCCTCGATCATATGAACGGCTGATTTGACGAATGCCTCAAATCAAGATTGGGAGAAGGGCCATGCAGGTCAAAGATGTCATGACGCCGAAGGTGACTTCGATCGAAGCGAGCGCGTCGGTGCTCAAGGCCGCACGATTGATGCTGCAAAACCATATCAGCGGCCTGCCCGTCGTCGATAAGGACGACAAGCTGGTTGGCATCGTGACCGAAGGAGATTTTCTCCGCCGTAGCGAGCTTGGAACCCAACGGGGCCGCCCGAAATGGCTTGAATTCATCATCGGCCCGGGACGGCTCGCCGACGAGTACGTGCATGCGTCGGGCCGCAAGGTCGAAGAGATCATGACGCCCGATCCGTACACCGTTACGGAGGAAGATACGCTGGAGCACCTTGTCGAAGTGATGCAGAGTCGTCGCATCAAGCGTCTTCCAGTCGTGCGAGACGGGCGAATGGTCGGCATCGTCAGTCGGGCCAACCTTATGCTGGCCCTGGCGAGTCTCGCTCGGCAGGCAGCACCGTCCGCGGGTCCCGATTGGTCGATCCGCAGCCAGATCTTGGCAGCCCTTGGGGGACAGCACTGGGCGCCGGACGTCAATGTCGTAGTCCGCAACGGTATCGTTGAGCTGTCGGGCGTGATCACGGACGAGCGGGAACGCCGCGGGCTGATCGTCCTGGTCGAAAATGTGGCGGGTGTGAAGGAGGTACACGATCATCTGGTCTGGGTCGAGCCGATGTCGGGGATGGTGTTTTCCTCTGCCGAGGATGAGGCGAAGGAGCACGCGGCCGGCTCATGATTGGGACCGTCGGCTTACCAGCCTCATTCGTCGCTTGAGAGGGTACCGTGCGCCCGAAGGAACCGTCTGTGGGATTTAGGCGTATTCAGTCCGAACCGGCGAGTTGACTTGTTGCGCTCCCCTCCTCTGTCATGACCGATATGCGCAAGCATGCGAAATACGACGCTCTGATCTACGCCTGCCATGCGCTCGCGCCGGTTCGAACAGTGGTCGCCCATCCGTGCGACGAGGCTTCGCTCCGTGGCGTTGTCGAGGCGGCCGACGCCAAAATCATCCATCCGATCCTGGTAGGACCGGAAGCCCGCATTCGAGCGCTTGCGGCGTCCCTCAATCTCGATATCGGCGGCCTGCAGCTTATCGATACTCCATTCAGCCATGCCTCCGCGGCCAGGGCGGTGGAGATGATCCGCTCGGGCGAAGCGGACACGTTGATGAAGGGGAGCCTGCACACGGACGAGCTGTTGGCGGAGGTGGTCAATAAGGACACCGGCATTCGCACTGCCCGGCGTATCAGCCACGTGTTCATCATGGACGTTCCGACCTATGCCAAGCCGCTCTTCATTACTGATGCAGCGGTCAACATTTTTCCGACGCTCGATGACAAGGTCGACATCGTGCAGAACGCCATCGACCTCGCCCAGGCATTGCGGATCGATCGGCCGAAGGTTGCGATCCTCTCCGCAGTCGAGACGATAACGTCAAAGATTCCATCGACAATCGACGCCGCCGCTTTGTGCAAAATGGCGGACCGCGGCCAAATTACGGGCGGCGTGTTGGACGGGCCGCTTGCCTTCGACAACGCGATCAGCGGGGATGCGGCGAACATCAAGCATATCACGTCATCCGTGGCGGGCGACGCCGACATCCTGCTGGTTCCGGACCTTGAAGCCGGTAACATGCTCGCGAAAGAGCTGAGCTTTCTCGCCGACGCCGATGCGGCGGGCATCGTGCTGGGCGCTCGGGTTCCGATCATCCTGACGAGTCGCGCCGACAATGTGCGCACACGGATGGCAAGCTGCGCAGTAGCGGCGCTTTACGCGCATGCGCGCCGGGTCGCCGCTCTGGGAATCGGCAAGCTTTCGGACTGAAGCTCATGCGCGAGCCGCTCCTCATCATCAATGCCGGATCGTCCAGCTTGAAATTTTCGGTGTTCGAGACCGCGGCCGACCGATCAGTGATCTTGGGGGCACATGGTCAAGTTGAAGGTATAGGCGAGGCGAGCGAGCAAGAGACGCAAATCGAAATCGCCGATGCCGGCAACAAAACACTGATCGATCAGCCGATAACCGGTCATGATCACGAGAGCGCCATGCGCGCCATTCACGATTGGTTCGGTGCGCACATCGGCAGCGAAGCTGGATTTTCGGGGGTCGGTCACCGTGTCGTTCATGGTGGGGCAGTCTATACCGAACCTGTCGTGATCGATGACCGCGTGCTGACGGTGCTGCAAGAGCTGATACCATTGGCGCCGCTGCATCAGCCGCACCACATCTCCGCGATCCGCGCGGTCAGTGCAGTTGCACCCAAGGTGCCGCAGGTGGCCTGCTTTGATACCGCGTTTCACGCAACGGCTCCGTCGATAGCCCAGCAATTTGCCTTGCCCCGCTCGCTTACGACGAGAGGCGTGCGTCGCTACGGCTTTCACGGTCTCTCGTACGAATACATCACTTCGGTGCTGCCGCAAGTTGCGCCGGAATGCGTTGACGGCAAGATTGTGATCGCGCATCTCGGTAACGGCGCCAGCATGTGTGCGATCGATAAGGGCCGTAGCGTTGCGACAACGATGGGATTCACGGCTTTGGACGGCTTGCCGATGGGGACCCGTACGGGCGCCCTTGATCCCGGCGTGATCCTTTACCTGCTCCAGCACGATCAGATGAGCGTGTCGGAGGTCGAAAAACTGCTCTATGAGCGCTCAGGGCTTCTTGGTGTCTCCGGTCTGTCGAGCGACATGAGGACCCTGCTTGCAAGTGACCGTCCGGGAGCGAAAGAAGCGGTCGATCTGTTCGTCTACCGGATCGGTCGCGAGCTCGGGTCGCTGGTGGCTGCGCTTGGCGGGCTTGACGCCATCGTCTTTACGGCGGGTATCGGCGAACACGCTCCTGAGATACGAGCTCGCGTCTGCAAAGATGCGAATTGGATCGGGATTGTTTTGGATGAGACGGCAAATTCGGTAGGTAGCCGGCGCATTTCGGTCAAGAATTCGCGCGCCTCGGCCTGGTGCATTCCGACCGATGAAAACTTGATGATAGCGCGCCATACCAGGCGCCTCCTCGACCGCGTGGCCTCCCCGGCACTGCAGGATTGATGCCGCCATGAAGGCACGCGAGATCATGACCCCGGATGTCGTATCGGTGCGGCCCGACACGCCGATGCGTGCGATCGCAAAGCTGCTTGTCGACAGAAGCATCAGCGCGGTGCCCGTCGTGGATGACACGGGCGCTCCAATCGGCATGGTCAGCGAAGGCGACCTCATCGGCCGCGACGAACCGAGCCGCGAGGCCCGGCGCGATTGGTGGCTCGACATTCTGGCTGAGGGCGAAGCGCTCAACGCGGATTTTCTGGCGAGCTTAGGACACGACGAACGCCGTGCGCGCGATATCATGGCTGCGCCGGTCGTCACTGTCGAGGAAGATACCGATGCCGGCGAGATCGCGCGCCTCCTGCAAACCTATCGCATCAAGCGGGTGCCGGTGATCCGAGACAGCCGGGTCGTCGGAATTGTGAGCCGCGCCGACCTATTGCGGACAATGGCCCAAGAGTCGGCGCCGATCCCTCCGCGCAAAGTCGGTCTGTTGGCGAGCGCGATCGCCGGGCTCGACGAACGCTTTGGTCTTCGCCGCTCGCCAGAACCGCCCGAAGCCTCGGCTGGACCATCCGAACACAGGAAACCAGGCTTGCAGGCGGCCGACTTTCGCAGGCTGGTGGAAGATTTCGAGCACCAGCGGGGCCGCAAGCGTGAGGAAGCGCGCCGCGCTGCGGCGGAACAACACCAGCAGCGTGTTGCACAACTGATTGATGAGCATATCTCCGACGAAGCTTGGCGCAATATTTTGCACCGGGCACGGCAAGCGGCCGCAAATGGCGAAAAGGAGTTCATGTTGCTGCGTTTCCCGAGCCGTTTATGCAGCGACGGCGGTCGAGCGATCAACGTCCCCGAGCCGGGCTGGCCGGCGACGCTGCGCGGCGAGGCAGCGGAGATCTATCTGCGCTGGGAGCGCGATCTGAAGCCCCGCGGGTTCCATATCGCCGCCCAGGTGCTCGATTTTCCCGGAGGCGTCCCAGGCGATATCGGCCTGTTCCTGATTTGGGGCATTTGAGACGGAAACCCATGATCGATCCGTCGTCACCTCCATCGTCGCATCCGCAAACCCGCGAACTGGCGGGCGTCAACGTCCCTTTGTTTTGGCCGATGGTCGCCGCGGCGCGGCTGGCCGAACGGGGCCTCGATCTCTACGCCAGGAATCTGAAATTCCTCGCAGAGGAGGCGAAAATCCATGGCGAGTTACGTCCACAGCTCGCAACGCAGAACGAGGTCCAGCTGGACCTGCGAACAATGAAATTTCGGAGTTATTCATCGGCGGAAGTCGCCGGAATTCCGACGATCGTTATTGCTCCCTATGCCGGCCATTCGGCGATGATTGCCGACTACCGTCCCGGACAAAGCCTGATGGAGACGCTGCGCGACCACGGCATCCGGCGTGTCTTTCTGACGGATTGGAAGTCGGCGACCGATGATATGAAGGACCTAGAGATCGATCAGTATCTCGCCGAACTCATCGTGTGTGTCGACGACGTCGGCGGCAGAGTAAATCTGGTCGGACTATGCCAGGGCGGCTGGATGGCTGCCATGCTTGCCGCGCGTTTCCCGTCCAAGGTCGCAATGCTTGTGCTTGCCGGCGCTCCGATAGACACCGATGCCGGCAACGGTCCCGTCAAGCGCATGGCCCACGCTTATCCGATCAGCTTTTACGAGGAGCTCGTTGCGCTTGGCGGCGGCTTGATGCGCGGCGAATTCATGCTCCAGGGTTGGAAGAATATGCACCCCGAAGAGCATTACGTGCAAAGTCACATCGACTTGTACGAGCACATCGACG
>JASHPU010000301.1 GCA_030037885.1 Xanthobacteraceae bacterium | reverse complement strand
GCGCCGGTGATGCGATGCACGATCGACATCATCATCGTCAGCATCGGCCGGTAGATCTGCAGATGCGGCGACAGCGGTCGCTGTACAGGGGCGCGTTCGTCGAGCGAACGGGTTTCGGCCATCAATAATATCCGTCCATGAAGTCCGGCCGCTTGTTGCGGAACCGGTGAGCGAGATGTGCGGCGTTCCTAGCCAATCCAAACCCTTGCCGCAAATCCCGCCGGAGGCCGCGCATTATGCCGGCGATTTGCGGCTTGATTTCGCCTTATGCGAAAGATTAGCTTGAGGATTGCCACTTGCAATGGGCCTTTCGCAAAGCCTGACTTCGCTAAATCCGAAGGAAGCGAGGCTCCCGTGCGCTTCGACCTGACCGATCTGAGCCTGTTCCGCCATGTCGCGGAGGCGGGCAGCATTACCCACGGCGCCGAGCGCGCGCATCTGGCGCTCGCCGCAGCGTCGACGCGCATTCGCAACATGGAGGATGCGCTCGGCGTTGCGCTGTTCACGCGCGGCCGCCAGGGCGTGGCGCCGACCCAGGCCGGCCGCACGCTGCTGCAGCACGCCCGCGCGATGTTACGCCAAGCCGAGCGCCTGCACGAGGATCTCGGCGCCTATAGCGGCGGCCTTGCCGGCCAGATTCGCGTGCTGTCGAACACCAACGCGCTCACCGAATTCCTGCCCGAGGCGCTCAGCTCGTTTCTCGCTGCGCACCCGAATGTCAGCGTCGATCTCGAAGAACGGCTCTCCGACGAGATCGTTGGGCTGATCGCCGAGGGCGTCGCCGACCTCGGCATCGTTGCCGGCACAGTGGATGCGGGCGGTCTCGAGACCTATCCGTTCCGCCGCGACCGCTTCGTGCTCGTCGTCGCCCGCGACCATGCGCTGGCGAAATGCGCCAGGATCGGCTTCGAAGACGTGCTCGAGCGTGACTTCGTCGGGCTCGACCGCTCCAGCGCGCTGCAGCGCTTCCTGGCCACCAAGGCGGTGCGCATCGGCCGGCCGCTGCGCTTGCGCGTGCAGCTGCGCAGCTTCGACGCGGTGTGCCGGCTGGTCGAATGCAAGGTCGGCATCGGCATCGTGCCGGAGACCACCGCGCGGCGCGCGATGCGCACCATGGCGATTGCGGTCGTGCCGCTCACCGATCCCTGGGCGGTGCGCGATCTGACGATCTGCATCCGCAGCACCAAGGAGCTGCCGCTCTACGGCCGGCAACTGGTCGAGCATTTGCGCGCCGGCGCCCGCTAGCCGCGCGACTGCCCTTCGTATTAGGCTCTTGGCGTGGAGAGACGCCCATGACCGCATTCGATTTTTCGCAGGCGCTGGCGCCGGGCCTGCCGCCGCCGGCCGCCAAATGGACCGGATTCGCCACATACAATTTCATCGGCGGCCACAATGATTCCGAATTGCTGCCGGTCGATGCGCTGGTCGCCGCCGCCGATGCGGTGCTCAAGCGTGAGGGCAGAACGCTTGCCAGCTACGGCCTCAACAGCGGGCCGCAGGGTTACCGGCCGCTCCGCGAGTTTCTCGCCGCCAAGCTCGAGCGCACCGCCGGCATTGCCTGCACGGCCGACGAAATCCTCATCGTCTCGGGCTCGCTGCAGGCGCTCGATCTCGTCAACGGCATCCTGCTTAAGCGCGGCGACACGGTCGTCATCGAGCAGGACACCTATCAGGGCGCGCTGACCCGGCTTGCCCGCCTCGGCGTGCGCGCCGTCGGCGTTCCGCTCGACCGCGACGGTATGCGCATGGATGCGCTCGCCGCCGCCCTCGCCGAGCTTAGACACAGCGGCGTGCGGCCGAAATACATTTACACGGTGCCGACCGTGCAAAATCCGACCGGCACGATCTTGAGCGAGACGCGGCGGAACGAAATGTTGCGGCTCGCTGGCGAATACGGCGTGCCGATTGTCGAGGACGATTGCTATTCGGATTTGATCTGGGACGGCGCGCGGCCGCCGGCGCTCTACGCGATGAGCCGAAACGGCGGCGTCATCCACATCGGCTCGTTCTCGAAATCGATCGCGCCGGCGTTGCGGGTCGGCTACATCGTCGCGCCCTGGGATGTGCTGTCGCGCATGCTGGCGCTCAAGACCGATGCCGGCTCCGGCGCGCTCGAGCAGATGGTATTGGGCGAGTTCTGCCCCGCGCATTTCGACGCGCACCAGCCGGTGCTGCGCCGCGGCTTGCGCAAAAAGCTCGACGTTTTGATGGACGCGCTCAACGAGCAGTTCGGCACCGCGGCCGAGTTCGACGATCCGAAGGGCGGCATTTTTCTCTGGGTCAAGCTGCCTGACGTGGTCGACACCCGGCGCCTGTACGGCGCCGCGCTGGCTGCCGGCGTCGCCATCAATCCGGGCGCCGAATGGTCGACCGACGCGGCGCACGGCAAAAGCCGGATGCGGCTTTGCTTCGCCAATCCGTCGCCCGAGGCGATCCGCGCCGGCGTCGCCGCTTTGGCCGAAGTCTGCCGCCGCGAATTCGGCGTGCCCGACCGCATCGCCAACGTGCAGCAGCGGGCGCGGGCGTAATTTCGTCATTCCGGATTGCCGCGAAGCGACAAGTCCGGAATCCATAATCCCCAGCGCTGGGCTTATGGATTCCGGGCTCCTCGCTTCGCTCGGACCCGGAATGACGGATTCAAAACCCCTTTAGCACCTCGCTGACGTGCTCCACTTCCGGCGGCGCCGCGAAGCAGTGGCCGACCAGCTTGCGCCATTCCTGGAAGTCGGGCGAGCCGCGGAAATCGACGGTGTGGTTCTCCACCGTCTCCCAGCTGATGAACAGCCGATAGCGGCTCGGCTTCTCGATCGAGCGCTGGAGTGTCAGGCCGCGGCAGCCCTTGGCACGGCGGAAAATCGGCGCGGCATTTTTCACGCCGGCCTCGAACTCGGCTTGCAGGCCGGGTTTGACGTCGATCTGGGCAATTTCGGTGATCATGGCACGCTCCTCGCTGCAGCGAATTGTTGCTCTATGCCGATAAAATGCGTTCGGGCTTGATATATCGCAAATGATCGCACGACGGCAAAGTGCGTTGCAGTCCGAAAAATCAGCCGGGCGCAAAAATACCCGCGCAGGGCTTAAATATTCGCCAGGCAATGATTAGAATGAAAAGCCCCGGGGTGGAGCTCAGGCGCAATCCGGGATTCGATCGCGGCGTTTCACGTTCCGGATTTCGCCTCAAACTCCGTCCGGGCCACTAAAGGGCTTATCATGATTGACGTGCATTACTGGACCACGCCGAACGGCCACAAGATCACGATTTTCCTCGAGGAAGCCGGGCTGCAATACAAGATCATTCCGATCAATATCGGCAAGGGCGAGCAGTTCAAGGCCGAGTTCTTGGCGGTATCGCCGAACAACCGCATTCCGGCCATCGTCGACCATGCGCCGGCCGACGGTGGCAAGCCGATCGCGGTATTCGAATCCGGCGCCATTCTGGTCTACCTCGCCGACAAGACCGCACGATTCATCGGTAACGACATCCGCAGCCGCAGCCAGGTCATGCAATGGCTGTTCTGGCAGATGGGCGGACTGGGCCCGATGGCCGGCCAGAACAATCATTTCGCCAATTACGCCGTGGACAAGATTCCGTACGCCATCGACCGTTACCGCAACGAGGTGAACCGGCTCTACGGCGTGATGAACAAGCGGCTCGCCGACCGCGACTATCTCGCCGGCGCCTATTCGATCGCCGACATGGCCTGCTATCCGTGGATCGTGCCGTGGGAGCGGCAGGGCCAGAAGCTGTCCGACTTCCCCAACCTGCAGCGCTGGTTCGAGGCGATCAAAGCGCGGCCCGCGGTGATCAAGGCCTACGAATGGACGCCGAAGATCAATCCCGGCCAGGGCGGCATCCGCACCGCCGAGGAGCGCGCCATCCTGTTCGGCCAAACCGCGCAGTCGGTCGCCGCCGCCAGCGCGGCGGCGCGGCGGTGAAAGGCGTGTAATGGAGCCTGACTCTATCCGCTCGTCCCCGCGAAAGCGGGGACCCCAGTGTGCTTGCCGAACCTCTGTGAGCCTGACTGGATTCCCGCTTGCGCGGGAATGAGCGGGGAGTGGCGAAACGCGTCCAGCTACGGCCCCATGCCGCCGACATAGCCGGCGATTTTCCAGTTGCCGCTTTCCTTCGTGTAACAAATCAGATCGTGATCGAGCGGCACGATCGCCTGGCTCGCCACAAAACCGGTTTTGCCCGACGGCAGCGCGACGTGCAGGAACGATGGCGCGCCCGCTGCCGGTGCCGCGCTGTCGGGCAGCACGCGCACGAAATTCATGCCGAGCTTGTCGATGACTTGCGCGTCCGGTTTCGCTGCGGCGCGCGCCTCTACGCCATCCTGGGCCGGATAGCCCCAATCGGTCGGATCGGTGTCGGTGCCTTGTAAGAGCGTGCCGAACGCCTGCGGCTCGAAACGCGGCGGCGCCGGCGAGCAGAAAATGCCCTGGTGCTGCGGCAACTCGGCGGCGCTCGCGTTGGCGGCCGCGTCGGCGAGAATGGCCCAGCCGCCGCCGTTCGGATCGTCGAGGTCCACCGCATTGGCGAGGTTGTCGATGCCGGATTTGCTGTCGTCGGCCAAATCGTTGTCGCGCACCCAGAAGAAGCCCTTGCCGACGATCAGCTTGGCGAGCGCGGCACGGTCCTTGTGCTGGACCGCGTCGACGAGATTTTTGCGAAAATTTTGAAAGGCCGTGTCGGTGAAGGCCGCGGGCGGCGTCACCGCGACCGGGTTATACGGCTTGACCGGAGCGGGCGGCGGCGGGGGCGGCGGCTGGAACGGCCGTGGCGGCTCGGGCAACTGGCCCTGCGCGGGGGCCGGTTCGGCCCCAAGCGCCGCAGCCAAGAAACAAAAGCTCGCCAGCAAGGCGGAGACAAGGCAATGTCGGCGCATGGCAATCTCCGGGTTCCCACAAATGCAGGCTTACAGCTAGCGTAAAATGCCGGGCGACGGAATTGGTTGCCGCCACACGATAGTCAAGGACCCCGATGCGCACCATCACGCTCGAAGAACATTTCGCCACGCCGGGCTTTTTCGAGGGCCCAGGGCGCGAATTGAAAAACCGCGCCGAAAAGGTCGGCGGCCGCTACGCCAACCTGATCGCGCGGCTGTGCGACCTCGGCGCCAAGCGGTTGGCCGAGATGGACGCCGCCGGCATCGACATGCAGGTGCTGTCGCTCACCGCGCCGGGGGTCGAGCAATTGGCCGCGGCCGAAGCGGCGGCGCTGGCGCGCGAGGCCAACGACTACGTTGCCGACGCGGTGAAGAACCACCCGTCGCGTTTCGCCGCCTTTGCGGCGGTGCCGACGCCGGCGCCCGAACAGGCCGCCGCGGAACTCGAGCGCCGCGTGCGCTCAGGCTTCAAGGGCGCTGCGGTCAACGGCCACAATCGCGGGCGCTATCTCGACGACACGTTCTACTGGCCGCTGCTCGAATGCGCACACGCGCTCGACGTGCCGCTCTATCTGCATCCGACGCCGCCGCCTGCTGCCGTGCTCGACGCCTATTACGGCGGCTTTGCGCCGCTGCTCACCGAGATGCTGGCCGGCGGCGGCTGGGGCTGGCACATCGAGACGGCGGTGCACGTTATCAGGCTCATCGCCGGCGGCGTGTTCGACCGTTTCCCAAAGCTGCAGATCGTCATCGGCCACATGGGCGAAGGTTTGCCGTTCATGTTCCAGCGCCTCGACATCATCCCGGCGGCGGTGACGGGCTTGCAGCGCCAGTTCAAGGACTATCTGCGCGACAACGTCCACTACACGTTCTCGGGCTTCAATTTCCCGCCGGCATTCCTCGACCTCTTGCTCGAACTCGGCGGCGTCGACCGCATCATGTTCTCCGCCGACCATCCGTATCAATCGATGCCGGCGGCGCGCGCCTTTCTGGAGCAGATTCCCGTTTCCGCCGCCGCCAAGGAACGCATCGCTCACGGCAATGCGGAGAAGCTGCTCAACTTGTAGCCCGGATGAGCGCAGCGCCATCCGCGTCTGCGGTGAAGCTGAATTGCTGAATCCCGGATTTCGCTTTTGCTCATCCGGGCGACGAGTGCGCCTTTACACGTCTCGTCGCGCTGCACGCCGATAAGCGCCAATCTGCCGACCCGCGCATGAACCAGCCGATCCGATCGGGCGACCAATAGCTGGCCGATGCTGATCGGGGAGAGGCCGTGCGTACGATGTCCACATTGAAACTGCTGCTGGCGGGCGCTTTGTGCCTGGCTTCGGCTGCGGCTGCGGAGGTGGCGAAAGCCTCGGCGCAGCCGCCAAATCCGCCGCCCGGCTCCGCCGCTCCAGCGTCCACGCAGCAATTGCCCGCCGCACCGGGCGCCGGCGACGTGCAAGCCTGCCTGCAGGAAACCGGCGACTACGTCACCATCGGCAGAGCCGTCATCTATGTCATCGTCATCGCCAATACCTGCGACAAGCGGCTGCGCTGCGAAATCTTCGCCAATGTCACCGGCGCGAAAGGCTCCTCGCTCGGCCACACCGTCATGACGCTCGGCACCGCCGACAGCGGCGCCGCGGCCAAGCAGACCTACTCGATGCGCGTGAACGCCGCCGGCGGCATCGCGCAGATTTCGCGCGACTGCAAGGTGCTGTGAAGCAGTGATGCCGTAGGGTGGGCTAAGGCGCGCAGCGCCGTGCCCACGCCATGCACGCTGTGATTCCAGCCGCGTGGGCAGGCGATGCACTGTGATTCCAGCCGCGCGGGCACGCCTTGCCCACTCTACGTCTCGCCGCTATGCAGCGGGCTTGGCGGCGCGCGGCCGCAGCGCCGTCCGGCTGTGCTTCTCCTTCACGTCGGCGATTTTTTGCAGCATGTCCTTGAGCGCATCGATCGCCGCGGTCTCTTGCGCGCTCAGCGGCGTGCGCGGATGGAAATGCGCCAGCAGCACGATCAGCGCGTCGCCGATGCGGCCGAGCTGCTTGCCGTAGCTGGCGACGTCGGACAGTACGTCGGCCTCCACCTTGGGCTCGCTGGACTGGCCGAGATTGATGTTGACGAGCCCGAACTGGCCGCCGGTCATGAACGCGGTGAATGGATTGATCGATTGCACGACGTCGCCGGACAGCGGTAGCTTGAACGTAGGCATGATGGCTCCTCTTCGTCGGGTAGGCGGTCGCGAATGTGCTGAGTGACGCCAGACATCCCATAATAGTGGCTACGCATTTGCGTCGCACATGCTACATTAAGGCAAAGTCTCGGAGATGCTCGTGAGCGAAAAACGCACGTTCGCCGTCGTGCTCGAACCCGAGGCGGGGGGTGGCTTCACCGTCCGCGTTCCGGCAATTCCCGAGATCGTCACCTACGGCAAGGACGAGCGGGAAGCGCTGGCCATGGCGGAAGACGCCATCAAGCTTGTCATCGCCGACTGCGCCGCGCGTGGCGAGCCCATTCCGACAGGCGGCCCGCCCCGCATCCGCGAAATCACCATCACGCTCGCCGCATGAACGAGCGGCTACCGGCGCTGACGGCGCGCCAAGTGATCCGCGCACTCGAGCGTGCCGGCTTTTAGTTTCCCGTACGTCTGGCAGCCATTGCCGGCTCATTCGTGCGGACGATCCGGCGCGCAAGGTGACGGTGCCGGTACATAGCGGCGACCTCAAGCGCGGGACCTTGCGGGCCATTATCGCGCAGGCGGGGCTGACGGTGGCCGAGTTTCTGACATGGTTGTGATTCTCCGTCATTGCCGGACTTGATCCGGCAATCCATGCTGATATTGAGCTTGGACTGGCATCCGGTCCCGCTCTCACGAGCGGCCATTCAGCATGGATACGCGGGTCAAGCCCGCGTATGACGAGGAGTAAGCGACGCCATGAGGAGCCGAACCATTAGATACACCGCGAGCGAAATCGGCCGGCTGCGCGTGATCGAGGATTTTCTGCCCCCGCCCGGCGACCTCGTGCCGCGCGAGGACAACGTCAAGGTACCCTCTCCCTGTCGCGCCGCAGCCTCGACTTCTTCAAGCGCGAAGCTAGAAAGCGCCGCGTGCCCTATCAGCGCATGATCCGCGCGCTGGTGGACACGTATGCGGAGAAGCACTCGTAGCCTGGGTTGAGCGCAGCGAAACCCGGCGGTTCGTGGGAACATTCCCCGGATTTCGCTACCGCCCAATCCGGGCTACGCTTGCTTCAATATCCTTAGGCATTAGATATAAGGTATTCAAGCGCGATAATTTTTGCTGCCAAATTTGCGGGCGATCACAGGCAGATGGTGTTACCCTGCACGTCGATCATCGAACTTCGATTGCTCATAACGGAGATGATGATGTAGACAACCTTTCAAACGCTATGTTCGGATTGCAATCTTGGTAAGTCCAGCGACTCGATGAACTAGGCGTATGGATAGATGAACGCCCCCCTGACCACCCACCCGACGCCGCCATATAAGCACACGCCCCTCTTCCCGCTCGGCAAGGATGAGACGCCGTATCGCAAGATCGCGGCCGAGGGGCTGCGCGTCGAGCGCGTGTTGGGCGAGGACGTGCTGGTGGTGCCGCGCGAGGCGCTGCGGGCGCTCGCCGAGGCGGCGTTCAGCGATATCAATCATCTGCTCCGTCCCGCGCATCTCAAAAGCCTCAAGGCCATCGTCGAGGACCCGGAGGCGTCGGATAACGACAAGTTCGTCGCCTACGATTTTCTCAAGAACGCCAATATCGCGGCGGGCGGCGTGCTGCCGATGTGCCAGGACACCGGCACCGCGATCATCATGGGCAAGAAGGGCCGGCTCGTCTGGACCGCCGGCGACGACGAGGCGGCGCTGGCCGAGGGGGCGCGCGATGCCTATCTGAC
>JASHPU010000034.1 GCA_030037885.1 Xanthobacteraceae bacterium | reverse complement strand
TGCTCCACCCAAAGCGCACACGGGCAGGTGATTTGTTCCGGAACGGAATAGGCTGGGTGTCATGACACGCTACTCGGCTTGGCCGGGGACCTAATTTGCCCCGTCAGGCAAATGGGAAGGCCTGACGGGGCCCCGGGACTAAGCGACGAGGCATGGGTTCAGGGAGTCCATCCTCAGTCACCGCCCTGGATTACTCTTGTGCTGTACTCATCGAGGTTCACGTCGTCGTAAGGCCCCTTTGCCATTAAGCGCCGACGCCAAAAGCCCACGCGTAGAAAAGATCCCCTTCATAAGCTTCCTCCCTGTCGCTTTCTTGATCACCACCCTGCTCGCCGCGCCGGAGAGCAGAATTCGCAAAGACAGAGTAAGAAAGGCATTTTGTTTTTCTCATGAGGGCGTCAAGACGATTGAATGGCAAGAACAATAAATCTAGCAGTTGCGACACTATTTCTTATGCGACGGGACTATCTCCAGAATGAATGGGAGTAATTCCTGCAAGAGTGAACCTGGGAATTTTGATACGCTTCGTCTGATACTCCGTCCGTCATATTGCTTCGACGCCCCATGACTTAGCTTCACGTGAGGTGCTCGCATGGGCGGAATTCATGAAGCGTACGTAGTCTGGTCACTCCATTCGGGCTAAGATGCTCTCAGCCTGGCGTTAAGGCGGGAACAATGGACATCATCGCGGAAATTCGTTCGGCGAAGGAGATTTCCGAGGCACTCGGCTGCATCGTGCGCGGCTTTGGCGCCGACACTGGCACGCTGCATCTCTTGGGGGAAGACGGCCTCCTGCATCTCAAGGCGCTGAGCGGGCACTTTCCACCGCCTGTGCTCGCGATCATCCAGAAAATTCCAGTCGGCAAGGGCATGGCCGGCCTTGCCGTCGAGCGCGCGCAACCGGTCGATGCCTGCAACATCCAGACTGACACCAGCGGCGACGTGCGTCCCGGCGCCAAGGCGACCGGCATGGAGGGAGCGATCGTGGTTCCGGTGTTCGATGGCGCGCGCGTAATAGGCGCGCTCGGCATCGCCAACCGCGGCGAGCGCAACTTCAGCGACGCGGAGAAGACCGCGCTGATTGCGGCCGGTCGGGCCCTCGCCGCACGCTAGAGCCTGATCCGGAAAAGTGGAAGCCAGTTTTCTGTAAAGATCGTGCTCCACCGAAAAAGCTATTCGATCAACATGCGCTCCTTGGTGCGCTTTCCCTCGATCCGCGGCTCCTGGCCGCCGCGCAACACCGAGTTTCCTTCGAACAACGTGCGCTGATCGATAGCCGGCGGCGAAAGCCAATCGCTTTCCGCCATCTGGCCGCCAGCCGTAAAAGCCTTCAGCGCGTTGTCGTAGGTCACCCTTCGGATATGTTCCTCGGCAATGCCGCGCTCGCGCATAAGCTGCGCGGTTTTCGGCACAGCGAGCGGATCGGACACGCCCCAATCGGCGCTCGAGTTGATGAAGATGTGCTCGGAACCATAGCGGCGCACAATCTCCACCATCCGCTCATTGCCCATCTTGGTGCCCGGGTAGATCGTAAACCCGGCCCAGAAGCCGCGATCCAGGACCTCCTGTGCCGTCTCTTCGTTGTTGTGGTCGACGACTACTCGATCCGGCGCCAGCTTGTGCTCGATGCAGACGTCCATTGAGCGCGACGTGCCGCGCTTCTTGTCACGGTGCGGGGTGTGTATCTGCACCAGCATATTGAGCTCCTTGGCGAGCTCGAGCTGAGCGCGGAAATACTTATCTTCGGTCGGCGTTTGCTCGTCGTAGCCGATCTCGCCAACCGCGACCACGCCCTCCTTGAGCAGGAAGCGCGGCAGAATTTGCATGACTTCCTCGGCGAGGCGCTCGTTATTCGCCTCCTTGCTGTTGAGGCCGATGGAACAATAGTGGCGAATACCGAATTGCGCGGCGCGGAACCGCTCCCAGCCGACCAGAGTCGATAGATAGTCGATATAGCTTCCAACGGAGGTGCGCGGCTGGCCGATCCAGAAAGCCGGCTCGATGATGGCGACAATGCCCGCCGCGGCCATCGCCTCATAATCAGTGGTAGTGCGCGCCAGCATGTGGATGTGGGGATCGATATACGTCATGTGACGCTCCTTCTCTTGTCTACATTTCAGGTCGGCGCGGAATGCTTGGCCGCAAGTGCGTCCCAACTGATCCTGCCGCCGTGAACAGCGGCCGCAAGATCTGGATCGCGGCCGAGAATGCTCGCGGCGTCGCGATGCGGACTTTCCCGAAGCGCCAGCGCCGCTGCCTGGCGCTCGACCGGCCCGCCATTGTCGAGCACGCGGGCGAGATCGTCGACGGCGGCCTTGTCAGCGTGAGGTCCCACACCGCGCCAAAGCTCATAGCTGACCGTTCTGCCGGCCGCCCAGCGCTCATGCGCGTAGTCGCAGAGCATGTGGGTAAGGTCCGGATTCCAGCGCCGCTCCAGGCCTTCGATGGGATACAGCGTGCTGCCGATAAATAACGCCTTCACCACCATCTGATTCCAGCGGTGCTCGTCGAATTGCTCGGCGGGATACGGATTGTTATGCGCTACCGCCTCGAACACCGCCTTCATGTTGGTGCGCAGTCCCTCTCCAGCGCGCTGGATGTAACGCGGCTGCTCGGGATAGAGCGGCAGTCCACGATAGAACGCTATCAGCTCGCCGACGTCCGCCGTCGCGAACATCTGCTCAAGCCGCTCGGCAAAACGCGTAGGCGATCCGCCAGCGGCGAGCAGGAGAAAGATGCGAGCGGCTTGGTCCAGACTCCAGCCGGCTGGGCGCCAACCCGGCCGCGTCGCTTCCGCCGCTGCAATATCCGCCGCAGAGAGAGCGAGATCCGCCTTGCCGATGCGGCGATGCACCAGGCTGATCGCCAGGAACAGCGCACGATCGGTTTCGGCGCCGCCGACCACCGCCGCTTGCGCCTCCAGCCAGCCGGCCGCATCGCCAGGTAATTGCCGGCGCAGCCAGCCTTGCAGCAACTGTGCGGGCGTTGGCATCTCACGTCCCCGTGATAAAGCGTTGGAAGAAAAGCGTGAGCAGAAAAGCGGCAACCGCGACGGGTGCAAGCAGCGCGTGGCCTTGTCCCGCTATGAACAGCCCGTCGAGCAAGCTGATGCCGGCGATCAAAAGTATCATAGCATGCGGAATGTCGCAAGCGCCCGGGCGAAATATGAGGAACAGAGCGAAGATGACGGTTGCCAGCAAAAGAACATAGAGAGCAAGCGCGGCGCCGCCCGCGGTTGCGAATGGCAGACCGTAGGCGAAGGGTGCGGCGAGAAAGAGAAGCGGCCAGAGATTCACGAGGCGCCGCAAGCTCTCCTGCTTGGCGACGTAGGTGAGGCCGATGAGATAGCAAAGGCAGACGATGGCGGCGAGCAGCAGGCGCTCGGGCAGCGTCCCCACGACCGCGAGGCCGGCGATCAGATAGACCATGAGGCGGCAAAGCCCCATCAGGAACGGGCCTATGGGATTTGCTTTGTGCCAGCTGTCATAGAGCACGATCACCGCCGCCAACAAAGCGCCAGCCGCCGGCGCCCGCCAGCCAGTGCCTGCAGGCACGCCGTAGCCGACGACCAGCAGAAGGACGAAGCCGGAGGCAAGAAGGCCAAAGCCGTAAGCAAAGACGGTCGTCGCCGTCACGTCGCCCGCCGGGATCGGACGATCCGGCCGATTGCGCCGGTCAAATTCACGATCGAATGCGTCATTGAGGAACATGCCGGCAATGTAGAACAGCGACAACGAAGCAAGAAGGAGCATGGCCGGCCATACCGTGACCACCGCGCCCGAGAGCACGATACCGGCAAGCACGTTCGTCCATACAGTAGGAAGGTTGGATACTCGCCCTAGTCGCAGCGCCGCCGACCAACTCATGCGGCCGTTTGCCGACCGACCCATCGCAGCTCTTCCAACAAACTCGTGGAAGCCGAGCGGCAGAGGCATTAGACGACTCCCGGGCACGCTACTTTTTGTTCTATTTGTATTCGTCGCGAGTCCTATCATCCTCGCGCTAAATTGCCAAGCAACGACGGCTCGTCAAAGAGATGAGCCAGGATCAGCGCCTTGACCTCGGTCGCCGCGAGCGGCCCCGGCGGAAGCAAAGTGGCGTCGGAACTGATGAGTACCGGCCCGTCCGCTGCATCGTCCGTCGGTCGGCCGTGCGAGCCTTTCACCAGGCTCGCGTCGAGCGGGATCACGTCCATCAGTGTGCGGGATCCGAGCGCTCGCTTCGCCAGACGCCAGCCGATGCTGAGCTTGGGAAAGCGGATGGCAGGGTCGAGAAAAAGTTCCACCGGGTCGTAGCCGGGTTTGCGGTGGATATCGACGGTGCGCGCGTAGTCGGGGGCTTTTGCGTCGTCAAGCCAATAATAATAAGTGAACCAGCTGTTCGCGCGCGCGAGCGCCACAAGCTCGCCCGAGCGCGCGTGATCGAGGCCGAATTCCGGCTTGGTCACATCGTCGAGCACGCGCTCGACGCCGGGAAGCGCCGCGACCAGCGCCTTGACTTCCGCAACCCGGTCTTTGGCGGCCACGTAGATATGCGCGATCTGATGGTCGGCGACGGCAAAGGCCGCGGAAGCGCCGGGGTCGAGTTGCTCACGCTCGAGCTCCTCGCGCACCGCAACGAGACCGGCGCGGCGAAGCGCGCGGTTGATGTCGACCGGATTGCTCACCGGCGTGATGCCATATTCGGACAGCACGATGATGCGCGCGCCGTCGCGCTCCGCGTCTTCGATAATCTCGCCGCAGAGCGCGTCCACCTCGCGCAAATCGCGCACGACTCGCGGAGCGGCGGGGCCGAGACGCTGGAGCACGTAGTCGAGATGCGGTAAGTAGATGAGCGTAAGCGTGGGCTTGCGCTCGCGGCGAACGTAAAGCGCGCTGCGCGCGATCCACTCGCTCGCCACGATGCTCGTCGCCGGCCCCCAGAAGCTGAACAGCGGAAAGCGGCCGAAGCGTGCGGTGAGTTCGTCGCGCAATTCACCCGGCGCCGTGTAGCAATCGGGAATCTTGCGGCCATCGGCGGGGTACATCGGACGCGGCGTCACGCCGATATCCGCCGCCGCGTACATATTGTACCACCAGAACATATTCGCACAGGTGAAGGAGGCATCGCGCCGCCGCGCCGCCTCCCAGACGCGCTCGCCCGCGACCAGCCGATTCGACTGGCGCCAGAACATCACCTCGGAGAGATCGCGGAAGTACCAGCCGTTGGCGACAATGCCATGCTCGCGCGGCGGCAGCCCGGTCAGGTAAGTTGTCTGCACCGGACAGGTCACCGCCGGAACGACGGTCGCGAGCTGCCGTACAGAGCCGGTTGCCGCCAGCCGTTGCAGGGCCGGCGTGTCGGAACCGATCATGCGCGGCGTCAGTCCCACGACGTTGATGACGATCGTCGGGTGCATGAGGGTTTGAACCAGACCCGTCCTATTTCTTCAGCGAGCGCACATAGGCCATGACGTGGAGGATCTGGTCCTGCGTCAAGCGCTTGCCGAAGGGTTGCATGGCCCCCGTACCGCCGCCATAGACGATCTCGAACATACCCTTGTCGGTGGTGAACCGCGGGTAATGATGGCTGTCGCCGATCAGGCTCGGGCCGATGCGGCCACTACCATCGGGCATGTGGCAGGCTTGGCAATAGGTCTCATAAAGTTCCTTGCCCTGCGCGACCGCCTGGGCGTCGCCTTTATAGGGGTCTTCTCCGGTGTCGTAGAATTCCTGCACGCCTTGGGTGATTTTTTCGCCCGGCAGAAGCTTGATTTCGAGCGGACTGTTGTCGAGCGGACTGGTGAATTGCGGCATGCCCGCAGCCTCCGCGGCGGTGATAAGTAAAATCATGGCCGCCAAGATCGACGGCGAACGAAAACAGCCGTGCGCCATCGGCGGCCGAGGCAAACGGCCAAGTATGCTCATGGATTTCATAACCTTTCTGGCTCCGCGGCCCGCACGGAGCCAATACCATTGAGCTGGATGTGGTGCCGCGGGCGCAGCACTTGACCGATGCACCCGCGGGTTACGGAAGGCGATGCGCCAATGCGGCGATCGCAACTACTTCAGTGTCTTCGCCACTTCGGCGCCCGGAGGCACCTTGTCGGCTTCCACCACGCGCCATAGCGCGCCGACCGGGTTGGCCAGCGGACCTTGGTCGGCGGTGTAGAAGCAGTAGCAGTTGGTCGCCACGACGGTCCCATCTTCCATGATGTTCCCGGAGGTGAACTGGAGCTGAGTTTGCTCGAGCTCCTGCAGGACCCATTTCTTGGCGCCCTTGTCCCAACCGATGCCCCAGAGCCGACCGGTGCACCAGTCGCCGGCAAGATAAGCGCCATTCAAACCGGCGTAGTTGGCAACGCCAAGTCCAATCACCGCACAGCCGAAGCCGGTCTTTTCCTTTGGAGCGCCGGGATAGGGCTGTTCATGCGGGTAATTGGCGACCGGCAGAACGCCGACTTGGGGACAGGTCGTGTTGGGGCCGGTAATCGGGAAGCAGTGCGCTCCCGCATTCAGCGACCAGCCGTAGTTCTCGCCGCCCTTGCTTGTATGCGGTTGCCAGAACACGTTCTCCCAACTGTTCTGACCAACGTCGGCGATGAAAAGATCGCCGCTCTTCTTGTCGAAGTGGAACTGGTAGGGATTACGCAAACCATACGCCCAAATTTCCGGCTTGGCGCCGATCTTGATTTTCGAGAATGCCTCTTCGGTCACGCCGAACAGGAACATGAGCCGGTTCGCCTGGGCGGCGTTGAACGGATTGTCGGCCGGCACAAGGTACGGAATGCTGTCGTCCGGCACATGCACGTTGATGCGCAGAAGCTTGCCCCACCAGACATGGATGTCCTGCCCAGCATTGAGCGGATCGCCTTCCCAGCCGCCGTCGCCGCGGCTGATATAGAGATAGCCGTCGGGACCGAATTGGATCATGCCGCCGTTGTGATTGTAGTAGGGCTGCGGGATGAGCATCACGACCTTAGCGGTCTTCACAACCTGTTCGGTAGAGACCACGTCCGGATTCTTCGGATCGACGGTGACGCGCAAGATGACGCCGGCGCCATTGAACGGCAGTGAAGAATAATGGACGTAGAAGTAACCGTTCTTCTTAAAGTCCGGATCGAACGCGATCGACCATAGACCCTGCTCGACGAAACCGGTCTGCACATCGTTGCCGAGTGGATTGATCTTGGTCAAATCGAGGAACGGCTTATCCAGTAGCTTGCCGTCTTTGGTGACGATGCGCACTCGGCCGACGCGCTCGCAGACGAAGATGCGGCCGGTGCCGTCGAACGCCGAGGCGACGCCGACCGGATCGTGCAATCCGTCGGCGATCTTGACCAGCGCAACTTTGGGATTGCCGGGCAAGTGACCGCCCGGATAGGCAACCTGATCCCGCTGTGTGGGAACGGTTTGCGCGCCGGCCGCGGATGCGGCGAAGCAGATCACCGCCGCGGCGGCGATGCCAGTAATTACTCGCATGGATTCCCTCCCGATAGGATTGCTTTCCTCAGTCTGAATTCTGTCAGCTCTGATTGTCTGGTGCTCACCTCCCCGCGCTCGCGGTCAATTTTTCCAGCCGCACTTTATGCCATCAACCGTGGCGATGGAACCGAAATCTGCCAAGGCAAGCGCGTAACTCTGTAGACGCCCAAAAAGCGCTTCGCCGGCACATTTAATCAACTGGAAGTGAGCCAGACTCTACGTAAGTCCAAACGGTCGCCGTTCTGCGCAAGTTCAATCAGTTTCAGATGACAGAGCTTTGTTTGACGGATTACCGCTGAGGTCATTGAGACGCCTCCGGTGAGTGTATCCCGAAGCTACCGAATTCGCTGCAGCGCACGCAGTCGCAAGTGGCACTTCTCGAAGTTTTCGCCAGTTAGCTCAGTTCCGTTTCTGGCGAGAGCGGACATTAGTCAACTGATCCGGTTGAGTTTCGGGCAAACGCGGTTCGGGCGGCCCCGCCGACGGGGCGGGGTCGCGCTCTATCTCGCGGCCAAGCCACCGCTCGACCGAGCCCGCAAGCGGTCTCGGCCCCGTCCGGGTCACGATCGCTCCGCCAAAAACATTGGCGAGCAGACAGCGCGCCTGTGTCCATCACGCCAACAAATCAGAGTAATGGTGTCGCTCCGCGACAACTTTGTTTGTTCGGTCGGGGGTGCGAGGGCTCTGCCCTGGCACCCCCAGCAAGAACAAAATCGGTCTCCCCCAATCTTCACTCGCAAGCTCGCTGCCAGATCGGGCGGAAAGAGACCCCCTCCGATTTTGTTCTTGCTCCCCCCCACCCGGTCTCGCCGACGGGCAGGGGTTCATGCGCGGACTTTGCGCAGAACCCCAGAACGAAAGGAAAGACCATGAAGCTTTTTACCGAACAACAAGAGCGGCGTCTGCTTGCGCAAGGGCGAGCGAACGCCGGACGCGAAAGGACCGAGGACTTCAAGCCGGTGGTCAAGCTGTTCTGCCCGTGGAACGGCGCGACTTGGCTTTTGTCCGAACTCGATCCCGACGACACCGACATCGCTTTCGGCCTTTGCGACCTCGGCATGGGCTTCCCGGAGCTCGGCAACGTCCGCTTGTCGGAGCTTGCCGCCGTGCGCGGGCCGGGTGGGCTTCGCATCGAGCGGGACATCCACTTCCGCGCCGACAAGACCATCAGCGCTTACGCCGAAGAAGCGTCGCGCGAACAACGCATCAACGCCTGACCCATGGAGAAAACCATGAGCAACCGTACCCTCGCAGCCGACGCCAAGGCGAACATCGTGTTCGTGCCGCTGGACAAGCTGAAAAAGTCGCCCAAAAACGTGCGTAAGATACCGCACACCAAGGCCGAGATCGCGGCATTGGCCGCCAGCATCGGCGCAATCGGCATGCTGCAATACCCTGTCGTGGAGCCTGAGACGGGGCCTAATGGCAAGCCGAATGGCTTTTATCTGGTCAATGCAGGCGAAGGCCGCCGTCTCGCGCAGTTGCTCCGCGCCAAGCGCAAGGAGATCAAGTCCGGTGAGCTTATCCGTTGCGTGCTCGATACCGAGCACAACGCCACCGAGATCAGCCTCGCCGAGAACGCGGTGCGGACGGAGATGCACCCCGCCGATCAGTACGAGGCGTTCGCGAAGCTGCATGACGAGCACGGCATGAACGCGGAGGATATCGCGGCGCGATTCGGCGTCACGGCGGCGGTCGTGCGGCAGCGGCTTAAGCTCGGTGCGGTTAGTCCGAGGCTCATGGCGCTTTACCGCAAGGGCGAGATGAACCTTGAGCAGCTATGCGCCTTCGCGATCACCGAGGATCACGAGCGGCAGGAGCGGGTGTGGAGCGAGTTGCCGCGCTTCAACCGGAGCCGGGAGGCGATCCTCCGCGCACTGAGTGAGGGGCAGGTGCGTTCGGACGACCGGCGCGCCTTATTTGTCGGAGCCAAGGCCTATGAGCAGGCAGGCGGCACGATCATCCGCGACCTGTTCGACGCAAGGGGCGGCGGCTTCTTTGCCGATGCCGAGCTTGTGAACCGGCTCGCGCGGGAGAGGCTGCAACGCGAGGCGGACAAGATCGCGAAAGAAGGCTGGCGTTGGGTCGTGGCCGAGCCCGAGCTTGACCGCTAGGCTTGGGCCGACATGCGGCGGGTATTCCCGAAGCCGGTGCCGCTGTCCAAGGCCGAGCGCAAGCGCCTCCGCAAGCTGGAAGCCCGCTACAAGGCCGTGTTCGACAAATATCCGGACGGCGAAGTGCCGGACGATGATGCCGCCAAGCTGCAACGCATCGAGGCGGCTGTCGAGGCGCTGAACAGGCAAGCCTACGCCGAGCGCGATATCGCTCTTGCCGGGGCCTTCGTGACGCTCGGGCATGACGGCGCGGTGCGGATCGAGCGCGGCTTTGTCCGTGCCGAGGATGAGCCTAAGTCAAAGGGCAAGGCCAAGGCCAAGGACGAAACGGCCAAGGCCAAAGCGAAGGACGCGGACGGACTAGCGCCTTTGTCCGAGAAGCTGGTTGCGGAACTGACCGCGTACCGCACATCGGCCCTGCGGAACGAGTTGGCGAAGCATCCCGTGACGGCCTTCCTCGCCCTCGTTCACGCGCTGGCGCTCGATACGTTCTTCAAGGGCAGCACGTGCACGTGCCTTGAGATCGCGCCCAAGATGGCGTGGCTCTCGGGGCATGCGCCCGGCATGGATGAAAGCGAAGCGGAGAAGGAGACCGCCGAGCGTCACGCCGCATGGGGCAAGCGCATGCCGCAGGAGCCGGAAGCCTTATGGCCGTTCATTCACGGGCTGCCGGAGAGCGAGCGCATGGCGTTGCTTGCGCATTGCGTGTCGCTGACCGCGAATGCCTTGCAGGTGCGCGGCCACAAACCCGACGCGCTGGCGCATGCCGGTGTTCTTGCGCGTGAGGTTGCGCTCGACATGACCGCTTACTGGCAACCGAGCGCAGCGGGGTATTTCAACCGCGTCAGCAAGGACCGCATCGCCGAGGCCGTGCGCGAAGGCGTGTCCGAGCAGGCGGCACGGAACATCGCGGCATGAAGAAACCCGCTATGGCCGAAGCCGCCGAAGCGGCGCTGCAAGGCAAGGGCTGGCTTCCGGCTTTGCTGCGCGCCACGCCGCAGGGCTGACACCGGGCCTCGAAACTTTGGCCGGAGCCGTTCGCGCGGCTCCGGCCATTTTATTGCGCTTGGTCCTCTCCGCGCCGAGACGCCACGCTGTACGACTCGCAGGCAAGCTGAAAGCCCGATGCCAACGCCATATCTCGCCGCCATTTGCATTTCCGGCGGCATGCAGGCAGACTAAAAATCGAAGATTCCCCGAAAAACAATGAGATTGCCTGCACAAACCCTACACAGGCAATTCTTGCCTATTTTTATCTATGATAAACAGTGTGTTATCTATGCACCATCCCTGCGCAAGCGGGGACGAGCGGAAACTGAGCCGATCAAGATGGTGCGTAGCGCATCGGCGGCGTGGTCCTTGTCGGAATTGAGCGCGGCGACGGCTTTGGCGAGCGCGTCGCGCGCCGCCGCAAATCATTGCGCGACTACGGCAGCTCAATAAGCCCTGAGCCTCGTCACCCGTCACTGCGCTGCGAGCGCATCGTTGCCGGCCTTGGCGACTTGCGCGTCCTGGGACGATACGGCGCCCGAGACGCCGATGGCGCCGATGATCTTGCCGTCGACGACGATCGGCAGTCCGCCCTCCAACGGCGTGATGTCCTTGAGCGCCAGCAGGCGGTTGCCGGCGCCGCCGCGGGCGATGGCGTCGTCGAGGTCCTTGCTGGGCCGTTTGAACTGCAGGGCGGTGCGCGCCTTGCCCTGCGACACCGACACGGCCGACAGCTGCGCGTTGTCGATCTTGTGAAACATGACCATGTTGCCGCCGCTGTCGAGAATGGTGATGGCCACGGTCCAGGAATTCTTCGCTGCTTCGAGCTCGGCCGCCGCCATCACCCGCTTGGCCTGGTCGAGCGTGATCGGCGGCCCATAGGGTGGCAGCCCGGAGCCTTCGACTTGCTGGGCCAGCGCCGGTGCCGCGAGCCAGGGGCATGTGCAAGGACATGCGGCCACGAGCAGCAACGCGCAAGCGAGCGCGAGCATTCGGATCATCTGCGAAGCCTCCTCTGCCAGCGGCACAATAAGCGGCTGCGTGCCCGGGTGGAAGCGGGACCGGGTATCAGGTATCAGGGGTCAGGCATCAGGCATCAGGCATCAGGCATCAGGCATCAGGCATCAGGAAGGCAGTCTAAGGCGGCGTCCGATCCTGACCCCTGACCCCTGATGCCTGATACCCTGATACCTGACTCCTGCAATCGCTATATTTACGATGCCAACCAGGAGATGCTGCCGTGTTTTCATTCCGCAAAAAGCTCGAAATGCCGGCTGCCGGCGAAGCTCTGCCGGGCCGTCCCAATCCTATTCCCACCGCTGACCGCGATTTCATCAACGGCCGCCTGCTCAAGGGCCCT
>JASHPU010000300.1 GCA_030037885.1 Xanthobacteraceae bacterium | reverse complement strand
CCGGCTCGTCCGTCGACGTGAGCGACTGCAAGAGCGGCTGGTGTCAGGTCACGTTCAACGGCAACAATGGCTACATCATCGAAACCAGCATCGCACCTGGCGCTCCCGCAGCCGGCGCGTCGCGTCGCCCGAGGCCTCCGGCTGGCTATGCGGGTCCGCCCGGTGCTCCGCCGCCGGGATATGGGGCGCCGCCGCCCGGCTACTATCCGCCGCCGCCCGGCTATTACCCGCCGCCGCCTGGCTACTATTACGGCTATGGTCCTTATTACGGACCGTATTGGGGCTGGCGGCGCGGTTACTGGTGGCGCTGACAAACAGCGTCCATGCCTTGTACCGGCCGGCGGCGCCGGCCGATTTCAGATCGCGCGCAAAGACTTTCAATTGTTGGTGGGCGCGAGAAGCAGCCATGCCGGCCGGGAGGCTGCGCGAGCGCATTAATCCGCGGCCAAAGCTGCGAGTTTTACCTTCTGTTAAGTCATTCGCGCGTTTCATGGACGCGGCGGTTAGCGATACCCGGGGTTTTGCTGCCATCGATCGCCTGGGTCTTGCGGCTCCGAAGCGAGCCGACGGTATTGGTTGCTGCGATGACGGATCCTTCGCAGGCAAAAATCCGCGCGAATTCCGCTGCCGCGCGAGCGGCAAGACGCGGCCAATTGCGGCGATCGAGAAATTGGATGATCGTTGTGTCGTTCGGCGTTGCCGGCGGCGTGGCGGCGCTGGCGGGCTTCTCGCCGCGGTTTTTTTCAGCCGGATCTTCAACCGCCGTTACCGAGGCTGTGCCGGAATCGCTGCCGACCGGCGCGATTGCCGAGACCGACATACCGGTCTGCCGGCGTCTGACGTTCGACGGCAAAGGCCGGATCGTTCGCGACGTTGTGCCGTGCGACGGCAGCGTTCGCGACGCGCGCGGCCAGCCCGTACCGGTCGGTACGATGCAACGGCTGGACGCGATCAGCAAAGCGTTTGCGGGACATTGATCGTCGGATGGCAACGGCACGGCACTCGGAGCGGCGGCCAATCGTGCGTACATCATGAGTACCGATGATCCGACAGTCCTTCTGATCTCCGACCGCGACGATCAGAGCCGCGAGTTGGGCAACTGGATCGGCCGCGTTTGTAGCTGCCGAAATATCGCCCTGGACGAGCCGCCTGCTAGGGCAAACGCCGTGGCTGCGGTCGTCACCGATGTGGCGTTTCGCGGTGCCGCCGGCATTGCGCGGCTGCGATCGCTGTTGGCGCCGTATCGAGCCGCAGCAACGCCGATCATGGCTGTGCTGCGCGACAATAGCCACTACGAGCAGGTTCAAGCGGTCGCGCTCGGCGCCAGCAGTGTGCTGCCTGCTACGGCATCATCGGTCGAGATTTGCAGGGCCGTCGCTGCGGCGCTCGGCGCCGACATCCCCGCCGCGCCGGCAAATGCGGCAGCGTCCGCCGCACAGCATGCGGAACAGGCACGGCTTGAGTTTCATACGATCTTCCGCGCGGCAACATGCGGAGAAGCTTTCACGCGGGCGGAGGTCGAGAACGCTACCGACGCGGTCATCGAGGCGGTCGCCGACGGCGGCATCCGCCGCTGGCTCGATATCGTCTGGACCTACGATAACGGCACGTATCAGCACTGCATGCTGGTGACGGGCCTGGCCGCCGAATTTGCCAAAAGCCTCGGTCTGTCAGCCAACGATCAGGAACGTTTGGTCAGAGGCGCGCTCCTTCACGACCTCGGCAAGGCGAAAATTCCGCTGCAGATCCTCAACAAGCAGGGCCGCTTGGATCCGGCAGAACTCACCATCATGCGCACCCACCCGGGCATCGGTCACGAGATTTTGTGCGGGCAAGGCAGCTATGAGCCGGAAATCCTCGAAGTCGTGCTGCGGCATCACGAGCTGCTCGACGGCAGCGGTTATCCGGATGGTCTGTCCGGCTCGCAAATTGGCGATCTGGTGCGGCTGACGACGATTTGCGACATCTATGCGGCCTTGATCGAGCGTCGGCCCTACAAACAGCCGATGCCGCCGACGCGCGCGTTCGACATTTTACACGACATGGGCGGCAAGCTCGAAGCCGCGCTGGTCCGGGCCTTTACGCGCGTCGCCGAAAGCTCCGCGGCACCTGCCGCAGCCTGAATGCAGCGTGTAGCAGCGTGTAGGATGGGTTGAGCGGCAGCGAAACCCATCATGCAGGCTCTCCGTGCAACGGTGGGTTTCGCTTGCGCTCAACCCACCCTACGTCTGCGAGCCGCCGTCAATTGAGCCGCAGCTCGGTAATGTGGCGCGGATCGGGTTTCAGCTCGCCCTTTTCGACGCGCTTGACCAGATCGGTGAGCACCGCATTGGCGCGGCAGGCGAGGCCGAGCTTGTCGCCCTCGCACACCACGAGCCCGTTCAAGAACTCGATCTCGGTGCGGCGGCCTTTCTGCATGTCCTGGCCCATCGATGGGCGCTGCCCCGACGCGGTGCGGCCGGCGTCCTTGAAACGCTGCGCATCGCAGGCGCGCATGGCCGCTTCGTCGCCTTCGCCGGCGCGCGCGATCGTCTCCGGCTCAAGGTGCAGAATATCCTCGAGCGCGTAGCCGAGCGCCTGGCCGACGCGGATCGCCTCGCTGCCCAGCCGCACCGCAAAGCGGCGGATCGGCTCGCTCTTGAGCATGTCGCCGCCGCCGAGCCCGGTGCAGGCCGACAAGCCGTTCTGCATCGCGTTGGCCACGAGCTTCGACCAGCGCTCGCCCCACAGATTGTTGGTCACCTTGGCGCTGTCGGCGTAGCCGACCAGGCGGCAGATTTCCTCGGCGCGCGGCGTGATGCGGCCGTGCACCTCGCCGGTGCGGAACACGGTGTGCGCCGCGCCGTGCTTGGCGGCGCCGCGGTGCACGTGGCCGGGCTCCGGCAGGCCGACCGTGATCGAGCTTGCGATGCAGCCGAGCGTCTTGCCCCAGCCGACCACGCCGGCCACGGTCGCCTCGTTCATGCAGTTCTGCAGCGACACCACATAGCCGTCGGGCGCGAGATATTGCGCGATCAGCATGGTGGCCCAGGCGGTGTCGTAGGACTTCATGCAGACAAACGCGATGTCGACCGGCTGCTCCTTGGCCAGCGCCTGCGCGTCGGTGACGTGCAGCGCGCGCACCGGCACGGCAAATTCCGGCTCCTTCATCGCGTGCGTCACGCGCAAGCCGTGGGCGCGCATGTGCTCGACATGCGCAGGCCACGGATCGATGAAGGTCACGTCCTCGCCGGCGGCCACCATATGGGCGCCCGTATAGCCGCCGACCGCGCCGGCGCCGACGATGACGATTTTCTTGCGTGTCATAAGTTCGTGCTCCCGTGCTGTGGTACTTTATACCAGCGGCCGCTTATTGTTGACCTCATCCTGAGGCGGCCGCGAAGCGGCCCTCGAAGGATGCAGGCCGAGGCGCTGTGGCCTCGCCCTTCGAGGCTCGGCGCGGAGCTTGTCATCGGGCCGGCCGGAGGCCGGACCCGTTGGCGCCGAGCGCCTCAGGGTGAGGAGAACAGGGCTTAGAAGACGATGCGACTTCAGCGCAGACACTTTTTGCAAAATACTGCTGCAACGGCCGCGGTGATGGCGTTGCCTCGTGTCGCCCTCGCGCAAGCCTATCCGTCGCGGCCGGCGCGCATCATCGTCGGCTTTCCGGCCGGCACCTCGTCGGACATCACGGCGCGGCTGATCGGCCAATGGCTTTCCGAACAGCTGCATCAGCAATTCGTCATCGAGGACCGGCCCGGCGCTGGCACCAATATCGCCGCCGCCGCGGTGGTGCATGCGGCGCCCGACGGCTACACGCTGCTTTGGGTGACGCAGACCAACGCCATCAACGCATCGATCTACACCAATCTGAATTTCAACTTCATGCGCGACATCGCGCCGGTCGCCAGCGTCATCCGCGTGCCGGCGGTGGTCATGCTGCACCCCTCGGTGCCGGCCAAGACGATCCCGGAATTCATCGCCTATGCCAAGGCGCATCCGGGCAAGATCAACATGTCGACGCCCGGAATCGGCAGCATCAACCACGTCGCCGGCGAGTTGTTCAAGATGATGGCCGGCGTCGATCTCGTAGCGGTGCATTATCGCTCGAGCCAGTTTCCCGACCTGCTCGCGGGCCAGGTGCAGGTGACGTTCAATCCGCTGCCGTCGTCGCTCGAATTCATCAGGTCGGGCAAGCTGCGCGCGCTGGCGGTGACGAGCGCAACGCGCCAGGCGGTGCTGCCCGACGTGCCGCCGGTCGGCCAATTCCTGCCCGGCTACGAAGCGACGGCGTGGTTCGGCATCGGCGCGCCGAAAGGCACGCCGGCCGACATCATCGCGAGGCTCAACCGCGAGATCGACGCCGGCCTGGCCGATGCGAAACTCAAGGCGCGGCTGCACGACCTGGGCGGCGAGGAGTTTGCCGGCTCGCCGGACGATTTTGCCGAATTCATCGCTGCCGAGACGGCGAAATGGGCCAAGGTCGTGCGCTTCGCCGGCATCAAGCCGCAGTGAGCGGCGCCGCAGCCTCGTCGTCAAATCCTCTGCGCTCGCCTGGCGGCGAAGCGGAGATCAACTGCAAGGCAGTCTCGGCTGCGGCGGTCGAATGAGACGCAAAACCGACATTCGGTCGCCGCCGCATTGGAGCGCCAATTTGCGTGCCGTAATCCGATTGGCAATCACCGCAAGATTGCCGAGTTTGCATCGCATTGTGATCCAATTTGGCGAAGAAATTTGCTCGCCGATGATGGAAGGGGATGGCAATCATCATGGCAGAACAAATTCGATTGCCGATCGGTTCAACAGCGTTTGTCTCTGCGTTCCTGGTCGCGATCTTGGGTGCCGTCGGATCGGCTGGCAGCGCGCGCGCCGCCGATTGTCTTACCGCTCCGGGTTCGTCCGCTCCGCCGAATAGTCACTGGTATTATCGCACGGACCGGACGACACAGCATAAGTGCTGGTTCTTGCGCGGCCGCAACGGCTCATCGCCACAAGGAGCCCTGACAACGACGCAATCCGCGTCAGCGGCGGTGACCTATTCACTCGCAGATTTCAAGGACTTCATGGCACAGCGCGGAAACGCCGATCTGTCCGACAAAGACGTCGAACAGCTCTATGCCCAGTTCCTGGAATGGCGGCGCCATCCCGAGAACGGGGTCCAGGACCGCCAATAAGTTTCCGACCGGCACGTCGCCAGCGGCAGCACATGACTCCCCAGGCGGCTCTGCTGAAGCATTTTGCGCATTCGAGCAGCGCACCGCCTCAATTATAGTGGCGTTTCGGTCCTCGAAGGATGCAGGCCAGGACGCCTCGGCCTACATCCTTCGAGGCTCGCCCTGCGGGCGAGCACCTCAGGATGAGGTCAACAAAAAAATGCCGCTGCAAAATCGCGTCAATCCGTTCGGCGAACTTTTCGCAACGCCGGCGCGCGGCTTGTTTATGGGCAACCGGGGCGGGCGGTTTCATACTGACGCCAAGACGCTGACGGCGCGGCGCTGGGCGTCGCGGCAATGGATCTGCTGCGTGCTCGATTTTCGTGGCCGGCAGCGCGACGTCTGGGGCCGCTTTTACACCGAGCTGTTTTTTCTCGACGAGCCGACGGCGCTCGCGGCCGGGCACCGGCCGTGCTTCGAATGCCGCCGCGCCGATGCGCTGCGCTTGGCGGAAGCCTGGCGGCGGGCGCGCCGGCTGCGCGCGCAGCCCACGGCCGGCGCCATGGACGCCGTGCTGCACGACGAACGCGTTGCCGGCCACGCCAAGCGCTTGCACCGGCGCGCCATCGATTCATTGCCGGACGGCGCCTTCGTCGCGCTCGACGGCGAGGCGTTCGCGGTGCGCGGCAACGTGCTGTTGCACTGGATGCCGGAGGGCTACGACGCGCGCCGCAAACGTCCGCGCCGCGGCCTGCTCGACGTGCTCACGCCGCCGGCGATGCTCGCCGTCCTGGCCGCCGGCTACGAGCCGCACTGGCATCCGAGTGCGGACGAGTGAGTCGGATATCGGAATGTCGAGCACCCGCTTCCGCTCGTCGCCGCGAAAGCGCATAGGCGCTAACATAGCTGCGTTTCCAGGGCGCTGCACCGCATCCGGGAAACAGGCCTATGTTAGCGCCTATGCGCGAAAGCGGGACCCAGTTCGCATGCACCCCAACCCGAGCAAGAGAATTACGCCTGGATTCCCGCTTTCGCGGGAATGAGCGGAGGATGAGTCTCCTCACCCCCGGAACGCCGCCTTGATGGCTTCGACGCCTTGGCCGGATTTCGCCGCGGCGATGATGCGCGCCTCTTGTTTCATCAGGCCGTCGAGCGCCGCCGCCATGGCGTCGATCTTGTCGGCCGGCACCACCACGGCGCCGTGGCGGTCGGCATGGATGAGGTCGCCGCTCTGCGCCGCCATGCCGTGGATCGTCACCGGCAGGCCGAATTCGACCACGTGCACGTAAGCGTGCGACGGCGCGAACGAGCCGGCCAGCATCTGAAAGCCTTCGGCCACCGCCGCGATATCGCGGATCGAGCCGTTGGTCACGGTGCCGAGGCAGCCGAGCGCCTTGTGCACGTTGGTCTGCACCTCGCCCCAGAACGCGCCGTAGCCCGGCGGCTCGTCGAGATCCTGGATCAAGACCACGCCCGGCTGCGGCGCGCCGGCGACGTAATCCATATAGTCCATGCGCTTTTGCATGTAGCCCGGCCCGCCCACCTTGTCGCGGGCGCGGATCGTCACCGTCTTGGCGAAGCCGACCATCGGCGGCAGGTCGGGAAACGGGCAGTGCAGGTGCACCGCCGTGTAGCCGGCGCCGCGGCGCTCCGGCGCCACGATCTCGATCAGGTTGCACACGGTCGGCGTATCGATCGAGCGCAGGAATTTGAATTGCTGTTCGGAGACCATCGCGTTTCCCTCGTTCGGCCCGCTACCGTTGTCCGCTCATTCCCGCGAAAGCGGGAATCCAGATGCGCGTCCTGTGTCTAGCAGAGAAACTGGGTCCCCGCTTTGGCGGGGACGAGCGGGTTACTAACATCACCGCCCCCCACATCGCTGCAACAATGGCCGCGTGGTGCGAGACGAAGGCGTATAAATCTGCGGTTGCAACCGCCGTGCTGCGGGTGTCGAAGCCCATGCGCCATTATGAAATAGGGCGCCTGATAAAGCACGCGCCGGCGTGCCGGCGCTGCCCGGTGCGCTGCGGCGGCGCGGAACAAATCCGGCCAATGGGCCGTTATCGCGCCGTCCCGCGGCTTCAGCCGGACCTCGGTCGCCGGAGTGTCGGAGAACGTGGCGGCCATGCCGCGATGCATATTGCGCAGCATGTGGAGCGGTCGGGACTGCAGGCGGTGATGGTGAGTGTCGAAGTCGCATACGAGCCCCGGCCCGGACAGGACAAGACGACCGTCCTGGTCGTTGAAGACGAAATTATCATTCGCCTGATGGTCGCCGATGCCTTGCGGGCCCAAGGCATCAACGTCATCGAGGCGTCGAACGGCGACGACGCGTTGCGCGTGCTGCAGAGTTCGCTGCCGGTCCAGTTGCTGCTCACCGACATCCGCATGCCGAGCGAACTGGACGGTTTGGCGCTGGCGCACATTGCGCGGGCGGCGCGCCCCGGCCTGAAGCTGATCGTGTCGTCCGGCCAGCCGGCCGGGCACGAGGTGGACGGCCTCGCCGATGCGTTCTTTGCCAAGCCGTTCGACCTCAGGGCGATCGTGCAACGCGTCCAGTCATTGCTGGCGGAGACGCATCATGCGCAAGGGCGACGCTGAACCGCTCCACAACCCCTGCGCTGGGACAATCGTGTGAGTGGTCGGCGGGTCGGGCGAATGACGCCCGGCGTCGGTTAACAATCCGTTAACCTTTTCAAATCAAGGATTTGGTAACCAAAGGACGGAGTGATCCAGGCGTCGCCTCCACCGGGCGCATCGGTGCCAGAGGAGACAACCTCATGTCCAGATTTGTCACCTTGCTCGGCCGCAAATCCGAGTCCCGCAACGCGGCACAATCCGCCGCCGAGCCGCCGACAAGCGCGCCGCTGACAATCGCGCCGCCGGCCGCCGACGCTGCGCCGCACAAGATCGTCGAGCTCGATGAGGATCTGTTTGTTCCGATCGCGGCCAAGCTTGGCGAAGAGACTGAAGCGGTCCGCAATCTTCTGCTCGACGCCGAGCGCAAGATCGCCGAGCTTGACACCATCAAGCTGTCGATCGCCAAACTGCTCGATCCCGTCACCAGCGCGTTGCGCGGTTACGAGGAAGCCAAAAGCGAAAAGCTGATCCTGCAGCGCGCGCTCAATAACGCGCAGCACGTCTGCACCAAGCTTCGCGACGATCTGGCCGCTGTTCAGAACAAGGCGGCGGCGTTCAAGGCCGAATGCGCGCGGCTGCAGGATGTGGCCGCGGCGGCCACGCAAAACATGGCCGCGCTGGAACGAAACAACGCCAGGCAGCTTGCCGAGCTGGCTGAGCACCGCACGCGTACCGCCGAGTTGCAAAACCTGGCGCAGCGGCAGGCCGCCGACCTGCAGCTGGGACGCACCGAAAGCCTTCGTCTTGGCGAGCGCGCCGCCGCGGCCGATCAGCAAATCGTCCAGCTGGAAGCCGAGTTGCAGACGGTCCAGCAGCAGACCAAGCAGACCAAGCGGGAGCAGGTTGCGGTGCAGGCGTCGCTCGACAAGACCTTCAACGAGCTGGCGGCGACCGCGCGCCGGCTGAGCGACAGCGAGAAGGCGCACGCTGCGGCGCAGGCCCGGCTCAAGGCCATGGAGCGCAGCCTGGCGGAGGCGCAGGCCGAGCGTGCCCAGCTTGCCGCCACGCTCGACGAAGCGGTGCACCAGCATCGCGACAAACTCAACGTGCTGGGCTCTCGGCTGGAGACCGTTCAAGCCCGTTCCGACCTCACCGAGAGTCTGCTCAACGAAGCGCGTCAGGCGCTGGCCGCGCGCGCCGATGAAATCCGCGCTCTCGAACGCCGCTTGATCGAGGCTTCGACCGCACACGACGCGACGGCCGAAAAGCTCGGCGCCGCGGCGGTCGCGCTCGCCGAGCGCGAGGCGCAAATCAAGGCCCTTGAGGATGAGCGCGCCGCACTGACGGAGCATGGGCGCAAGCTGATCCAGGTCGTCAACGAGCGCGAAGTCGCGCAAAAGCAGGCGCAGCAGCAGATCGGCGAGCAGAGCGACCTCGTCACCAGGCTGCAGGACGAGCTCAACGCCGCGCGCGGCTCTCACGAGGTCCGCATCGACGATCTGCAGGCGCAGCTGCAACGCGAGCAGCTCGACCGCTCGATCGCCGAAGGCGCGCTCGAGGGCGCACGCAAAGAGCTGGCGCGCTTGCTGGCCGAAATCGGCGCGCTTCGGGGCCGCCCGGTCGCGCCGAGCACCGCCGAGCCGCCGGCCGCGCCGAACCTGCTGAAGCAGGCGGCGTAGGCTGCGATGACCTCGTCATTCCGGATCGCCGCGAAGCGGCGAGTCCGGAATCCATAAGCCCTGCGCCGGGGTTATGGATTCCGGGTTCCTCGCGGAGCTTGTCATCGGGCCGGCCACTTCGGGCCGGACCCGTTGGCTCGGCCCCGCAATGACGAGAAATCAGTTGGCCTTAGGCGCTGGCCGGGACTTTACCGACGGCGGCCGCGGCAGTGCGCGCGGTGACGAGATTCAATAAACCGATGCGGTCGTATTCCGCCCATACTCTGGCCAGCCAGTGACGGACGTAGCCGCGCAGCACGAACGAATAAGCCGCCGGCTCGCCGACCTGGTTCTTGTTGGCAACGAAGCTCAGATAGGGAACGCCGGCCAGGTCGACCTGCTCGGCAGCGAGCTCGGCGAGCTTGGGAATGACGATCTGCGCGGCGCCGTCGATGTGTTTGAAGTAGGACGACGACGTCGCCTGGTTCCAGTCGAAGAAATGCGCGTCGTTGATGAAATTCTTCACCACGAAATACCGGGCATCGCCAAGCCGTGACGTCGTCTCGGCGATCTCGCCGATCGACGCGAGCGAAGCGCCGAGGACATGGAACACGGTGAGCGTAAGGTATCCGCTTTTTGCCAGTTCAAGGACGCCGATGTCGCGCAGCGCCTGCAGCGTCGGCGAAAACGAACCGGCGCGCATGTCGATGACGGTGACGGCGTCGGGCGAATTGATGGTGTCGAAAATCGTCATCTGGTGCGCCGCGTGGGCGACGTCGATCACGCGCGTATCGCCGGGATGGAACCGCTTGAGCGTTCCATTCGGCCATTCGGTGTCGAAGGCCCGCGTCGCCACCTGATGGGCGGAGAAATAGTCGAGCAGCGTGCGCGTGACGGTGGTTTTTCCGACCCCGCCCTTGTCGGCGCCCACGATAATGACGGCTCGCTTGGCCATCAAACATTCCCGGAATCGGAGATTCAGGGACCTTTACCGAACGTTGCACGCGGGCGGCAAAAACGCAGGCGCAAGTCACGGCGCGGAGGACGGCGGCACCGCGCGCGGCGGCTCCACGGCCGCCAAGCCGGGATGCTTGGTCCCGTTGCCGATCAAGGGCTCCGGTTTTGCGGCTTTCTGATCCGGTTTGGGATACAGGTCGATTTTCGTCGGCTTCTGTTCCGGCCGCCGCTCGATGGAACTAAGCCCGCCGGCAATGCTGGCGCCTTGTTCGATTTGCAGCAGGCCGTAGCTGATATGGCCCTCGACCCGGCCGGGTGCGCGCAGGATCAACAGGCTTTTGACATCGAGCTTTTCGGAAACCCTGCCGTAAATCTCGGCGTTTTCGGCGACCGTAATCTTGCCTTTGAGCGTACCCGTTTCGCCGACGATCAGATTGCCGGCCGAGACGTCGCCCTCCACCGTGCCGCACACCACCAGCGTATCAGGCACCGCAACTTCGCCCTTTATGACGACTCCTTCGCCGATGTAGAGTCGATTCTGGTCCGGCATGGCGTATTCGGTTGACGACATGGTTGAATCCTTTCCGCGTGCGCGGTTCTCAACTCTGGCGTCACGGTACGACGATTGCGCTTGATTCGGACGGCTGCCGCGGAATTGTCCCCACAACTCCCGCTATTCACCGCCCTTGTTGCGCGGCGTCTTGAGGCGACGAGAGGCCGGGCGGCCCGCGCCGAACGGGCGCGCGTCGATCGATCCGATCGCGTGGGACCCTGCTGCTCAGGCGCAACGCCGTGCCGCCGCGTGGCGGCGGGCCGGAGAAATTCACGAGCCCCGCGGCTTTACTCCGCCGCGGATCGCAGCAGCGCCACCGGCCGTTTCGGCGTCTTGTCGACCACGAGCGTGTCGAAATCTTTGACGATTTCGCCGGCGATAATCGGCTCGACCGGCAATTCGTCGGTCGGCTCGTACCATGGCAGCCGGGATTTGACGTTGCCCTCGAGCGCCTGCGCCACCAAGAGGCCGATCTCGTCGCCTTCCAGCGGCACCAGGCGATCATCGCCGTCGTGTTTGTACAATTGTGGGCAAAAATACAAAGTGTGGATGCGCGGATCGTAGCCGTCGATCACCAGAAACAGCTTGCGCCGGAACGATCTCAATCGTTTGACGATCTTGCGCTCCTTGGTCGTCATTGCGACTCGGAGCCTGCCGCCGGGCGCGCCGACGATGGTGTTGGCCTCGAGCAGGACGATCCAGTCGTTGCCGGCGGCGTTGTCCGGGTGAATGGGAATGAGATGATGGCCGCCTTTGCGCAGGAAACTCATCGCAATGCCTCCCGTCATCCGTGCCATGCGAGAACGGATGGAAAGTCGATGCAGGCACAAACGCGCGGCCCGAATTTTTGTTCCGGTCAATGCGGCCGGATCGGCGCAAGACTTCGGGTTTGACGCGGGCCGGGGAGGGGGAACGTGTGCCGTGAGAGCAGCCCCGGCCGGCACGGCCGAGGCTTCTCGCCAGAAGGCCGCCGGTGCTCAGACAACGTCCACAGCGTGATGAGGTGGCGCCCGCAGGCGTGCGGCCGGCCCTGCGATGCGGCGTTCTGGTCAACAGATGCTTAAGCGCGGGCGCCGCACGTTTCGCGTGTGGCGGCGAGCCTTCGTTCCGACACCATGGCTGCGGAATTTTGCCATGCGCCGGAGCGGTAATCGGCAACGCGATGTCGGGAAGGCAGCGCGAAGGCGGCTCAATGAGCGACCGTGCAGACGACTTTTTGATGCTCTGGTTCGCGCAGCACGTCAAGGCGTTGCCGGCGGTGCTGAGGTTGGCCGAGGCCGTGCGGCTCGCCACCGACTGTCGCAAGGATGCGGTCGCGGCCGGCATTCCGCTGCAGGAAATCCGCGACGCCGCGGGCGGCGATCTCATTCGCAAAATCCTCGACGCGCTCAACGCCGCTTTCGCCCGCGCCGACGAAGCGCCGCTCGCCCCGGACATCGACGCGCCGGCCGAGACCACGCCCTCGTAACGCGCGCCGGCAAACGACCCGGGCGGCGTGCGAAGAAAAACGGTTCGCTGTCATCCGAACGGCTTGATGCTGTCGGCGACCGAATCGGCGATGTGCTCCTTGGAGATGATGCCGACGACCTCCGACGCTCTGCCGCGACCGCCGGTCTTCATGACCACCGCCATGGCGGCGTCGCGCCGCCACATCCGCTGCACGATGTCGAACACGATGTCGTTTTCGCGCGCCAGCGTGAAATTGCGCTGCGCCACCGCGGCCATGGTAACGCCGGAGTAGGCGGCTTCGATGCCGCGGCGGATTCCGGTATTGATGCGGACCACGCCGACGATGTGATTGCCGCGTGCCACGACCACGTGCTTGAAACCCGCTGCGGCGCCGTGCTGGCGCAGGAATTCATCGAGATCGGCGTCGGCGGGCCTCACCACCACGTCGCGTTCCATGACGTCACTGGCGTGACGGACCAGGAACATGTTGGCGTGCATCGCCTTCGGCACGAAATGGCCGCGGCCGACGAGCTTGATGGTATAGATATTCTCCACTGAAAGGAGGCGCCGCACGCCGATCGCCAGCGCTACGGCGACGATGCTCGGCATCACCAGGTCGTAGTCCCGCGTCATTTCGAAGATCATGGTCACGGCGGTCATTGCCGCCCCCGTACCGCCGCCGACCATCGCCGCCATGCCGATGACCGCGCCGGTTGTTGCGCCGACGCCGGCTATCGGATGCATGGCCGTTATCGCAGCGCCGAAGGCGCCGCCGATCGTCGCTCCCATGAACAGCGAAGGTGAGAAGATGCCGCCCGAGGCGCCCGAGCCCAAGCTCAACGAGGTGGCAAGCAACTTGGCGACGAACAGCATCAAGAGCAGCGCCGGCCACTGCAGATCGCCGTTGAGGACGGCCTGGACGGTGGCATAACCGACGCCTTCGACGAAATAGTGGCCGGCGGCCCGCAACAGCGCATAGATCAGAACGCCGAGCAGCAGCATCCCGGCGGCGTTGCGCAGATACGGATTTCTGATTTTGTCGAAGACATCTTCGGCCAGGCTCAGTCCACGGATGAACGCCGTCCCGGCAATGCCGATCAAAGCGCCGAGCAGGGCAAACAAGAGCAGCGCCGACAGGGTGGCGGGCTGTTGCGACGTCAACAGCGTAGCCGGAATGGCGAAAGCCGGATGAATGCCGAAGAAGATGCGACCCACGAACGTTGCCGTGCCGGTGGCCAGCGCGACCGGGAGAAAGGTGCGTGCGCTCAGTTCCGGCATCAACAGTTCGATCGCGAACATCACTCCGCCGATTGGCGTATTGAAGGTCGCGGCGATGCCGGCGCCCGCGCCGGCGGCAACCAGCGTGATCCGCTGCCACGGCGCCATATGAATCAACTGGCCGAGCGTGGAACCGAGCGCGGCGCCGATCTGGATGATCGGACCTTCGCGCCCGACGGCGGCGCCGGTGCCGATCGACAGCGCCGAGGCCAGCGACTTGATCAAGGCGACGACCGGCCGGATCGAGCCTTCCTTGTAGTAGATCGCATCCATCACTTCGGGCACGCCGTGGCCGCGCGCCTCGGGAGCAAACTTGACGATCAGGAAGGTGACGAAGAGTCCACCTATGACCGGAACCAGAATGACGAATGGGCCCCACGGGCTCGGCGGCGTGAAGGCGCTGGCGTCATAAACGAAGCTGAACAGCCTGAGAAAGGCGACGTTGTGAAACAGGCCGATCAGCGCGCGAAAGGCAACCGCGCCGAAGCCGGTGACGACGCCGACAATGATGGCAAGCAGCGACAGTCGTAACAGCCCGACGCGCGAGAGAAGCCTTATGTTCATTCTGTTCTGTTAATTCATTGCAATGGAGATGTGTAGTATTGCAGAAGGCCTTTGGCGGCGAACTTCATTCGAGCAACGAATACTCGGGAAGCTGCAATCAGGAAGATGGCGCCGTCGCCGCAAGTTCTCTTAGCTTGGCAATCGCTACGGAGTCCTTCTCCTGATAGGGTATCACCGTGTCGAATTTATCGTCGGCGGTCATCAGGTAGATGATGGCCGAATGGTTCATAAGATAATTCCCGTCACCGGTCGGGATTTTCTTATAGTAGACGCGATACTCCTGGGCGATCTTTGCGATCTGTGCCGGCGTGCCGGTGAAGCCGCGGATGCGCCTGTCGAAGGATTCCAGGTATTCATGCATCAGCTTCGGCGTGTCTCGTTCGGGGTCGACCGTCACGAACACGTAGTTGAGCTTGTCGGCATCGGGCCCGAGCGCCTTGATCCAGCGCGTCAGGTCGAAGAGTGTCGTCGGGCAAACGTCGGGGCAGTATCGGTAGCCGAAGTACATTGCGTAGGGTTTGCCGGACAGCGTCTTGTCGGTCACCGTCGCGCCGGTGTCGTCGATCAGCGTGAACGGACCGCCGATGGAGGCGGTGCCGGCCGAGCGCGCAATTTGCCGTTGCCCAATTGTGAGTGTGATGACGAGCGCCATCATGGCAAACCCGAGGGTGCCGGCGATGGCCATGATAATCCACTGCCGCGCGCGCATCACTTCATCTCCATGGCGCCACCCGGCTTCTTACCCTGCGTTCCGCCCATTCCGCTCATGCTGCCGTTGGCGCCTCGGGTAGCCCCGATGGCCTGTATTGGAACGGTGATGGAGATAGTCCCGGCTTTGGCGAAGGTGAGCGTGAGCGGAAGCGTTTGACCCGCGATCAGCCGCTTCTTCAATCCGATCAGCATCATGTGGTAGCCGCCGGGCTTGAGCGTCACCGATCCGCTCGCCGGGATGGGTAACCCATCGGCAAGCTCCCGCATCTGCATGATGCCATTGACGACCGCCATTGCGTGTATCTGCACCTTGCCGGCAACGTCTGAAGCCGCGGCGGTGAGGCGATCAGCGGTGTCGGTTTTGTTGGCGAGCGTCATGTAGACGGCGCCAGTCGTGGCGCCCGCTGGCGTGGCCCGGGCCCATGGGTGTTCAATCTTGATGTTGGAAGTGCCGCCTGTCTGGGCGAAAGCGGCCGGGACGGCCGCGAGCAGCACAGCCATTAAGCTGAGCTTGGATAGAAAGCGCATGATGTCCTCCGAAAGCGCAGATGACGGCTCCGCAGGAGCGGAGCGATTGCGAGCGTCAAACGGAGAAAGCCGGCGGTGCGCGCGGAGCGCCGACCGTGCGGCGGGACGCAGGAACGAACCTGCCGTTGCCGATCTGGTCCAATACCGCGGCTGTCAGCAGACCGGCATAGGCCGGGACCGCTGGTACGTGACCCATAAGCGCAATGTGCCCGGGACTCTGAGCTGCGACGAAGCAAAACGGACAAGCCGGTGAAGGATTGGGGTTCTGGCGGCCGCTGTGCGACGCCGGCGCGCTCGTTGACGCTAGACTGCAGATGATGGCAGGGTTTCCCTGACCGGACGCCGCAAAAGCAGACATGCCGAGCCCAACGCTCGCCATCAAGGCTTGCAGTACAAGCGAATAGGCAATCCCAAGGGCGAGCAAACGGCTCGACCGCCCGGATCGTACAAACTGTCGCAGGCCGAACATCGATCAATTAATAGCACGCCCTGGAGGGCCAGTGAAATCCATAATCAATCGTACATCCCACGGGGGCCAGCTCGGCTTCAAAAAATCGAGGTGCGCCGGATGACGTATTCATCCGGACAAAGCGTCGCAGAGCGCCATCGTCCTGCGGACACTATGAATGCTCAAGCGTTCGGCGCGGCCCGACACGCGAAGGCAGCAGCCAGCGGGAAAATGGCGCCGACGAGAGGTAATCGAAGATGGAACGTCGGCAGCGCAAAAACCTGATGATCATCGCGCCCTGCGTGGTCGCGATCGGCATCATGTGCGTGCTGGTCGCCTACTCGCCGACGCTCTACCGCATGTTCTGCGCTGCGACCGGGCTCGCCGGGACCACGCAACGGGTCGCTGCCGATACCGCCAAGATTTCCAAACAGACCATCACGGTGGCATTCGACACCAATGTCGCGCCCGGCCTGCCATGGCGCTTTGTGCCCGACCAGGGCGCCGTGACCGTGCATCTGGGCGAGCAGAAGCTGGT
>JASHPU010000299.1 GCA_030037885.1 Xanthobacteraceae bacterium | reverse complement strand
ATTCCACAATTGCAAAGGGAAAAGACCGGACCGCCCGGCATCGGTGAGCGCGGCCTGTCCGAGAAACGACTTCTGCATCGTCACGACTTCTTCGGCCGACTTGAACAAAAACGGTTGCGATAGCAGTGCCGCTTCCGAGCCGGACTTTTCCAAGGCGCGGCGGTCCGCCTCGGCAACGCTGAAGACGCTCAACGCGGCGGCCCCGGAGTTCACCGCAGCCATGGCCTCCTGCTCGGTCGTGGTGGGTAACGCCACCGGGTTGATGCCGACGGCGGCCAATTCCCTCGAATCGAGTAGAGATTTCAAAAAGGTGTCTTGCAGATAGGGTTTGGGGACCGCGATGCGGACCTCGGCGGCCAACGCGCCATGTCCAGCGAGCAAAACCAGCAATGTCGCAAGCGCGCCGCGCAGCATGGCATACCTCGTCTTGGCGACGGAAATACCGACATATTCTCGCCCCATCATCGCACGTTGGCGGACATTTGGGCTGCGAGACTTGACCAGCGTCGGCTCAAGATACGCAATCCTTGGGAGGTTAGGTTCAACGGATGGCGCCGGAGTTAAGAAAATCCCTTCACAAGATCGCGACCGCTGCCGGGATCGTCGACCTTGCGCGCGTGGCGACTGATGCCTTGCGTCGCTTCGCGGACTATCTATGATCGCGCGTCCCGCCGGGAAGCGGACGTAACAGGAGAGCGAAATGGTCGCTGCGGTGCGCGTGCATAAAACCGGCGGGCCCGAAGTTTTGACCTACGAGGACATCGAGATCGGCGCGCCCGGGCCGGGGCAAGTGCGGGTCAAGCAGCATGCCTGCGGCGTCAATTTCATCGACGCCTATTTCCGCATGGGTATGTATCCGTCGCCGGTCGGCTTGCCGTTCGTCGCCGGCAACGAGGGCGCCGGCGAGGTCGTGGCAGTCGGGCTTGGCGTTTCCGACCTCAAAGCTGGCGATCGGGTCGGCTATGTCGCCGGCCTGGGCAGCTACGCCGCCGAGCGATTGCTGCCGGCCGACCGCGCCGTCAAACTGCCGCCCAGCATCAGCTATGAGCAGGCCGCCGCCATGATGCTCAAGGGCATGACGGCCGAGTACCTGCTGCGCCGCACCTTCAAGGTCGAGAAGGGCATGAATGTGCTGATGCACGCGGCCGCGGGCGGCGTCGGCCTCATCCTGTGCCAATGGGCCAACCATCTCGGCGCCACCGTCATCGGCACGGTCGGATCGAAGGAGAAGGCGGCGCTCGCCAAGGCCAACGGCTGCCACCACACGATCCTCTATCGCGAGGAGGATTTCGCCGCCCGCGTCAAGGAGATCACCGGCGGCAAACTTTGCGACGTGGTCTATGACGGCATCGGCAAGGCGACGTTTCCGGCGTCGCTCGATTGCCTCAAGCCGCTCGGCATGTTCGTCAGCTTCGGCAGTGCGTCCGGCCAGATCGACGCCTTCAACATCAATATCCTGCAGGCCAAAGGTTCGCTGTTCGTCACCCGGCCGACGCTCAACACTTATGCAGCCAAGCGCGAGGATTTGCTCGCCATCGCCAACGATCTGTTCGCGGTGGTCAGCAGCGGTGCGGTCAAGATTCCGATCAATCAGAAATACCCGCTGCGCGACGCAGCGAAAGCGCATCGCGACCTGGAAAGCCGCGCCACCACCGGGTCGTCGATCCTGGTGCCGTGAGCGGCGAAGCAGTGCCAGCCGCATGGTCGCGCCGGCATGAAGTTTCCGCACTTCCTGGCAAAGCCGGCGCGCGCAGCGTGGCCGTATCTGGCGACGTTCGGCTGGGCGTTCGCAGCCTTCGTCGTCGCCCAGATCGCCGCCTGGGTGGTGCTGGTGTGGTGGACCCACGGCGATGTTGGCGCACTCCTAAGCGAGCCATTTGACGGCACGCTCGTCACCCTGTCCGTGCTCGTGCTCAATCCGGTCCAGGTCGCTATCCTGGTCATGGCGGTGCGGCTCAAGGGGGCCGATCCGATCGCGTATTTAGCGCTGGTGCCACCGCAGTTGCGCGCGCTGGCGATTGGCGTGATCGGCATCGTCGTCATCATCGGGGTCACCGATCTCTTGCTGGTAGCAAGCGGCCGCCCGCTTGTCTCGCCGTTTCAGGACGTGTCGTATACCAGCGCCGCCGCCGAGGGCTGGCTGCCGCTCCTCTGGTTCGCCACCGTGCTGGTGGCGCCGGCTGGCGAGGAGATCACGTTTCGCGGTTTTCTGTTCCGCGGCTTCGTCTGCTCGGAGCGCTCGGCCTGGCCGGCGATCGTGGTCATCGCGCTGTTATGGGCCGCGCCGCACCTGCAATACGACTGGACCGGGATGTCGGAGATTTTCGTCGCCGGCCTGTTTCTCGGCTGGGTGCGCTGGCGCTCGGGCTCGACGCTGCTCACCATCGCGCTCCATGCCTTGTTCAACCTGGAAGGCATGGCCGAAACCATGCTGCAGGTGAAGTATTCCTCTTAAATATTTGCCGGTAATAGACGATTTGGACTTCAGCTCGGGCGGCGTCCCGCCCGGTCGAAGATGCGAGACAATGGCGTCGGCCGCCCCGGCGGCTCATCATCTTGCCGCTTGCGTGGCAGCGCGATCACCGGCTCGGCGAAGCGGGCGATGGCAGCCACCGTCTCGTCGAGCGGCACGGTCGAGCCCGCGGTTTCGCTGACGATGACGGCTAAGATGTCCAGGTCGCGCCGGAACAGCGAGTCGAGCGCAGTCAGGGTATGGCTGATGGTGCCGAGATAACTGCCGGTCACCAGGATCAGCGGCAGCCGCAGCGCCATCATCACATCGAGCACGGTGCGCTCGCCGTCGAGTGGCACCATGATGCCGCCGACCCCTTCGATCAGGAGGAGGTCGCGGCGACGCTCCACGGCGCCTTGGCAGAATTCGATCACGGCGTCGACATCAATGGCGCGGCCCTCCTGCCGCGCCGCCAGATCGGGCGACAACGGCGCCCGAAACCGCCAAGGCGAAATGCGCTCTGCGGCTTCGGCGCTTACGGGCGCACCGAGCGCCCGCAACAGCACGCCCGGATCGCTCTCCGCCACATGCGCCGGATCGAACCCGCTCACTACCGGCTTGATGGCCTCCACGACGCGGCCCATGCGGCGAAAATGGCCGATCAGCGACGCCGCCACATAGGTCTTGCCGACATCGGTCCCCGTCGCGGTGATGAAGATCGCGGTCACGGCGCAAAGGACCCCAGCAGGCGACGGCGTTCCGTTGCAGCAAGCCGTTCGATCTCGGCGTCCGGATGCTGCGCGGTGAAGGCAAAGCACAGCCGCGCGGTGCCTTTCGGCGCCGTCGGCGGCAGTCCGGTCGAATAGATGGAGGTGCGCACACGCGTGCGCATCAGATCGACGACCGGCTGCGAGGCGCACAGATAGCCGCCATAGGCGCCGACCGCCTTGGACAGCGTGCCCATTTGCAACGGCACATCCACGGCAGTGCCGTTGGTGAAGCTCGAGTCGCGGCCGCCACCGATTACGCCAAGCCCGTGCGCATCATCGGCCAACAGCCAAGCGCCGAAGCGCTGCGCAAGCGTCGACAAGTCCGAGAGCGGAGCCGAATCGCCGTCCATGGAAAAGACGCCGTCAGTCGCGATCAGTGCTCTTTGATATTTAGCGCGATTCGCTGCCAACAGGGCTTCGGCGTGCGCCACATCGCAATGCCGGTAACGGCAGACCGTCGCCCCGCTCAGTTTGGCGCCGGCATGGATGCAGGCGTGCAGGCCCTTCGCTTGCGGTCTAGCCATCTTCGCCGCATCGGCGGGGCGGGCGCCAACACGCAGAATTCGGCGCAATGGAGCAGGGGCTGATTTGCGCCCCGACGTTCCGGATCAGTAGCCGACCACCGCGCCGTGGAGGTCATACGCGTCGGCGCGTTCGATCTTCACGGTGGCGATTTCGCCCACACGTAGCGGCCGGCGGCTCGTAACGAAGACTGCGCCGTCGATTTGCGGCGCGTCGCCCTTGCTACGGCCCTTGGCACCGGCCGGGCCGACCTCGTCGATGATGACGCGCTCGTTGCGTCCGATTCTGCGCGCAAGCCGCTTGAACGAAATGGCCTGCTGGTGCGCCATGAGCCGGTTCCAGCGCTCTTCCTTAAGCGGCTCCGGTACCGCATGGCCGTGGGCATTGGCAGCGGCGCCGGCGACAGCCTCGTAACGGAAGCAGCCGACGCGATCGAGTTCGGCTGCGCTGAGCCATTCGAGCAGCGCGGCGAAATCCGCTTCGGTCTCGCCGGGAAAGCCGACGATGAAGGTCGAGCGGAGGGTGAGGCTCGGGCACTGCTCGCGCCATTTGCGGATGCGCTCGAGCGTGCGCGCCTGCGCGGCAGGCCGGCGCATGCGTTCGAGCACAGCGGGGCTCGCGTGCTGGAACGGTACGTCGAGGTACGGCAGCACCTTGCCGTCGGCCATCAGTTCGATCACCGCGTCAACGTGCGGGTAGGGATAGACGTAGTGCAGCCGCACCCAGACGCCGAATTCGCCAAGCTCGCGGGCAAGGTCGATGAATTTGGCCCGCACCGGCCGGCCCTTCCATCGGCTTTCGGCATACTTGAGGTCGACGCCGTAGGCCGACGTATCCTGCGAGATGACCAAAAGCTCTTTGACGCCGGCCGCAACCAGCCGCTCGGCCTCGCGTAAAACATCGGCGGCCGGCCGGGAAACCAGGTCGCCGCGCAGCTTTGGGATGATGCAGAACGTGCAGCGATTGTTGCAACCATCTGAAATCTTGAGATAAGCGTAGTGCCGCGGCGTCAGCTTGATGCCCTGCGGCGGGATCAGATCGGCATAAGGATCGTGCGGCCGCGGCACAGCGCAATGGACCGCGTCGACCACGCTTTCATATTGCTGCGGGCCGCTCACTGCGAGGACGCCTGGGTGCACCGCGGTGATTTTTTCCGGCTCCGCCCCCATGCAGCCGGTGACGATCACTTTGCCGTTCTCGGCCATGGCGGCGCCGACGGCGGCGAGCGATTCAGCTTGTGCGCTGTCGAGGAAGCCGCAGGTATTGACGATAGCGAGGTCGGCGCCGGCATGGTCGCGCGCCAGCTCATAGCCCTCGGCGCGCAGCCGCGTGACGATGCGTTCGGAATCGACCAGCGCCTTCGGGCAGCCGAGCGACACGAAGGAAATGCGGGGCGGGCGCTGCGGGCGGAGCGGACGGTTCATTGCTGCGGCTTCTACCATGGCACCGCCGGGTGACGACAGCAGCCGATTTTCGCTAGATTGGACCGACGTGGAATCCAAATTCGCCACCGCGCGGTTCTTCAAAGACGTATTCGGCTTGTGAGGTGACTGGCACCACGCTCCGGCACTTGCGATTACCCGACCCGCCGCTCTTGCTGGTCACGGATCGGCGGCAGGCGCGGCGCACGCTGCCGGAAGTCGTCACCGCGGCATTGGCGGGCGGCTGCCGCTGGGTCAGCCTGCGTGAAAAGGATTTGCCGGACGACGAACAGGTTCTACTCGCCCGCCGGCTGTTGCCGAAAATTCGCGCCGCAGGCGCTCGACTGCTGATCCATGGTGAGGCGGCGCTTGCTGAGCTTGCCGCCGCCGATGGCGTGCATCTGCGGGCCGGCGCCGATGCAGCCGCTGCGCGCGCCCGGCTCGGCCGCCACAAGCTCATCGGCATCTCGATCCATACGGTCGGCGAAGTCGCAGCAATCGCCCCGGCTAACGTCGACTACGCGCTGGCCGGCCCCGCTTTCGAAACACCCAGCAAGCCGGGTTACGGTCCCGAGATCGGCCGCAAGGGTCTTACCGAAATCGCCAGCGCTGCTCCCGTGCCAGTACTGGCTATCGGCGGCATCAATACGTTGCGCGTAGCCGAGCTGATCATCGCTGGCGCTTCCGGCATTGCCGTGATGGGCGGCGTGATGCGCGCTGCCGATCCCGCGCAGGAGGTCCGTGGGCTCATTGCTGCGCTGAAGGGAGCGCTCCGAACCGGCGCGTGATCCTCGCGGTTCAAGCCGGCGTTCGACCGAGATCGCGCGGGAAACAGCTATCGCGCCCGGTAGGCGGCGACGCCCTGGTCAGGCGCCCAGACGTCGGCGGGAAGCTTTCCCGCCTGCCAGAACACGTCGATCGGCATGCCGCCGCGGGGATGGAAATAGCCGCCGATGCGCAGCCATTTCGGCTTGAGCAACGCGACGA
>JASHPU010000298.1 GCA_030037885.1 Xanthobacteraceae bacterium | reverse complement strand
GTCCGCGATATTTCTTCGCTCGGCGCGCGGCTGGCGCTGGTGAGCACCTGCTCGATCCCTGATAAATTCGGCCTGACGTTCGATGCCGCCCACACCATGCGCTCCTGCCGGGTGGCGTGGCGGTCGGCAACCGAGATCGGCGTCGAATTCTGCGAGGCGACGTTCCGCTCGGCGGCATAGCGGCGAGGGCCAGCCGGATACGCCGGGTCGCTTCAGCACTTCTCCAACTGCGCGCGCACGAAATTGATGATGGCCGAAAAATCCTTCGCGGCCTCGCCGCGTTCCGCAAACGATTGATAAATCTCAGCCGCATGAGCGCCGAGCGCAGTCCGGGCGCCGACCGAATCGGCGGCCGCTGCGGCGAGCTTGAGGTCTTTGAGCATCAGCGCCGCGGTGAAGCCCGCCTTGTAGTCGTTGTTGGCCGGGCTCGTCGGCACGGGGCCCGGCACCGGACAATAGCTGGTCAGCGACCAGCATTGGCCGGACGAGGCGGATGCGACGTCGAACAGCGCCTGATGCGACAGGCCGAGCTTTTCGCCGAGCACGAACGCCTCGCTGACCGCGATCATCGAGGCGCCGAGAATCAAGTTGTTGCAGATTTTCGCGGCTTGGCCGTTGCCGGCTTCGCCGCAATGGACAATACGTTTGCCCATGCGCTCGAGCACCGGCTTGCCGCGCGCGAAGGCGTGGGCCGAGCCGCCGACCATGAAGGTCAGCGTCGCCGCCCTGGCGCCGCCGACGCCGCCGGACACCGGAGCGTCGAGCGTGGCGATGCCGCGCGCCGCCGCCAGCGCATGCGCCTTTCGCGCGCTCGCTACATCGATGGTCGAGCAATCGATGAACAGTGTGCCCTGCCGTGCCGCCGAGATGATGTCGTCCCAGACCGACAAGACCTGCTCGCCGCCCGGCAGCATGGTGATGACGACCTCGGCATCCTCCAGCGCCGACCGGGCGCTGGCGACGATCTGCACGCCGTCACGAGCGGACGCGTCGCGTGATGCCGCCGCAAGATCAAAACCGCGGACGTGGCTGCCGGCTTTGACCAGATTGGCCGCCATCGGCGCGCCCATGTTGCCGAGACCGATGAATCCGATGGTCGCCATGGTGTCCTCTTTTCAATCGATGAAGGTCAGCTCCAGATCGCCGAGTGGTCGGAAGTGGCGCTCGACGATTTCGGACGTGACCCATTCTACACTGTCCGGCCGCCACACCGGATGCCGGTCCTTGTCGACGATAGCGGCGCGGATGCCCTCGATGAAATCATGCGCGGCGATGCAGGCAAGCGAAATCCGGTAATCCTGCCGGAAGCTGTCCTCGACTTCGCTGAATGATGACGCCGCGCGGATGTTGCGCAACGTGATCTTCAACGAGGTCGGCGACATTTTCAGCAGCGTTTCGAACGCCGCCTGCGCCTCGTCGCGTTTGCTACTCTGCAGCCGCGCGAAAATGGTTTCGACCGTCTCGGCGCCGTAGCAGGCGTCGATCCATGGCCGCGCCGCTTCCATTTCGCCGGCAGCGGGCGGTGTCGACAGTTCCCCGAGCCGCGCCCGCACTTCAGGCGCGGTGCGGCAATCGGCAAGCCGTCCGGAAAGCGCGACCAGCGTGGCCGCGGGAATATGAACATCGGCGAGCCCGCAATAGATCGCATCAGCGGCGCCGATGCGCTCGCCGGTCAAAGCCAAATGCATGCCGACCAGGCCGGGTGTCCGTGCCAGCAAAAACGACGCGCCGACGTCGGGAAAATAGCCGATGCCGACTTCCGGCATGGCGATGGCGGAGCGCTCGGTCACCACGCGGTGCGCCGCATGGGCCGAAATACCGACGCCGCCACCCATGGTCAGGCCGTCCATGACGACGATGACCGGCTTGCGATAGCGCGCGATCAGGACGTCGAGCTTATATTCGGTCGCCCAGAATTTTGCCGGCAGCGGATCGTTGATCTTGACTGCGTCGTAGAGCGCCCGCAGATCGCCGCCGGCGCACAGGCCGCGGTCGCCGGCGCCATCGATCAGCACCGCGCCGACCGCATCGTCGCCGGCCCAGGCGCGCAGCCATTGCGTCATGGTAACGGCCATATCGAGCGTGAGCGCGTTGAGCGCTTTCGGCCGATTGAGCGTCAGCCGCCGCAGTGCGCCGTATTGGCGGACCAAAACGTCGCCGTCCTGCAAAACAGCCGCGTCGCTCATCGGCCGACGAGGCTGCGCGCCACGATCAGGCGCATGATCTCGTTGGTGCCTTCGAGAATCTGGTGCACGCGCAGATCGCGCACGATCTTCTCGACGCCGAATTCGGCCAGATAGCCGTAGCCGCCGTGCAGCTGCAGCGCCTGGTTGGCGGCCTCGAAGCAGGCATCGGTGACGAAGCGCTTGGCCATGGCGCACAGCACGACGGCATTCGGCTCCTTGGCGTCGAGCGCCGCGGCGGCGCGCCACAAGAGGGCGCGCGAAGCTTCGAGCGCTGTCGCCATGTCGGCGAGGCGGAACTGCAGCGCCTGAAATTCGTCGAGCCGCTTGCCGAACGCCGTGCGCTCCTTCATGTAGCGTAGCGCCTTGTCGAGCGCCGCCTGCGCGCCGCCGAGCGAGCAGGCCGCGATGTTGAGCCGCCCGCCATCGAGCCCGGCCATGGCGATCTTGAAACCGGCGCCCTCGTCGCCGAGGCGGTTTTCGACCGGCACGCGCACGTTCTCGAAGGTGACGGCGCGGGTCGGCTGCGCGTTCCAGCCCATCTTGCGCTCGTTGGCGCCGAGCGACAGGCCGGGTGCGTCGCCCGGAACGAGCAGCGTCGAGATGCCCTTCGGTCCGTCGCCGCCGGTGCGCGCCATCACGGCGTAGAGGTCGCTTGAGCCGGCGCCGGAGATGAAGAGCTTTTGTCCGTTGAGCACGTAATCGCCGCCGTCGCGCGCCGCGCGCGTCTTGAGCGCCGCCGCGTCGGAGCCGGAGCCCGGCTCGGTCAGGCCATAGCTGGCAAACAGCTCCATCCGGCACAGCGGCGGCAGCCACTTTTGCCGCTGCTCCTCGTTGCCGTTGGCGTCGATCATCCAGGCGATCATGTTGTGGATCGACATATAGGCCGCGACCGTCGGGCAGCCGGTGGCGAGCGCCTCGAAGATCAGCGCCGCATCAAGCCGCGACAGACCCGAGCCGCCGACGTCCGCGGCGACATAAATGCCGGCCATGCCGAGCTCGGCCGCCTTGCGCATCTCGGCCACGGGAAAGTGCTTGGCCTCGTCCCAGGCCAAGGCGTTCGGCGCAAAATAGTCGTCCGCAAAAGCGCGCGCCACCTCGCGCAGCGCGATCTGCTCGGCGTTGAGCGCAAATTGCGCCGGCTTGCTCGTGCCGGGATCAAGCATGGCGCTGTTATAGCGAATCCGGCCGATAAATTCCTCCCGCTCATTCCCGCGAACGCGGGAATCCAGAACTCGGTCCCCGCTTGCGCGGAGACGAGCGGAAACTCAGCGATCGTGTGGCGAAATGCCCGGGAGGGTTGGGTCAGGCAGCCTCAATAATGCCGGCGATGGCGGCGGTGGTGGTGGTACGGCCTCGCCGGCAGCGGCTGCGGTCCGGGGCCGGCGACGTACGGCAGATACGGATTGACGTTGCAGAAGCCGCGATTGCCGGCCACCACCGTCGGCGCGCATTGGGCGGCCGAATAATATTCACAGTCCCACTGGACCTCGCCGGTGCCGAGCTCACGCACCGCGCACCACGGTGCGTTGCCATAGGTTTGAGCTTTCGCGGGCGAGAGAGCAAAGCACAAAATTGTTGCCAATGGAGCAATTGCCAGGGCGATCCGGGTCATGATTGTCACCTTTGCATCGATCTCGTTGCCAATAACACCGCGGGCCGGTTGGGTATGCGAATAGCTATGGCCGCATTGACATAAATCAATCGCGGTTTTCCCCGGCTTGTTCAAGGCGGGCGATCGGCTATCAATGACGGTACGGTGATAGACCGAGCGGCGAAAGAAAGGGGCGCCGGCATGGATTTCAGCCTTTCTCCCGAACTGGAGGATTTACGCCAGCGCGTCGGCGCGTTCGTCGAAGCGCACGTGCTGCCGCTCGAGGCCCAGTCTGAAAATTTTTCCGAGCACGAGAACATTCCGCTCAAGCGCCTCGCGCCGGTGCAGGAAAAGGCCAAAACGGCCGGGCTGTGGGCACCGCAATCGCCCAAGGAATTCGGCGGCATGGCGCTGCCGATCACGTCGTGGGCGGTGATGTACGAGGAGGCGGCGCGCTCGATCTTCGGCGCACTGGCGATGAACTGCATGGCGCCCGATGACGGCAATATGAGCCTCCTCGCCCGCGTCGGCACGCCGGCGCAGAAGGAATGGTGGCTACGGCCGGTCGTCGAGGGCAAGGCGAAGTCGTCGTTCGCCATGACCGAGCCGGCGCCCGGCGGCGGCTCCGATCCGAGCATGATCCGCACCGTCGCCGAACGGCATGGCCGCAAATGGGTGATCCGCGGCCGCAAATGGTTCATCACCGGCGCCGGCGCAGCGGCGCATTTCATCGTCGTCGCCCGCACCTCCGACGACAAGCGGCGCGGGCTCACCGCCTTCCTCTATCACCGCGACCAGCCGGGCTGGCGCATCGTGCGCCGCATCCCGATCATGGGTCCGGAAGAGCACGGCGGCCATTGCGAGCTGGAATTCGACGGCCTCGAAGTCGACGACGACAACGTGCTGCTCGGCGTCGGCGATGGCCTGAAGGTGACCCAGATCAGGCTCGGCCCGGCGCGGCTCACCCACTGCATGCGCTGGCTCGGCGAAGCCAAGCGCTGTCTCGAAATCGCCCAGGCCTATGTCAACGACCGCGAAGGTTTCGGCGTCAAGCTGGCCGACCGCGAGAGCGTGCAAATAAAGCTCGGCCAGGTGGCGCAGCAGATCCAGGTCGGGCGGCTCCTCACCATGCACGCCGCCTGGAAGCTCGACCGCGGCGACCGCGCGCGCAAGGAAATCTCCATGGCCAAGGTGCACGTCGCCGACACGCTGCACAACGCCGCCGACACCGCGATCCAGCTCAACGGCGCGCGCGGCTATTCCAAGGATACGATTTTGGAATGGATCTATCGCGCCTCCCGCGCCGCCCGCATCGTCGACGGCGCCTCGGAAGTGCACGCCATGGTGCTGGCGCGCTTCCTGCGCGAAGAGGGCCGCGATTTCTGGACCTGGAGCGCGGGGAACAGGGTGTAATCCCAATCCCTATATCAGGATAAGGTGCACCTCTGGGCTCCGCCTATTGTAACCTGAGTGGTTACAGGTGGGCGTTGCCGGATCACACAGCCAAGATCGAACGGATCCTCGCGCGCCTGGAAGAGGCATCGGAGGTCGGCAATATGGACCTGCCCGGTTTTCGGCTGCATCCGCTCAAGGGCGATCTCGCTGGATTCTGGTCGGTAACAGTTTCGGGAAATTGGCGTATCGTCTTTCGGTTCGAGGGCGGCAATGCCAGCGACATCGACCTGCTCGATTATCATTGAGTGAATCAAGTGAGGGAGGACCGGTCATGCCGATGAAGAATCCGCCGCATCCTGGGCTATCGGTGCGCCACGATTGCCTCGAACCGTTAGGTCTAAGCATCACCGAGGCAGCGAAGAAACTGGGCGTCAGCCGAAAGCAGCTGTCGGACATTGTCAACGCCCGCTCCGGCATCTCGCCGGGAATGGCAATCCGGTTGGACAAGGCTTTCGGCGGCGGCGCGGAAACTTGGCTCCGCTTGCAGGCGGCCTATGACCTCGCGCAGGCCATGCGACGGGCGGACCGCATCAAGGTCGCGCGAATTGCGAGAAAGGCCGCCTGATTGAACCGGCGCGTCGGAAGTGCACGACATGGTTCTGGCCCGCTTCGTGCGCGAAGAGGGCCGCGACTGCTGGACCTGGAGCGCGGGGAATAGGATTTAGGCAACACCTGTTCGCTCATCTTGCGCAAGCTGCGACCCGCCTTTTTGTCGCTTGACAAGCGACAGGCGACAACATAAGCATGTTATATGATCCGCCCGTTTCGTCACCGCGGCCTGAAGGCGCTGTACGAGGCGCGGGCAGCGAAACATGTATCGCCGCAGCATCTCCGCTGACTGCGCGATATTCTGGCGATTCTGGACCGCAGCCGAAAGCCAGGCGACATGAACTTGCCGGGGTTCCGTTTGCATCCGCTCAAAGGCGATCTGAAAGGGTACTGGGCTGTTTGGGTGTCGGAAAACTGGCGCGTAACTTTTCGCTTCGAGAAAGGCGACGTCTATGAAGTCGATTATGTCGATTATCACTGAAAGGAAGGCGGCAGATGCCGATGCATAATCCACCCCATCCCGGCGGCATCGTTCGCCGTCAGTGCTTGAAGCCTCTCGGTCTCTCGGTGACCGAGGCAGCGGAAGGGTTAGGCGTGACTCGGCAAGCGCTTTCGGACCTGGTGAATGGGAAAGCCGGTCTCTCCGTCGACATGGCCATCCGGCTTTCCAAGGCGTTCGGCTCGAGCGCGGAGACATGGCTTGGCCTGCAAAGCGCCTATGATCTTGCGCAGGCGCGGGGCCGCGCGCGCACGATCAAAGTGCGCTCGTTCAAGGCGGCTTGACTCTTCAAAGCGGTTGAGGTGGTCCCTGTACCGATCAGCGTGTAGGGTGGCAAAGGCGCGAAGCGCCGTGCCCACGCGTCGACCGTTTTCGGTCGAACCGCGTGGGCTTCGCTTGCGCTCAGCCTACCCTACGATTTCAAGGAGCAGCCATGAAACTCGCGTTCTTCGATGATTTCCGTTTTGGCGTGGTGAGCGGCGACAAGGTGGTCGACGTCACCGAATTGGTCGGCGGCATTCCGCATCTTGGTCCGCAGGACATCGTGCGCGGCGTGATCGAGCGGTTCGGGGAGTTCAAGGGCAAGCTCGCCGACGCGGCCGCCAAGGGGCAGGGCAAGCCGGTCGCCCAGGTCAAATTCAGGCCGCCACTGCCGAAACCGGAAAACATCGTCTGCATGGCGGTGAACTACATGGAGGACGGCACGCTGGCGGAGCCGGCACCCATCAATGCGTTCATGAAATCGCCGACCGCGGTCATCGGCGACGGCGACACCATGGTGCTGCCCGACCTCGGGGCGACGATCTTCGAGGGCGAGGCCGAGCTTGCGGTGGTGATCGGCAAGCGCGCCCGGCACGTCAAGGCGGCTGACGCGATGTCGTACGTGTTCGGCTACACGAACTTCATCGACGGCTCGGCGCGCGGCGTGCTGCCGCCCGGCAACACGTTCTATCAGATGAAGTCGCGCTACACGTTCGCGCCGATCGGCCCCTATATCGTCACCGCCGACGAGATCAAGGACCCGCAGAAGGTGCAGATCAAGCTTACCAATAACGGCGTCGTCTATCAGAACTTCAACACCGACGACATGGCGCACAAGATCCCGCGCTGCATCGAATGGATCACCTCGATCCACGCGCTCGAGCCGGGCGACATTCTGGCGACCGGCACCAACCACCGCGGCCTCAATCCGTTCATGGACGGCGACAAGATCGAGCTTAGCTGCGAGGGCTGCGGCACCCTGCACATCAATGTGCGCGACGATCTCAAGCGCAGCTGGACGCGCATCACGCGCTTGCAGCACAAACAAAGCGGCGCCGAAGGCGTGCACACCAAACAGACCAGCGGCAAATACGCGAAGTGACGTCGGGGAGCGGTGCCGAATCTTGAAAGTGTTTCCGGGGCGCAGCGCAGCACGTAGCGAAGCGAAGTGGTGCGCTGCAGACCCGGGACCTTAACAGGCACAGTCTTTGACGATCCCGGATCAGCGGTGTACCGCTTCGCGCTGCACCGCATCCGGGAAACACGCGTTCTACCCCCGCCATTTCGGGTCGATGGCGTCGAGCATGCGCAGGTAAGCCGGCCAATCCGCCGAGCCGCGGCCGGAATCGTGATGCTCGTATTGCCGCGCAGTCTTCTCGCAGATCGCCGGCGGGATCTCGACCAGCGCGCCGCCGGTCGCTTCCATGCGCAGCTGAATCTCGGCCGCCTCGATCAGCGCCTTCATCAGCACGAAGGCTTCGCGCGCGGTTCGGCCAATGGTAAGCAGGCCATGGTTGCGCATGATCAGCGCGCGGTTCTTGCCCAGCGCATTGTTGATGCGTTCGCGCTCGCCGAAATCCTCGGTGATGCCTTCGTAATCGTGATAGCCGACGCGGTTGTAAAACCGCACCGCTGGCTGGGACACCATGCGCAGGCCGTGCTCGAGCCCGGCGATCGCCATGCCGGTCTCGGTATGAACGTGGACAGCGCAGTTCACGTCGGGCCGCGCCGCCAGCACGCCGCCATGCAGCGTGAAGCCGGGCCGGTTGACGCCGGCGGATTCGTCGAGGTCGTCGTCCATACTGACCTTGACGAGGTTGGCGGGCGTGACCTCTTCGTAGAGCAGCTCGTGCCGCTTGATCAAAAACTTGCGCTCCTCGCCCGGCACCCGCAGCGAAGAGTGGTTGTAGATGACGTCGCCCCAGCCGTAATGCGCAATCAGCCGGTAGACGGCGGCGAGATCGATGCGCGCCTGCCATTCCGCCGGCGCGATGTCGGCCTGCGCCACCGTTGCGAGTTTCACGTGCGTGTTCATGAACCGGGTCTCCGCGTGATGCGGCGGAGTTTAGGGCCGTAGCCCCGATTGCGCAAAGCGCGATCCAGGTGAAGTTCCAGCGTCGCCCCCGGGATTGCGCTTGGGCTTTTGCGCGATCCCATGCGCGCGAGGTTCACGCGATCCGGGCTGCGCGCTTATTTCGCAATGCAGCGGGGCCCGGCCGAAATCGTGTGGCACTTCAACGCGCTAGCATTGTCGGACGGCGCCGCGGACTTATATGTGGTTTGCCTATCTCGTGTGCTCCCGCCCTCTGGCAATATCGGCACCGTGAGGGCAAACTGGCCGCTCGGAGGCCCCGCCGCATGCCGCTGCGCACCGTCACTCTCGACGACAAGTACGACCTTTCCCAGACGCGGATTTTCGTCACCGGCTTCCAGGCCCTGGTCCGGCTCTGCCAGATGCAGAAGGAGCTGGACCGCCGCAACGGCCGTAACACGGCGGGCTTCGTCACCGGCTACCGCGGCTCGCCGCTCGGGGGCCTCGACACGCAATTTCTTCGCGCCCGCAAATTTCTCGAGAGCAGCGAGCTCCGCTTCCAAGGCGGCATCAACGAGGACCTTGCGGCGACCGCTGTGTGGGGCTCGCAGCAGGCCGAGCTGCGCGGCGAGGGCAAGTACGACGGCGTGTTCGCCATGTGGTACGGCAAGGGTCCCGGCGTCGACCGCACCGGCGACGTGTTCCGCCATGCCAATCTCGCCGGCACGTCGAAATACGGCGGCGTGCTGGCGCTGATGGGCGACGATCACACCGCCGAATCCTCGACCACCGCGCATCAGTCCGAATACCACTTCATCGACGTGATGATCCCGGTACTCAATCCCGCCGGCGTGCAGGAGGTGCTGGATTACGGCCTTTACGGCTGGGCGATGTCGCGCTTCACCGGCGCCTGGGTGGCGCTCAAGACGATGCACGAGACGATCGAATCGACCGCCGCCATCGATGCCAGTCTCGAACGGGTCAATATCGTCACCCCAGGCGATTTCATCATGCCCGAGGGCGGGCTCAACATCCGCCTCAACGACCCGATTCTGACCCAGGAAGCGCGCCTGCACGACTTCAAGCGCGACGCCATGCTCGCCTTCGTGCGCGCCAACCGGCTCAACCGCGCCATCACGTCGGGCGGCCGCGACGCCAAGCTCGGCATCATCACCACCGGCAAGAGCTATCTCGACGTGCGCCAGGCGCTCGACGAGCTCGGCATCGATGAGGTCAAGTGCAACGCGCTCGGCATCCGGCTCTACAAGGTCGGCTGCCCATGGCCGCTCGGCCGCCGCGAATTGCAGGAGTTTGCCGCAGGCCTCGATCTGATTGTCGTGGTCGAGGAGAAGCGCTCGCTGATCGAGGTGCAGGTCCGCGAGGAGCTGTACGGCACCGCCAATCAGCCGCTGTGCATCGGCAAGAAGGACGAAGCGGGCCATTGGCTGTTCCCCGTCAAGGGCGCGCTCGATCCCAACGACGTTGCGATCTGCATCGGCGAGCGCTTGCTCAAGCTCGGCCGCGGCAATGACGACATCGCGCAACGCGTGGCACGGATCAAAGAATTTCAGCGTGTTGCCGCCGCGACCAAGGATGTGGCGCAGCGCATTCCGTATTTCTGCTCCGGCTGCCCGCACAACACCTCGACACTGGTGCCGGAGGGCATGCGCGCCTATGCGGGCATCGGCTGCCATTACATGGTGCAGTGGATGGACCGCGCGACGCTCGGCTACACCCAGATGGGCGGTGAGGGCGCCAACTGGATCGGCGAGGCGCCGTTCTCCAAGCGTCCGCATGTGTTTCAGAATATCGGCGACGGCACCTACAATCATTCCGGCTACATGGCGATCCGCGCCGCGATCGCCTCGAATACCGCCATCACCTACAAGATCCTGTTCAATGACGCGGTGGCGATGACCGGCGGCCAGGCCAATGATGGCGGGCTGACCGTGCCGCAAGTCGCGCGCCAGGTCGCCGCCGAGGGCGCCAAGCGCGTCGTCGTCGTCACCGATCAGCCGGACAAATATCCGCGCGACACGCAGTGGCCGGCGGGGCTCGCCATCCATCACCGCGACGAGCTCAACGCGGTGCAGAAGGAGCTCGCCGAAACTTCCGGCGTCACGGTGCTGATCTACGACCAGACCTGTGCGGCGGAGAAGCGCCGCCGCCGCAAGCGCGGCACGTTCCCGGATCCCGACAAGCGCGTCATCATCAACGAACTGGTGTGCGAGGGCTGCGGCGATTGCGGCGTGCAGTCGAACTGCGTGTCGGTGCAGCCGCTCGAAACCGAGTGGGGCCGCAAGCGCACCATCGATCAGTCGAGCTGCAACAAGGACTTTTCCTGCGTCAAAGGCTTTTGTCCGTCGTTCGTCACGGTGCACGGCGCCAAGCTGAAAAAGGGCGTCGGCGTCGGCGTCGCCGCCGATCACGATCTGCCGCCGTTGCCGGAGCCGAAGCTGCCGGCGCTCACGCAGACCTACAACATCATCGTCACCGGGATCGGCGGCACCGGGGTCGTCACCACCGGCGGCATATTGGGCATGGCCGCCCATCTCGAGGGCCGCGGCATCGGCGTGCTCGACATGGCCGGGCTGGCGCAGAAGGGCGGCGCCGTGTTCAGCCATATCCGCATCGCCGAAAGCCCGGAGACGATCCACGCCATCCGGGTCGCCGCCGGCCGCGCCGATCTCGTGCTCGGCGGCGACATCGTGGTCGCCGGCACCCGCAAGGTGCTCGCCGCCGTCAAGCACGGCGCAACCGAAGTCGTGGTCAACACCGCCGAGTTCCTGCCCGGCGAGTTCACCCGCAACGCCGATTTCTCGCTGCCGACCGAGCGGCTCAAGCGCGCCATCGTGACCGATGCCGGGCACGACAAGACGCATTTCATAAATGCTTCCGGCATCGCCGCAGCGCTGTTCGGCCAATCGATCGGCGCCAACATGTTTTTGGTCGGCTACGCCTACCAGCGCGGCGCCATTCCGCTTGCGGCCGCGTCCATCGAGCGGGCGATCGAGCTCAACGGCGAGGCGGTGGCGATGAACAAGGCCGCGTTCCATTGGGGCCGTCACGCCGCCGCCAATCCGGATGCGGTCGCGAACCTGACGAAGCCGGCGCCGGCGATGTCGAGCGCGGCGCGGCGTCTTTCCGAATCGTTCGACGAGATGGTGGAGCGGCGCGCGGCGTTCCTCACCGCCTATCAGGACGCCGCCTATGCGGCGCGCTATCGGCAATGGGTCGACAGGGTGAAAGCCGCCGAGGCCGCGCGCGCGCCCGGCAAATGCGAACTTGCCGAAGCGGTGGCGCGTTATCTGTTCAAGCTCATGGCCTACAAGGACGAGTACGAGGTGGCGCGGCTCTACACCGACGGTGCGTTCAAAAACCAGGTCGAAGCCGCGTTCGACGGCGACCGTCTGCGCTTCGAATTTCATCTGGCGCCGCCCTTGTTCGCGCGGCGCGACAAGACGACCGGGCTGCCGCGCAAGACGAGCTTCGGTCCGTGGATGCTGCCGCTGTTTGGCCTGCTGGCGAAGTTCAAAGGTTTACGCGGGACGCCGTTCGATCCGTTCGGGCGCACGCTGGAACGCCGCACCGAGCGCAAGCTGATCGCCGATTACGAGGCGATGCTCGCCGAGGTGCTGGCGAAGCTCAACCCCGAGAACCACGCCATCGCGGTCGGGCTTGCAGCGATTCCGGAAAAAATCCGCGGGTTCGGCTATGTCAAGCAGCGGCATCTGTCCGTCGCCAAGGCCGACGAGACGGCGCTGTTCGAGCAATTCCGCGCCGGTGCGCCGGTGCTGCTCAAGGCCGCCGAATAGGCGTATTTGACGCCGAGCATCGAACGCATGAGCCTTTGTTGCGTTGGGCAGTCGGCACATGGCATTGCTGCCGTCGGCAGCGGATTGGTGCGCGGGCTTAAGTTAGTGGAAACGCGGCCAGCGGGGTTCATTCGTGAATGCACGAGCCCGCCGTGGAGGCTAAGCCGATGAACGAAATACTCCCAGGCCACGCCGCCGAAGGCGGGCCCGCGGACGAGTCCCAGGCATTGGCGGCGTTTAACGCAGCGGTGGCCGCAGCGAAGAATGCTGCGGCGCCGCCAGCCGCAGCGGAAGCGCCGGCGCCCGTAAAGGACGAAAAGCCGAAGCCAAGTGCCGCGCCGTCGGGTTCCCAAACTCCGCACCATGCGATCGTTCCCGTGGCGGCAACGCCGGTCGAGCACGGCATCGGCGTGCTCCTGGTCAATCTCGGCACGCCGGAGGCAGCCGAGCGCAAGGCGGTGCGCCGTTATCTGAAAGAGTTCCTCAGCGATCGGCGCGTCATCGAGAAAAACTCGCTGCTCTGGAAGCTCGCGCTGCACGGCGTCATCCTGCCGCTGCGCTCGCGGTGGCGCGCGCGCGACTACCAGAAAATCTGGAATCGCGAGAACAACGAGTCGCCGTTCAAGACCATCACCCGCTCGCAGGCCGAAAAGCTCGCCGGCACGCTGCAGCCGCTCGGCAACCACGTCATGGTCGATTGGGCAATGCGCTATGCCGGCCCATCAGTCGGCTCGCGGCTCGACGCCCTGGTCAAGCGCGGCTGCGACCGCGTCCTGGTCATGCCGCTTTATCCGCAATATGCGGCGGCGACCACCGCGACGGTCGGCGACGAGGTGTGCAGGTTCATGCTGCGGCAACGCCGGCAGCCGGCGGTCCGCTTCCTGCCGGCCTACTACGACGACCCGTATTACATCGAGGCGCTGACGTCGTCGTTGCGGGCGGAACTGAAGGCGCTGCCGTTCGAGCCCGATGTGATCATGGCGTCGTATCACGGCATGCCCAAGGAATACGTCGCCAAGGGCGATCCGTATCAAGCGCAATGCGAACGCACCACGCAGCTCCTTCGGGAACAGCTTGGCTTCGATGACACGAAACTGATCATGACTTTTCAGTCGCGGTTCGGTCGCGGCCGGTGGCTTGAGCCCTACACGATCAAGACCGTGAAGGCGCTGGCCAGGAAGGGCGTGAAGAATCTCGTCGTGGTGACGCCGGGATTTGCCGCCGACTGCCTGGAGACGCTCGAAGAAATCGCCGTCGAGAATGCCCGCGTGTTCAAGCGCTACGGCGGCAGGAATTTCGCCGCCATCCCGTGCCTCAACGACAGCGAAGCCGGCATGCTGATGCTCCGGCAACTCGCAATGCGCGAGCTCAGGGGCTGGGTGTAAAGACACTCGCCAGCGCTAACGGCCTGCCCGCTTCGCGCCGCCCGCCGGAATAAAGGCGGCAACGTCTCGTTAACCATATCCGTTTTAACTCCGTTAACCATCGCGCCGCCGCGAGGCGGCGCGTGCCGGCTCGCGGCGGCTGTCGTTGCGGCGCGTCGTTGCTTCGCTGTGGCGATTGCCGAGGTGGTGCGGATTTTCGAGGCCGCTGCTCGGTGAGACGAGGAGGTCGCAGGTGCCGCGCCGTCGCCGACTGCTCAGCGGTACCGGCCTCGCGGCTTTGGCCTTTGCGACGCTCGCGCTTGGCGCAGCCTCGGCTTTTGCCCAGACCCCGCCTTTTGATACCAGCACCGATCTTCTGGCGCCGCCGCTGCAGGGCGAGCAAAACAATCCGGCGCGTTTTCACCGCCCCAACGAACAGGGCTCGCCGCAGCAGCAAGCGCCGCCGCCGGGCGTATTCACCGCACCCTCGCGCGTCGGCGCCACGCCGATCTACGGCAGTCCGCCGGCGTTCGGCGCCGGCAATACCGGCTTCGACTCGACCAATACCGGACGGCGCAAGCGGCTGGTGCAGGCACCGGCGGGCGCCGCTCCGGCACAAGCGCAGCCCGAGAGCACCTTCGTTCCAGTGCCCGCGCTATCGGGGGCAGTGGCGCCCGCAGCCGTCAAACCTCCGCCGCCGGCCGCAGCCGCGCCGGACGAAGCGGCACCGCCAGCCGCCGACGTCGAGCCGCTCAAAGCGGCCAACCGCCGCGGCGCCGTCATACCGCCGTTGCCTGAGCCGTTGCCGGTCAGCAATCCGCCGGCCGAAGTCTATCCGGAAGCCGCCGCGAAACGGCCCGGCGCCACCCTGCCGATACCGCCGCCAATCCTGTTCGAGCCGTCATCGAGCGGCCCACCGCCCGGCGCGCCGCCGCTCAACACATTGCCGCTCGGCACCGCGGCGCTGCGGCCGCTGCCGATCGCCGCCGGCGATCCTTACGCCCCGCTCGGGCTGCGCGCCGGATCGTTTCTGCTCTATCCGGCAATCGAGCTGTCGAGTGGCTACGACACCAATCCGGCCCATGTGCCGGGCGGCCCGGCCTCGCCGTTCTTCGTCGTCGCGCCGGAGTTGCAGGTCCAGTCCGACTGGGACCGCCACTCGCTCACCGCCAATATCGTCGGCACCTACACCGATTACAGCAACGACGCGCTGAGCCCGTCGCTGAACCGGCCCTATTTCAACAGCACGATCGACGGCCGCATCGACGTGCTGCGCGACACGCAAGTGCTGATCGAGAATCGCGTGCTGGTGTCCACCGACAATCCAGGCAGCCCGAACCTCATCGCCGGGCTGGCCAAGCTGCCGGTCTTCACCACCGTCGGCGGCACGCTCGGCCTGGCCCAGGAGTTCAACCGCTTTCAGGTCACCGTGAAGGGCACATTCGACCGTTCGGTCTACGACAATTCGCTCCTGACCAACGGCGAAACGTCCAGCAACGCCGACCGCGATTTCAATCAATATGGCGGGATCGCGCGCTTCGCCTACGAGCTTGATCCCGGGCTCAAGCCGTTCGTGGAAATCGACGCGGACGAACGCATTCATGACGAGCCGTTCGATCGCAACGGCCTGCAGCGCGATTCCACCGGCATCAGCGGCCTCGCCGGCGCCGCCATCGACCTGTTCGGCTCGCTGACCGGCGAAATGGCGTTCGGCTACTTGGAGCGGACCTACAAGGATCCAACGCTGCCCAATATCGGCGGCGTCGTCGCCGACGGCGCGCTGATCTGGCAGGCGACGGCATTGACGACCGCCAAGCTCACCGCCGCCTCGACCGTGAACGAGTCGATCCTGCCCGGGACGTCGGGCAGTTTCAGCCGCGACGTCAACCTGCAGGTCGATCATTCGTTCTTGTGGCGGCTGATCGGCACGGTTGCGGCCGGCTACGGCCATGACGACTATGTCGGGCTCGGCCGCCAGGACAATCGCTACTTCGTTTCGACCGGGTTGACCTACAAGCTCAGCCGCGAGATGCAGCTCAAGGGCACGGTGCGGCAAGACTGGCTCACCTCGAACGTGAGCGGCGTCGCCTATGCGGCCACGTCGTTTCTTACCGGCGTGCGGTTGCAGCGCTGAAGACGGCAGCCGCTCTGGGCGGCGCTGCTTGCGCCGTGACGACGATCAGCCGCCGTTGATCTCGTCGAGGATTTTCTTGATCTCGGCGCGGAAGCCGGGCGCGATGTCTTTGCGGCTGAGCGCATAGGACACATTGGCGGCGAGAAAGCCGATCTTCGAGCCGCAGTCGAAACTGCGGCCGTCGAATTTCAGGCCGTAGAATTTCTGCGTGCGCGACAGCTGGATCATGGCGTCGGTGAGCTGAATTTCTCCGCCGGCGCCGCGCTCCTGGGTTTGCAGAACGTCGAGAATCTCCGGCTGCAGGATATAGCGGCCGGTCAGGATGAGGTTCGATGGCGCGCGCTCGGGCCGCGGCTTTTCGACCATGCTGGTGATCGCGAAGGTCTTGCCCTTGGTCGCTCCGACGCCGACCACGCCGTACTGGTCGACGCGCTCGCGCGGCACTTCCTCGACCGCGACCACGTTGACCTCGTCGTCGAGCGCGCGCGCCGCCTCCAGCATCTGCGCCAGGCAGCCCGGCGAGTGCTGGACCAGCACATCCGGCAACAGCAGCGCGAACGGCTCGCGGCCGATCAGTTCGCGCGCGCACCACACGGCGTGGCCCAATCCGAGCGGCTCCTGCTGTCGCGTGAAGCTGGTCGAGCCGGGGATCGGCAGGTCCTGGCTCATGAATTCCAGCGCGGCGTGCTTCTGCCGCTCGAGCAGCGCCATTTCCAGCTCGAACTGGCGGTCGAAATGATCTTCGATGACGCCCTTGTTGCGTCCGGTGACGAAGATGAAATGCTCGATGCCGGCCTCGCGCGCCTCGTCGACCACGTGCTGGATGAGCGGCCGGTCGACCACCGGCAGCATCTCCTTCGGCATGGCCTTGGTGGCCGGCAGGAAGCGGGTGCCGAGGCCGGCAACCGGAAACACGGCTTTGCGCACGGGTTTGTTCATCGTTTTCCGTCGTTCCCCAAGGTCCCCTCCGCCGGCCAGAGGCGCCGGCGGCTTGCGATTACAGGGCCGGCGTGGCCTCCGGCCGGGCCCGCATCCAAACTCTTGCCTAATTGCTGGTTCAAGCCTCAGCGAAGCACGAAGTGCGGGGAAAATCCATCACCGTCAGCATAGGCCGCATCATGTGGCCCGAGCATGAAGGCAAGCCCACCGCGATCGGCGGCCGAGCGGCTTATGGCAAACGAACCGTGTATTAAGTCTTCTCCTGCACATAGCGAAGCCGAGGCGTTGTTGCGACGGCGACCAACCGAGATTGCGGGTCATGGTGTTCTCCCGGCTTAGCTTTTGTGCCGCCTTGGCCTTGCTGGCCGGCTTGGCGCCTAGCCCGCCCGCCTGCGCCCAAAACAGCGCTCAAGACAATCCTGCCGCCTGGCTGACCCGGTTGTTTCAACCTCCGGCCACGGCCCCGGTTCCGGGGTCGGACCAGGACGAGGCGCAGTGGAGCGGCCAATCGGGGGCGTCAGGCGACCCGCGCATGACGGCCGACGCGATCCGCGCGGCCGCGGCCGATTTTCCCAATTGCATCGCGGGACTGTGGCTTCAGGCCGAGCGGTACGGCATCAGCCGTGCCGCTTACCAGCACTTCACCGCCGGGCTCGTGCCGGACCTGACGATCATGGACAAGCTCGACGCGCAGCCGGAATTCGCCAAGGCGCCGTGGGATTATCTCGATCTCCTGGTCAGCGACGACCGCATCGCGCACGGCCGCGGACTCTTGGCGCAATACGCGCCGATCTTCGCCGCGGTCGAGCGCACCTACGGCGTCGATAGATCAATCGTTGCGGCGATCTGGGGCGTCGAATCCAACTACGGTACGTTGGGCGGCGACCGGCCGGTGCTGCGCTCGACCGCGACGCTCGCCTGCGTCGGCCGCCGCCAGGAGTTTTTCCGCGGCGAGTTTTTGGCGGCGCTCGAAATCCTGCAGCGCGGCGACATTCCGCCCGACCGTTTCGTCGGCTCGTGGGCCGGCGCATTCGGGCCGACCCAGTTCATACCGACTTCGTTCCTGCGCTACGCGGTGGATTTCGACGGCGACGGCCGGCGCGACGTCATCGATTCGGTCGGCGACGTCATTGCCTCGACGGCCAACAATCTGAAAACCGATGGCTGGGTCCGCGGCCAGGGCTGGGGTTACGAAGTCGTGCTGCCGCAAGGCTTCGATTATCTGTTGGCCGGTTCGGCGCGGCAAATGACGGTGCGGCAATGGCAAAGCCTCGGCGTGCGCCGCGCCGACGGCAAGCCGTTGCCGCGGCCTGCCGATCGCGCCGGCTTGCTGCTGCCGGCCGGCGCGCGCGGCCCCGCGTTCCTGACCCTCGCCAATTTCCGCGTCATCATGAAATACAATCCGGCCGAAGCCTACGCGCTCGCCATCGGCCGTCTCGCCGACCGGCTGCGCGGCGGCGCGCCGCTCGTTCATTCATGGCCGCGCGACGAGCGCGTGCTCACGGTCGATGAATGCCATGAACTGCAGCAATTGCTGGCGCGGCGCGGCTTCCGCATCGGCGCGCCCGACGGCCTGATCGGCCCGCAGACCCGGCTCGCCATCCGCGATTTCCAGACCTCGATCGGCGAAATCCCGGACGGCTTTGCTTCCAGCGAAGTGTTGGATCGGCTGCGGCAGCAATAGCGGCAGCGCTTCACGCCGGCTGCGAATAGCGAATGGTACAGCGCCAACCATTCACTATTCGCTACTCGCCATTCGCGTCTGGGGTCAGCTCAGCCTGCGACCTCGTTCTTGGTTTCGAAATTGAGCTCGATCTCGACGTTGTTGGGATCGCGCAAAAAGATCTGCCAGCGCGTGCTGTTGGGCACCTGATTGACACGGTACG
>JASHPU010000297.1 GCA_030037885.1 Xanthobacteraceae bacterium | reverse complement strand
AGGCGCCCCGAAGGGGCGACGAAGCAATCCAGAAGCTTGCGCAAGCCGCTCTGGATTGCTTTGCTTCGCTCGCAATGACGATCCAGTATCGTCGGGAAATGCTCTAATGTCTTATATATTGATCGCGCGCTTGGCCACTGCGAGCGCCGCTTCTTTCATAGCTTCGCTCAAGGTCGGATGGGCGTGGCAGGTGCGGGCGATGTCTTCGGACGCGGCGCCGAACTCCATGGCGATCGCGGCTTCGGCAATCATCGCCTCGGCGTCGGGGCCGAGAATGTGCACGCCGAGCACGCGGTCGGTCTTGGCGTCGGCCAGGATTTTGACAAAGCCGTCGGTGGCGAGATTGGCGCGCGCCCGGGCGTTGGCGGCGAACGGAAATTTGCCGACCGCGTAGGCAACGCCGGCTTGCTTTAATTCCTCCTCGGTTTTGCCGACGCTGGCGATCTGCGGGAACGTGTAGACGACGTTCGGGATCACGTCGTAATTGACGTGGCCGGCCTGGCCGACAAGGAGCTCGGCAACCGCGACGCCTTCGTCCTCGGCCTTGTGCGCCAGCATCGGGCCGGCGATGGCGTCGCCGATCGCATAGATGCCGGCGATGTTGGTGCGATAATGCGGATCGACGACGACACGGCCGCGATTGTCGCGCTTGACGCCGAGCGCTTCGAGGCCGAGGCCTTCGGTGTAGGGCACGCGCCCGGTCGCAACCAGCACGACGTCGGCTTCGATCTGCTCCGAAGGCCCGCCGGCGGCGGGCTCGACCTTGACTTTAAGGAGCTTGCCGGACGGATCGATCGCCGCGACCTTCGACGACAGCTTGAAGGCGATACCCTGCTTCTCTTGGATGCGCTGGAACGCCCGCGCGATCTCGGTGTCGATTCCCGGCAGGATGTGATCGAGAAATTCGACGATGGTCACCGCGGCGCCGAGCCGCCGCCACACCGAGCCGAGTTCGAGGCCGATAATGCCGGCGCCGACGACGAGCAGCCTTTGCGGTACTTTGTTCAGCGCCAACGCGCCGGTCGAGGAGACGACGCGCTCTTCGTCGATGGCGATGCCGGGAAGGCGCGCCACATCCGAGCCGGTGGCGATGACGATGGCTTTGGTTTCCAGGGTCTGCGCCTTGCCGTTCTCGACTTTCACCTCGACCTGGCCGGGCGTGACGATGCGGCCGGTGCCATGAAACGCCTCGATCTTGTTTTTCTTGAACAGGAGCGCGACGCCCTTGACGTTGGCCTCGACGTTCGCGTCCTTGTATTTGAGCAGCGCCGCGAGATCGACGCTCGGCTTGCCGGTGTTGATGCCCATCTGGGCAAAGCGGTGGCCGGCTTCTTCGTAGAGTTCGGAGGCATGCAGCATCGCCTTCGACGGGATGCAGCCGACGTTGAGGCAGGTGCCGCCGAACGTGGCCCACTTCTCCACCACGGCGGTTTTCATGCCGAGCTGCGCGGCGCGAATGGCGCAGACATAGCCGCCGGGACCGGAGCCGATGATGATGAGGTCGTAGGTGGGCATAGGCTATGGCTCACATTGGAGGCAGTTTCGCGAAGTCCGGCCCGCTCTATATAGTTCGTGAAAACGCGTCATCGATGATGGCTTGAACCGCCCGGGCTCATGACAAGCCGGCCGGGTGCTTGTCCTGTCAGCCCTTGTAGGTGCGCCGAAACATCTCGCGCAAATGCGCCTCCACCGTGGTCGGAGGATATTGCGGCGTTTCGCCCGGCGCGAGGCAGGTCGGAATGCATTCAACCTTGTGGGCGTAGTTGCCGTGGTAAAAGAACGGCACCGAGTAGCGCTCGCGGCCCGAACTATTGATGACCCGATGCACCGTCGAGCGGTAGCGGTTGTTGGTCCAGCGGGCAATCATGTCGCCGAGATTGACGATGAAGCTTGCCGGCAGGGGATCGGCATGGATCCATGCATCCGAAGCGTGATCCCACACCTGCAGGCCGCCGTTATCGTCCTGCCGAAGCAACGTCGGACCGCCGAAATCGGTGTGTTCGCCGGCGCCCTTTTGTCCAGGCATGGCGTGGGCGGGATGCGGCGGATAGTGCAGCAGCCGGACCATCGCCATCGCGTCGCTGCAGTAATGCGCGAAATAATTCTCCGGCAGATCAAGCGACAGCGCGATGCCGCGCATCATCCGCGCCGCCAGGTCGAGCATGACCTCGAGATACGCCATCATCACCGGGCGAAAGTTCGGCCGCTGCGGCGGCCATTGATTGGCGCCGTGGTTGAACGTGCCGGCAACGACGCGCGGATCATCGGCACCGTGCTCGGGGCCGATGTAATAGCCTTCCTTGAGGTCGGGCGGCGCGCCAGGCTCCAGCGTCTGGCCCTGCAACGGCTCGTAGCCGCGATTGCCCTTGGATTTCGCCTTATCGATCTCGGCCTTCTGCGCGGCGGGCAGCGCAAAGAAGCCGGCCGCCTCCCGGAACACGTCGTCGACCAGCGTTTCCGATACGCCGTGATTGGTGACGTAAAAGAATCCCTTGTCGAGACACGCGGCGCGCAAATGCGTCCCCACCTTTTGCCGCACGGCCGGATTGCGGCTGGACAATCCTGAAATGTCGATGATGGGAAGCGAGGCCGCAGAGACTCGCGCGGCCTCGAGCGCGCTCGGCATTGAGCCTCTCCTGGGGCGGTAGGGCCCGACAACCTCTTTTTCTACGATCCGATGAAATCAACGGCAAGGCTTTTGACCTGCTGCGCTCCGAAAGGCACAGATATAGCCGCCGGGACCCGAGCTGATGACGATGAGGCCGTAGGGCATCAGCTATTTGGATATATTCTGCACGAGTTCCCGCAGCTTCGATCGATCAATGTAGCTGGGAAGAATCGTATCGTCGTCGATGATGGCCTCTGAAAGTTGCTCGATTGTGAGATTTTTCGCATCGGTGAGATCGGCACCACGCAAAATGGTGCCGCGAAGAATGGCATTGTTGAGGTCGGCGCCACGAAGAATGGCGTTCGTGGCGTCAGCGCCCGCCATATTGGCGCTGCGCAAGGACGTTCCGCTGAGATCGGTTCGGCGGACAAAGGCCCCGTGAATATCCAAGGTGCGTTCAGCAGGGCGATTCTGATTTCTAGACATCTGACCTCTCCAGCTTGCTTCGCAGCAGCCTTATGATTTCCTGCACGTCGATTGGCGGCTCCTCGTCACCATAATCGATCTTTCCGACTCTAAGATAAGCCTGCAATAGCTCAAAAATAGGGTCCGACAGGTCAGGGAAGTCCTTTGCCACCTCTCGGAGGACATAAATCGCGGCCAGTCTGACCTCCAGGTTAGGATCGCGTAGCTGCCCTACCGCACGATTGAAAAGCTCGGTGACGTGAGCGCGTCGCGCGAGTTCGGCTTGCCTGCTTGCTGAACGCGCCTGAACCGCTGCCGCGACAACTGACGCCAAGCAAGATAAGTGCCTACAACCGCTGCGATTGCCAGAGCAACATTGCGCACGATCTCTGACAACAAAACCCAATTTGACATTTCGCCCCCAAGCTCCCAGTGCGCGGTTTACAAATCCAGCACCAGCGCGCCGGCTCCTCCTGGTACTCCTTCACCCGCACCAAAAACGTCGCCGCCTCGCGACCGCCGACGATGTGCAGGGGCGCGCCCCGGCGCCGCTTACTCCGCGGCGGAGCGGTTCAGGCGATAGCGTTCCGCCAGCTCCTCGACCTTCTGCGTTTCAATGCGAATGCGCGTCGCGTCGGGGCAGAAGTCGATTTCATGTCCGACATCGTCCAAATTCCATCCAAACGTGTGGCCATGCTCGCCAACCGAAACCGTATTGAAAAAGGCTTTGTCCTTCAGCGGTGCAAAGATGGGCCCTTTGGCGATCAGCTCGCTCAGATCATACTCGCCGGAAAGGCCGTCATCGAACGTGATGCGCAGAACCGGATAGCGGACGACTTCGACGCTTTTAATTTGATAGTTCATTCCTCGATCATGCCTCCCCGATAGCGCAGATCACGAATTTCGCGCCAAATATACGCTACCTGCTCGCGGTGCCTCGCCAGCCACTTCTGGACTGCCCTGAGCTTCGCGCGCGGAAGCGATCCTTCCAAAACGGCACCGGTCAGGATTGAGATCATGGCTTCATGCTCGGCAAATTTCGCGTGCAGATGCGGCGGCAAATGATCCTTGGGATAGATGATGATCCGAACACCGAAGACAATAGCAATTGTCGGCATGTTCAACAATCAGCGCGAGCGATAGCCGGCAATTAAGAGGATCATGATCACAAATCCAGCACCAGCCGGGCCGGCTCCTCCAAGCTCTCCTTGACCCGCACCAGGAACGTCACCGCCTCGCGGCCGTCGACGATGCGGTGGTCGTAGGACAGCGCCAGATACATCATCGGCCGGATTTCGATCTTGCCGCCGACGACAAAAGGCCGATCCTGGATCTTGTGCATGCCCAAAATGCCGGATTGCGGCGCGTTGAGGATCGGCGTCGACATCAGCGAGCCGTAGATGCCGCCGTTCGAGATCGTGAAGGTGCCGCCCTGCATCTCCTCGATCTTGAGTGCGCCGTCGCGGGCGCGGCGGCCGAACGCGGTGATCGCCTTCTCGATCTCGGCCAGCGATTTGGCATCGCAGTCGCGCACCACCGGCACCACCAGGCCGCGCTCGGTGCCGACCGCGACGCCGATGTGGTAATAATTCTTGTAGATGATGTCGGCGCCGTCGATCTCGGCATTGACGGACGGGATTTCCTTGAGCGCCTGCACGCAGGCCTTCACAAAGAAACTCAT
>JASHPU010000296.1 GCA_030037885.1 Xanthobacteraceae bacterium | reverse complement strand
CGGTTCCTGCGGGCGGCGCCACACACGCCGCTCCCGGGCGGTCCGGGTATCGACCCCCTCGACATGACGGTCGGGGTGCCAGGTGCTTGGCTTAGGCGTCAACGATGGCCGGGTAACGCCCGGCCCGCCCGTTGGCGTGACGCGCGGCCTGGACCGATTCGCGTGCAGCCTTAAAGCCGCGCGAGGAAAGCCGCGGTGGAGCGCCGAGAGGCGAGCGCGCCCGAAGCGGATGGTTCGGGTAACCGAGCCGTTCGTGGCGCGCGCCGCGCCCGCAGCGCGTTCAGGCGGCAACGTCTGGATGCGTGGCGCGGCTCCTGACGACGCGCCTGTCGGCGCTCCGCCTCCCTCTTTTATTTGCTCGGGGGGCAACGCGTTCGTGCCGTGCCGTGCCGCAAACCTCGGATGCAAAAACCGCATCGCGAGAATGATGCCGCTTACCTTGTTCACCTCATCCTGAGGTGCGAGCGGAGCGAGCCTCGAAGGATGGAGGCCCCAGCGCCTCGGCCTGCATCCTTCGAGGCTCGGCACTGCGTGCCGAGCACCTCAGGATGAGGTTATGAGGGCGTGAGAAGAGGACGACGTGAAGCGCTTACTTTTTCTTCCGCCCCGCTTTCTTCCGCGCCGCTTTCTTCCGCGCCGCTTTCTTCCGCGCCGTCCTCTTCCGCGCCGGCGGCTTGCGCCGCTTCCGCGGCGGCGCCCAGATCATGGCTTCGAGCTTCATGCCGTCCGGATCGGCGAAATAGACCGCGTAATAATTGCGGCCGTAATATTCGCCGGGCGGATCGAGCACCGTCATGCCGTTCTGTTCCAGGAAAGCGCCGAGCGCATCGACGTCGTCGCGGCTCGCAACCTCGAACGCATAATGATGAAAGCCGATGTCGCCCTTGCGGTATGTGCGCTTCTGCCCCGGCGCGTCGGCGGCGGCGATCCAGAACAGCGTCTTGCCGTTGCTCCAGCCCGTCATGTCGGCGTAGTCGTATTTGCGCTTGAAGCCGAGAAAGCCCAGCACCTTGTCGTAGAACGCCTTCGAGCGGGCGAAATCGCCGACGCTCAGCACCAGATGGTCGATACCGACGACGCGTGGCATGGCAATGCTCCAAGGGTAGGGGGCGAATGGCGAATAGCGAATGGAGAATGGAAGTCTCGATCTTGTACACTTGCCTTCTATTCGCTACTCGCCATTCGCCATATGAAATCCGGCGAACCGATCCCGGATTGCGCTCGGCGCAATCCGGGCTACGATACTTCTATTCGCTACTCGCCATTCGCTATTCGCCATATCGGGCTACGATACAAAACCAATGACACAGAATAACGCCGTGCCGAAAACCTTGTTCGACAAGATCTGGGAGTTTCATCGCGTCGGCCGGCGCGCCGACGGCCGCGAGCTCATCTATATCGACCGGCATGTGCTGCACGAATTGCACGCTCATCACGGCTTTGCGCATCTGGAAACGCAGCGCCGCGCGGTGCATCGGCCGGACCTGACCTTTGCGGTCCAGGACCACACCGTCGCCACCAAGCCGGGCCGCAACGACGACACCAATCCGTCCGGCGCCGCGTTCCTCAAGGCGATGCGCGAGGGCACGCGCAAGAACGGCATAAAGCTGTTCGATCTCGGCGATCCCGAACAGGGCATTTCCCATGTCGTCGCGCCGGAACTCGGCATCGTGCTGCCGGGCGCGACGCATGCGGTGCCGGACAGCCACGCCAGCACGGTCGGCGGCCTCGGCGCGCTCGCGTTCGGCTGCGGCACCACTGAAATGACGCACATTCTGGCGACGCAAGTCATGGTGCTCAAGCGCCCGAAACGGCTGCGGGCGCGGCTCGACGGCCGGCTTCTTCCGCATGTCAGCGCCAAGGACGTGGCGCTGCGCCTGATCGCCGAACTGGGCGTCGCCGGTGGGCGCGGCTATGCGGTCGAATATGCCGGCAGCGCCATCGCCGCCATGCCGATCGAAGCGCGCATGACGCTGTGCAATCTCAATATCGAGATGGGCGGCCGCTCCGGCTTTGTCGCGCCGGACGATACGACGTTCGCCTGGCTCGCCGGCCGGCCCTACGCGCCGAAAGGCGCGCTGTGGGATCAGGCGCTTGCCGCCTGGCGCACGCTCGTGAGCGACGATGACGCCGCATTCGACCGCGAGGTCACGCTCGATTGCAGCGCGCTCGAACCGCAAATCAGCTGGGGCACCGATCCAAGCCAGGTCGTCGGCATTTCGGGCCGCGTGCCCGATCCGGCGGCGATCGATGCAAGCCGCCGCAGCGCGGCCGAAAACGCGTGCGCCTATATGGGCCTGACCCCGGGAACGCCGCTCGCCGGCCTGCCGATCGACCGCGTGTTCATCGGCTCGTGCACCAACAGCCGGCTGCCGGATCTTGAAATCGCCGCCGCCATCGTGCGCGGCCGGCGCGTGGCGCCGGGCGTCACCGCCATGGTGGTGCCGGGCTCGAGCAGCGTCAAACGCGAGGCCGAGGCGGCCGGGCTCGACCGCGTGTTCCGCGACGCCGGCTTCTTCTGGGGCGAATCCGGCTGCTCGATGTGCGCCGGCGGCAACGGCGACCGCGGCGCGCCGGGCGAGCGCTGCGTCTCCACCACCAACCGCAATTTCGAAAACCGCCAGGGCGCGAAAGTGCGCACGCATCTGGCGTCGCCGGCGACCGCCGCGGCGAGCGCGCTCGCCGGCCGCATCGCCGACGTGCGGCAAGTCCTGACACAAGTCCTGACACAAGTCCTGGCCGGAGCCGCGTGATGCAAGCCTTCACCCGCCACACCGCGATTGCCGCGCCGCTGCTGGTGGACGACGTCAACACCGACCAGATCGCACCGATCCTGCATTCGCGCGGGCTCACGGAGGATTACCGCGCCATGCTGTTTCATCGCGCCCGCCGGCGCGAGGACGGCAGCGACAATCCCGATTTCGTGCTCAACAAGCCGCGATTCCGCAATGCCGGCATTCTGGTGACTGGAAACAATTTCGGCGCCGGCTCGTCGCGCGAATCCGCGGTGTGGTGCATGCTGGCCAACGACATCCGCGTCGTCGTCGCGCGCAGCTTTGCCGACATCTATCGGGAAAATTGTTTGCAGAACGGACTATTGCCGATCGTGCTGGCGCCGGCCGAGGCCGACGCCTTCACGGCGCGCGTCATCGCTGCCGATGGCGCGGCGCCGTTCACCGTCGATCTCGTGACCCGGCGTATCAGCGGCCCTGGCGGCGACGACATCGCCTTCGACATTGCGGCCGCCGACCGCACGCGGCTCCTTGAAGGCCTCGACGACATCGGACTGACGCTCAAGCACATGAATGAAATCGTGAGCTGGGAACAACGCACCGCCGCGGCGCAGCCCTGGCTGCAGACCGCGCGCGACGGGCGCTAAAGCCGTCATTCCGGGGCGCCGCGCAGCGGCGCGCCCGGAATCCATAACCACAAGCGTTTCAGAACGATTTCGAGTTTGCTTCCTTACCGGCAGTGATTATGGATTCCGGGTTCCGGCCTGCGGCCGGCCCCGGAATGACGAACAAGGAGAACGCATCGTGAGCGTCCGCAAAAAATTCCGCGCCATCATGGCCGGCAAAAAACTCGTGCTGATGCCCGGCGCCTATGACGCGCTGTCGGCGCGCATCATGGAAGCCGAGGGCTTCGAGGCGATCTGCGCCGGCGGTTACGCGGCGATCGGCTCGATGCTGGCGCAGCCCGACATGGGCCAGTCCAACATGCGCGACTACGCCGATCATTACGCCCGCATCGCGGCCGCAGTCGAGATTCCAGTCTACGTCGATGCCGATACCGGCTTCGGCGGCGTCAACAACGTGCGGCAGATGGTGCGCGCCTTCGAGGCCGCCGGCGTCGCCGGCGTGTTCATCAGCGATCAGGTGTTTCCCAATCGCTGCGGCTATCTGCCGGGCAAGCAGGTGATCCCGGCGGAACAGATGCTGGCCAAGATCAAGGCGGCGCTCGAGGCGCGGCGCGATCCCGACTTTTTCATCGCCGGCCGCACCGATGCGGCCGGCGTCGAGGGCATCAACGCGGCGATCGCGCGCTGCCAGCTGTTCATGGCGGCCGGCGCCGATATGGCGAAGCCGGTGGGCGTCGACAGCATCGACGAGATCAAGCGCGTGATGCGCGAGGTCGGTGGCCCCCACATGGCGACGCTGTCCCAGGCGGCGGGGTTGAAACGCCGCAGCCTGGAAGAACTCGAAGCCGCCGGCGTGGTCGCCGCGACGTTTCCGTCGCTCGCGCTGTTCGCCGCCGCGCACGCGGTGCGCAACGTGCTGCGCATTCTCAAACGCGAGAATTCGCTCACCGCCACGTTCGACCATCTGTTGCCGCTCGAGGACTATTACGCGCTGGTCGGCCTCAACGCGATGCTGACGCGCGAGGAAAGCTACGAT
>JASHPU010000295.1 GCA_030037885.1 Xanthobacteraceae bacterium | reverse complement strand
GAATTGCTTGAGGGTAGGGAGCTTCGGTTTCTGTGCCATGTTTCGTTTGTAGCACATTACCGATTACTTGTCTAGGGGGTATAATTTCCGGGTAGGGGTACTGTCCGAACTAGGACACTGACGGATGGAAATTAGGACACGGCGATCCCCTCTTCGTGTGTTTCGGCGTGCAATTTTGACCCCCTGAGCTGGGGGATCGGCGTCCAAAATTGACCCACCTGGGAATCGCTGTTGGGCTGCTCGCTTTGATTTGAAGCGGGTGGTGGAGGATGCTGACGGTGGAGACGATTGGTCGGATTCGGCGCGAGGGTTTTCTCAAGGGCAAGACGATCAGGGAGATTGCCCGGGATCTGAGGCTATCGCGGAACACGGTACGGAAGGTTCTGCGGTCGGGAGAGACCTCGTTTGAATACGAACGGAGCATCCAACCGCGGCCGAAGCTGGGCCGCTGGACCGCCGAACTCGACGATCTGCTAACGAGCAACGTATCCAAAGCTGCCCGCGAGCAGCTGACGTTGATCCGGCTCTTTGAGGAGCTTCGCGATCGCGGCTACGCGGGTGGCTACGATGCGGTGCGTCGCTACGCGCGGCGGTGGAGCAAGGCGCACGGGCAAGCGGTGGCGGCGGCTTTTGTCCCGCTGAGCTTTGCACCGGGCGAAGCCTACCAGTTCGACTGGAGCCACGAGGTCGTCGTGCTGAACGGCGTGACGGTGATCGTGAAAGTCGCGCATGTCCGGCTCTGTCATAGCCGCCTGCCGTTCGTGCGCGCCTATCCGCGCGAGACGCAGGAGATGGTGTTCGACGCCCATGACCGGGCGTTCGCCTTCTTCAAGGGCACCTGCCGGCGCGGCATCTACGACAACATGAAGACGGCGGTTGAGGCGGTTTTCATCGGCAAGGAGCGGCTTTACAATCGACGGTTCCTGCAGATGTGCAGCCATTACCTGGTCGATCCCGTCGCCTGCACGCCGGCCTCCGGTTGGGAGAAGGGTCAGGTCGAGAACCAAGTCGGGCTGGTTCGTGAGCGCTTCTTCACACCGCGGCTGCGGTTCCGAAGCTACGAGGAGATGAACGCATGGCTGCTTGATAAATGTGTCGCTTACGCCAAGGTTCACCGCCATCCCGAGTTGGCCGACCAAACCATTTGGCAGGTATTCGAGACGGAACGGACGCAGCTCGTTCCCTACGCTGGCCGGTTCGACGGCTTCCATGGCGTCCCGGCCTCGGTGTCGAAGACCTGTCTGGTGCGCTTCGACAACAACAAGTACTCCGTGACGGCGAATGCCGTGGGCCGGCCGGTCGAGGTTCATGCTTACGCCGATCGCATCGTCATCCGCCAGGACGGGCAAATTGTTGGCGACCATCCTCGCTCCTTCGATCGCGGCGAGACGATTTATGACCCGTGGCATTACGTGCCGGTGTTGGTCCGGAAGCCCGGCGCTTTGCGCAACGGCGCACCATTCAAGGACTGGGTATTGCCGGCGGCGATGGAGCGGTTGCGGCGCAAGCTTGCCGGCGCCGATGATGGCAATCGACAGATGGTCGACATCCTCACCGCGGTGCTGACGGATGGACTGCCGGCCGTCGAAGGGGCCTGTGCCGAGGCGCTGAGCCATGGGGTCCACTCCGCCGACGTCGTCCTCAACATTCTCGCCCGCCACCGCGATCCTGGCCCGGCGGCCGCCATTCTGACACCGGCCGCGCTGATGTTGCGTCACGCGCCGATCGCCGATTGCACCCGCTATGACAGTTTGCGGAGCTCCCTGTGATGGAACGCACCCAACTCTTCGAACTGATGGGGCAGCTCAATCTCTACGGCATGAAGGCCGCTTTCGACGAGGTCATGGCTACCGCCATCAAACGTCAACACGAACCACAGCGCATCCTGGGCGATCTCCTCAAGGCGGAGATCGCCGAGAAACAGGCCCGCTCGATCAAGTATCAGCTCACCATCGCCAAGCTGCCGCTTGCCAAAGACCTGGCCGACTTCGTGTTCGACGGCACGCCGGTCAATGAGACTCTGGTCAACGAGCTCGCCGGCGGTGACTTCCTCGCTCAGCAGCGCAATGCCGTCCTGGTCGGCGGCACAGGCACCGGCAAAACCCACCTTGCGATCGCCATTGCCCGAAGCTGCATTCGCGCCGGCGCCCGCGGCCGCTTCTATACCGCCGTCGATCTCGTCAACCGGCTCGAGACCGAAGCGCGCGCCGGACGGCAAGGTCAGATCGCCGATCAGCTCACCCGCAAGAACTTCCTTATCCTCGACGAACTCGGCTATCTGCCCTTCGCCCAATCAGGCGGGCAGCTCCTATTCCACCTCGTCAGCCGGCTCTACGAGCGAACCTCGATCATCCTCACCACCAACCTCGCTTTCGGCGAATGGCCAGCCGTGTTCGGCGACGCCAAAATGACCACCGCTCTCCTCGATCGCCTCACCCATCACTGCGACATCATCGAGACCGGAAACCAAAGCTGGCGTCTCAAAAACCGCGCCGCCTGATCCTCGTATCGCCGCTCGCTCGCTACAGCGCTATTTGGAAGCGCGCTCGCGCGCGGCGTGCTCGGCTCATCACGGGGTCAATCTTGGACGCCAAACGAGGGTCACTTTTGGAAGCCGATTGACAGGATTCGCGCTATCCGACGAACAGGTGTGCGAGCGCTGGGTCTACGACCCCTATTTCCAATACTTCAGCGGCGAGGAGTTCTTCCAGCACGCGTTCCCGCATGAGCGCTCCGACCTGAGCCATTGGCGTTCCCGGCTTGGCGACAAGCTCGAGCTGCTGTTGGCCGAGAGCTTGCGGATTGCGCACCAGGCCGGCGCGCTGCGAACGAGCGACCTAGCGCGCGTCACGGTGGACACCACGGTACAGCCCAAGGCCATCACCTTCCCGACCGACGCCAAGCTGCTGCATGCCGCGATCAAGGGGCTCAATCGGCTGGCCAATAGGCATAGCGTGCGCCTGCGGCAGTCCTATCTGCGCATCGCCAAGCGCGCCGCCATGATGGCAGGACGCTATGCTCACGCCAAACAATTCAAGCGTCACCGTCGCGAACTTCGCCTGCTACGCGCAAGGCTCGGCCGCATCATCCGCGACATCAGCCGCAAGATCGCCGGCAAGGCGGAGATCGAGGCGGCGTTGCAATGGCCGCTCGCCCGCGCCAGTCAAATCCGCTCCCAGCAGCAGCGTCAGCGCGGCTGGAAGCTTTATTCCTTCCATGCGCCCGAGGTCGAGTGCATCGGCAAGGGCAAGGCCAGCGCGCCTTACGAGTTCGGTGTCAAGGCTTCGATCGTCACCACCAACGCCCGCGCCCCGGGCGGCCAGTTCGTGCTCCACGCCAAGGCACTGCCGGGCAATCCTTATGACGGCCACACGCTCGGCGCCGTCATCGCCGCCACCGAACGGCTCACCGGCCGGGCCATCGAGCGCGTCTATGTCGACAAGGGATACCGCGGCCACGACACCAAAAGCCCGCGCCGCGTCTTCATCTCCGGGCAGAAGCGCGGCGTGTTCGGCGTCATTAAACGCGAACTGCGGCGCCGCTCCGCCATCGAGGCCGTGATCGGCCACATGAAAAACGACGGCCATCTCGGCCGCTGCCATCTCAAGGGCCGCCCCGGCGACGCTGCCAACGCCATCCTCTCCGCCGTCGGTTATAACCTCCGCCGCGTCCTCGCTCGGCTGAAGATTCTCTTGCACCTCATCCTCGCCGCCCTCTTGCGCCCCGCCCGAGTTCACCCGCCCTCAAAACGGCTTCTTAACGGGCGACTAATTAGCGTACTCGGCCGGGTTCGTGACTAGAATTCAATGTTTGAAATGCAGGTTGAGAACCGTTGCTCCGTCCGCGACGGTGCTCATCGCGCGGTCTGCCTCCCGACGCACCATGAGTCCGGCAAGACGCCGCGGGCCATCTTCCGTCTCGAGTAACTCGTTGTGTGACGGCGCCCAATCCGGCAGCTCCATAGCGAGGCCATCGTAGCTTAGCTTGGCGTCAATATCGAATTCATCATAGCCAACCGCGAGCGTAATCGGCCCTCTGACGTGGCAATATTCGATAATTGCCTCAACTGCCTGCTGCAACGTGAACTCGACGCGGGTGATGACGTCGCGCCGGGCGCCCCAGGCGCCGCCCGCACGTTCGACGAAGTTTGCGACCTCCTGCAGCACGACGGCCTTGGGATCGATGGTCAAAGTCACGGTGCGGCGGATTCCGATGCGAAACAGGAGATTGAGCGAGAGTGCGACGAGTGTCGCCAGCACCAAAGGCGAAGTGACCAAGGGCCGCGCCCATCCCGGCACTGCGGCGAAGGCCGTGGGAAATACCGAAACGACGAAGAACGCCATCATGCCGGCGCCGATGACCAAGGTGCGGCGCGGGTCGAGGACGCGGGTCGTGATGATCTGCACGCCGCTGATCATGATGAACACGGCGGTGAATAGAAGCGCAGAGGTCATTACGGGGGGTGGCATGATCGTCAGAAAACCAGTCAGTGTCGGTTGAAACGCCGCCACCGCTAGCATGATGGCGATGACAAAGGCGATGCGGCGGCTGGCGACGCCCGTTGCGGCAACTAGGCCGACATTGGCGGTGGAGGTCGTGAGACCATAAGTCCCAAGGAAGCCGGCCACGGCCACGGCAATACCGTCGCCGAAAATACCGCCGTCGATCGAGGGCGCGTCGGGACGCACCCAATCGGCGTCCGTTAGGCGTTGATACGTGGTTACCACGGCCGTGGTGCTCATGGCGGCTGCGAGTCCGGAGACTGCGAAGGGGATAATCATCGACCAGGAGAAAGTCCAGGAAAGGTGCGCGAATGACGGAAGTGCCACGAGCGGCTGGCTGAGCACGGCGTGTATCTGGGCACTGGTGATATAACCGATCAAGCCCGAAAATGCGTAGCCTACTACCATACCAACCAAAACACAGAACAGCCGAAGCCGTCCCTTGCTCCATATATTCAGCCCAATCATCGTCGCGATGCTAACCCCGGCGACTAGCGCACCGCGTCCCGAGACCATTCCGCCACCGTCGCTGAGCAGGACGCGCAGAGCCGCAAGCCCGATGATCACGCCGATCAGGAACACGACCATGCCGGCAGTCT
>JASHPU010000294.1 GCA_030037885.1 Xanthobacteraceae bacterium | reverse complement strand
ACTCGTGCGGCGGCTTCACGGCTTTGGCCGGCGGCGGCTCCGGTCGCGGCGCAGCCGCAGCATTGGGACGAGGCAGCGGCGGGGGTAGCGCTGCCGCGGCCGGACCGTTCGCAGGCGAAGCTTGTTGCGCCATCGGAGCCGGCGTCGGCGCTGCCGGGGCCGCGACTTGCTCCGACTGCACCGGTACGGGGCCACCGATCGTGCGGTGATCGTCGAACAGCCGAATGGCGATGCGCAAGCAGCCGACCACGATCAGCAGCGCGCTGCCCGCCATGACGAGCTTGCGCAGGCGTTGCGACAGCTTGCTCGGCTCCGCAGCCGTGTCGGCGGCGGACGGCTCGCCCTTGGCTTTGGCGCTGGACGGCTCCCAGGCCGCGGCCTGCGCGGCGCGGCGCGCCGCGGCGATGAAATTCGGCCGGCCGGAATCCGCGATGACCGGCGGCTTTGCCGACCCGATAGCGGCTTGCGATGCCGCCACGCGTTCGGCCGCCGATGCGTTCGGCCGCGCCCGCGTGCCGGTGGAGCCCGGCTCGAGCGGATGGTCGGGCGGCAAAGTCGGATCGATCGGCGCGCGTGCGACCGGCGCGGCTGCTGCGGCCGCGCGCAAGTGCGGCGCCGCGGGCGCAATCGCAGCCGCCGCTTCGACCGGCATCGGCAGGGCTTCGACGGCTGCAGGAATTATTTCGCCCGGCGCGGCGGCGTGCGGCTCGCGCGTAGCCTCTAAGAACGTCTGTGTCTCGGCGGCTGAGGCGGCCGCCGGCGGCGCACTGTCGTACAGATTGCTCTCGATCGCCGCCATGGGATCGACCGCGTGCGCGGCTGCGTCCTGGAGGGCTTCGAGCGAATCCGGGGTGCGGCGCTCGCTTTGCTTGATTTCGGCGGCGTCCCCTTCGAGCGGATCCGCGGGCGCCAGCGCCGGCACGAGCTGCGCTGCTGGCGCAGCGTCACCGTCGAGGTCGCGCATCTGCTCGATGTGGATGAGCAGGTCGGCAAGGCCGCGCTCGACCGCTTCGAGCTGGTTGAGCCGCGCATCGGACGCGTCGAACCGCTTCACCAGCATGGCGATGCGGTCTTCCAGATGGGCCAGCGCCGCATGATCGGTGTGGGTGAGCTGAACCCACTCGAGCTTCTCGATCAGGCCGGCCAAGAGTTTTTCCAGATCGCGCGGCACCGCCTGGCCGGCCTCGCTCGAGGCATGGAGCGCCGCGGCCAACGTATCGATGCGCTGTTCCAGGGCCGCGACGGCGCGGCCCGTTGCCGCGTTATTGGCGATGCCGTCGACCTGTGCGGCGAGCGCACGCACGTCTGCGGCGACCCCGGCGAGCGCGTCATTCGAGGCGCCATGCGACATCGCATCGTGCGGCACCGCCTGGCCGGCCTCGTTCGACGCATGGAGCGCCGCAGCCAGCGTATCGATGCGCTGCTCCAGCGCCGAAACGGCGTGGCCCGTTGCCGCGTTATTGGCGATACCGTCGACCTGCGCAGTAAGCGCACGCACGTCTTCGGCGACCCTGGTGAGCGTGTCGTTCGAGGCGACATGCGACACCAACCCGCGCAATCCGCCGATCGCCGCTTCGAGCTGCTGCAGCGCCGCCGGATCGTCGCGCGCCAGGATCATGTCGACCTTCTGGGCGAGCACGCTGACCGCGTCGTTGAAGCCCACCAGGCTTTCCGCCGGCGTCAGTCCGTGCAGCGCTTCGCGCACCTCGGCCAATCCGCGCTCGAGACCGGCGAGTGCGTTGGGATCGACGCCCGCTTGCCGGCTGTCATCGATGCGCTCGGCCAGTGCCTTGATTTCGCGCTCGAGTGATTCCACCGCGCGACGCGGCAGTGCCTCGTCGAGCTGCCGGCCGATCTCGGCGAGGTCGTTGCGCAGCGCCGTGATCGCACTGCCGACGTCACTTGACGGCTGCAGGGCTTCGATGCGTGCCGTGATTTCGCGCAGCTGCTGCTCGAGGCTGCTGAAATCGAGCACGGGCGCGGCCTCGGATGCAGCCGGCGCCGCCGCGGCTCCGTCCGCAACAGTCCGGTCGCCGTCAAGCGCGCGCTGCCGCGCGGTGATCTCGGCGACCGCGTCATCGATCGAAAGCACGGCCTCCGCGTCGGCGCGCCGCTGCGGCATTGGTGCGCCGTTCAGCGGCGGCTGGTGCGGTTGGCTCGGCACGTTCGCCGGTGCCGGCACTTCCTGCGGCACGGCTGCGATCGGCGCCGGCGGCGGCGGTGGCGGCGGTGCGCCGTTCAGTGGCGGCGCGAGCGATTCGCTCGGCGTGTTCGACGCCGCCGGCGTTTCCTGCCGCACGGCTGCGGCGTGCATGATCCGCTCCAATTGCTGCGACAGCATGTCGAGGCGGTCGTTGACTTGGTCGAATTCTTCGCGGCGATGCGTGCTGTCGCTGGCGTCGCGGTGCCGACCGCGGTGCGGAAGGCGTTCGCGGTTATCCTCGTCCTGCGGATCGCGGCGGGGCTCGTAGCGGTCGCCCTCGTGCGGGTCGCGGTAGGGGCCAGCTTCGCGCCGCTGCGGCGCGCCGAACGCGACTGGCTCGCGGCGGTGGCGGCGGCGCGGCCGCCCGTCCACCACATCGTCGTCGTCATCGCTTTCGATGACGCTGTTGAGCCATTCGCCGACCGACACGTCGGACTGCCGCGCGGCTGCATCCTCCTGTGCTCGCGGACGAAGACCTCGAAGATTCCACCGACCGCCAGGTTTCATTCGCGCGCCCAAACTCTGAGGGGGCGGCCTGGCCCGGTCCCGAGCCGGCGCTCGGAAACGGACGATGCGGGCGGCGCGGTCCCTCTGCTGCCCCTCGGGCGGCAACTGTTAAGGATTAGGGTAAACAAGCGGTTAAAAGCGCGATGCTGCCGACGTTTTGGCCGCGCTCGCGTGCCGTCTTTTCTCAACGGTCAGATTTATTCGCGAGTCGGAACCAACGCTGCATAATTCAATGCACTGTTGTCCTTTTGCCACACATGGGGCTCGCCACGGGTGTATAGTTGCCCTCATCGTGTGAGGGGCGTGGCCATGAAGCGCATCCTTCTTGCTACCACCGCCTTGGCATTAAGCGGCCCGGCCATTGCGGCCGACTTGGCGCCGGCACCGATGCCGGTGAAGGCGCC
>JASHPU010000293.1 GCA_030037885.1 Xanthobacteraceae bacterium | reverse complement strand
ATGTCATGGCAGACTCGAATCAGCAAGGCACGCCCGCGTGGCATCTCGTGCTGGCCTGGGCGTGGGTAGGCATCCCGCTTACCCTGGGCGTGATCAGAACGCTTATCAACTCGATGGCGCTGTTCCACTAGAGAACCGACGCATTATTCGAAACGGGCGCCTCCTTCTTTGGGAAAAAGAAGGGGACGTCCGTTTTTGTTTTGCGTAGTCATTTTCGCGCCGCAGCAGGCGGCTTCCCCAACGGAATCAAACGCCAAACCTGCCTTTGCGGGATAAATTCCTATTTCCGAGCAGATCTGCGTCATTTTTCCAATCACTATATAGGCATCTTCTATTGAAGCCGCTCCTGTGGTTGAGTGCACCACAGGGCGCTGCGAATGGCGCTTCAAAAGAACGCGCACGGCCGAACGTGCCGGAACCAAAGCAATGCGCTCGCTAAGGGCGCCAATGGAGGAATGACGCCAATGACCACAATCGAGCATGCTGGGGACGTTGTCGGCTACCCGCCAAACCTCTTTGACCGCGATCGAATCGTCGCCGGACCGCGCTTCACGCGCTGGCTGGTGCCGCCGGCCGCTCTCGCCATTCATCTGTGCATCGGGATGGCATACGGCATGAGCGTGTACTGGCTGCCGATGACGCGGCTGATACCGAACGCTCCGGCAGCGTGCGGGAACCAGAGTTTCGCGGCGGAACTCTTCACCACGACCTGCAACTGGACGGTTCCGAGCGTCACGCCGATTTTCGAGATTTTCATTGCGGTCCTCGGCATCGCCGCCGCGATCTGGGGCGGCTGGCTTGAACATGCCGGACCGCGCAAAGCGGGATCCATCGCCGCATTGTGCTGGGGCGGCGGCCTCGTGCTCTTGGGCCTGTCCGTTTCCATCCATCAGCTTTGGCTCGTCTATCTTGTCTCGATTATCTGCGGGGTTGGGCAGGGTCTGGGCTACATCACGCCGGTATCGACCCTCATCAAGTGGTTCCCGGATCGTCGCGGAATGGCGACCGGCTTCGCCATCATGGGCTACGGCGGCGGCGCCATGATCGGCGCGCCGCTGGCGGTCTGGTTCACCGCCCATTTCGCCCACGGCGGCGTCCCCGGCGTATCGCTGTCGTTGATGTCGCTCGGCGTGATCTACCTGATCGCGATTGGCATCGGCGCCTTCGGATTCCGCGTTGCTCCCACCGGATGGCGTCCGTCTGACTGGATGCCGTCAGCGGCGCAGCGAAGCAATGCGATGATCACCCAGCACCACGTCCATGTCGATCGGGTGTGGGGCATGCCCCAGTTCTGGTTGATCTGGGGCGTGCTGTGCCTGAACGTCACCGCCGGCATCGCGGTGATCGCGATGGCAAGCCCGATGCTGCAGGACGTGTTCGGCGGCAAGCTGCTCGGCATCGAGTCCGCCACGGCGCTGACGCTGGCGCAGAAAGGGGCACTGGCGGCGGCGGCGGCCGGATTGGTCGGGTTGATCAGCATGTTCAACAGCCTCGGCCGCATCTTCTGGGCCTCGCTGTCGGACAAGCTGGGGCGCAAGAACACGTACTACACGTTCTTCGTCCTCGGCATTATCCTCTATTGCCTGCTGCCGACGTGGGGCCACCTCGGCCTGCCGTTGCTGTTCGTGCTTTCGATCTGCATCATTCTGACGATGTACGGCGGCGGCTTTGCCACCGTGCCGGCCTATCTCGCCGACATTTTCGGAACGCAGATGGTGGGCGCGATTCATGGCCGGCTGATCACCGCATGGTCGGTTGCCGGCGTCGTCGGCCCGATGATCATCGCCAGCCTGCGGCAATTCGAACTCGACCACGGCGTGCCGCACAATCTGGTCTATGATCTGACGCTCTACATCATGGCCGGTCTTCTGTTCGTGGGCTTGGTGTGCAACTTCTTCGTCAAGCCGGTCAATCCGAAGCATCAGATGACCGACGAAGAGCTGGCGCGCGAACGCGCCCTGCAGCATGAAGATCGTATTTCCGGCAACGTCGATACTGCCGCTCGGGGCAGCTTCGGCGCGGGAGCCGTCCTTGCTTGGCTCGCAGTCGGAATCCCGTTCTGTATCGGGTTGTGGATCGCGATCGAAAAGGCGGCCGCGCTGTTCTGACCGCCTGATCATCGGCACGAACGCAAACGGCGCGGCAATAATGGGCCGCGCCATTTGTATTGCGTCGGGCAGACGGGCTACGCCACTTTCTCCTTCAGATGCGGGAACATGGCGTTGAGCGCTTCCTGATCCATTTCGGTCTTGAAGGTGTGACGGTTCTTGAGCGTCTGCGCGCGCTGCGCCGCCGGGCGGGCGCTGATCTCGTCGGTGAGGCGCTTCAGATTCTTGAACTTGTCCCAGGCGCCGTCGCCGAGCACGTTCGGCAGGAGCCGCGCCCAGCCCCACACGTTCATGTCGACGATGGTATAGCTGTCGCCCAGCATGTATTTCCGCTTGCCGAGCCGCGCGTCGAGTATGCCGGCGTGGCGCCGCGCCTCGAAGGCGTAGCGGTTGATGGCGTAGGGCAGCTTTTCCGGTGCGTAATTGCGGAAGTGCACCGACTGGCCGAAATACGGCCCGACCCCCGAGGATACGAAGAACATCCAGGACAACAGCTCGCCACGCGCCTTGTCGGTCTTCGCCGGCAGAAACTTGCCGGTCTTTTCGGCGAGATAGAGCAGGATCGCGCTCGAATCGAACACCACGGCGTCGCCGTCGACGATCGCCGGCACCTTGGCGTTCGGATTGATCGCCAAGAACTCCGGCTTGTGCTGGTCGCCCTTGCGGGTATCGACCGGAATCGGATCGTACGGCAGGCCGGCTTCTTCGAGAAACAGCGCGATCTTGGTCGGGTTCGGCGCACCGCTGTAATAGAATTTGAGCATACTTTGCATCCTTCCTGACAGCGTTCATCTTGCCGGCAGCGTCACCAGCAGACCACAATTGGCTATGTTCCGGCTTTTTGACAAGGCCGCCTCTTCGTCGGGAATCGGCGGCAAATGACTGATTTCGAACACGCTAGTCGTTGACAGAAAGCACCATGATCGGGTCTTCGATCGCTTCGGGCGCGATCTCCTGAGTGAGCGGCAGCACCGCCGTGCCGATGGCGAAGAACTCGATGACGTGGGTCTGCCAACCGTGACTGCCTTCGTGAATTTCGACGCCGACGACGCCTTCGGCTTTGGCGTTCGCGGCTTCGTACTGCATGCGCTCGACCGCGATCTCGCGCGCTTCGTACATGGCGGAGGTGAAATTCTCGAGCTCGACGTTGCGGGCGACCGAGCCAAGTCCCGAAAGCATGCCGCGATGCGCCACGTGATACACGCAGCTGCCCATCACCATCTCGACCGGGCGGTATCCTGAATGCAAGAGCGACCAGAAGTCCTGCCCGGACAGGTCGGAGGTGAAAGGCCCGTTGTCGTGGGCGCGGAATCCCTTATGGCCCTCGGCATGCACCACCCCGGTGCCGATGGCGATGAATTCCAGCAAATGGGCGTCCCACTCCAGCCGCTTGATCGTCAGCTTGACGCCGACGATGCCGTCCGCCTGCATCGCGGTCGCTTCGGCGCGCATGCGGCTCATTGCCAGCTCGCGGGCGTGATACATCGCCTTGGACAGAACATCGAGCTCCTGGTTCTTGTTCCAGCTGCCGTACTGGATGCCGACGTGATAGACACAGGTGCCGACGCACAGCCCGATCGGCTCGAATCCGGCCTTGCGCACCAGCAGAAATTCGTTGACGGAAAAATCGGAGGTGAAAACGCCGGTCGAATGTACCGAGCTGCGCAAGCCCTTCAGACGTTCGGCAGCGTGAACGGGAATCTGCGTTGCCATGTCAAATGGCCCCCTCGGCTTCATTGGACGCGTAGGATTGGTGATGCCGCTTGGTGCCGGTCAGCGGCGTGCCACCGGCATGAGTATCCACGACGATCTTGATATTGTGCGGGAAGGTTGCGTTGCGCCGCGCGTCGACCGTCGTTGCGACCACGATATGTCGCGCCAGAAATTGCTTTCTGCCGTTCTGCTCGCCACCGTCAATAAGTTGGCTGAAATTCAGATGGGCCAGAACGCCGTTGCCCTGGGTCCTGGCGTGCGAGCGCAGATTCTGGTGGGCCTGTTGGCGCACCAACTCCCACAACTGGCTCAGGTCCCGCCACTCGACATTTCCCATCCAGCGCCCTTGCGTATTGCCGGGCCACAGGCCTAGCCATTCATAATGGGCGCCGATGGCGATGCCCGTCGGCACGACGTCGGCCTCCAGCAACTTGACGAATTCCAGCGCCGGCACGGTGGCGACGATTGGGTCGTTGCTCGGCGGCAGGCCCTCGACGTAAACCGCGGTGCCGATCAGCGTGAAATCCATGCTGTTTGCGACGCCCAACGGAATCGTGCGCATCTTGACGTCGAGCACGGCGTTGGCGCCGGCAACCCGGGCTTCCTCGCGGAGCCGGCGCAGCGCCTGCTCCCAGCCCTGGGCATGGCCTTCCGTCCACGACCAGCCGTAGTGCAGCCAACAGGTGGCCGAGACGGCAGCGATCGGCCGCAAGCCATGGGACCGTACGATGGAGAGCTCGGCGGGCGTCAGCGTCGCGATCCAGGGCAACGTGCCGTTTCGCACACCTTCGAGCCGCGTCTTGATCGAGCCTGGCACGCCGCCGCTCTTCAGGCACTTTTGAATGTCGGCAATGCGCGCGTCGTGGGCGGCGCGCCGCGCCAGCTCTTCGGGACTCGGTCCCTTGAGGAAATCGAACAGGCCCATTCAACTCGCCATGAAATCGGTGAGCGACCGGCTCAGCACCTGGGCATGTTCGCTGGCCTTTTTGGTTTCTTCCCCGAGCCGCACGAACCATTCGGCGGGGTCGACATTTTTGGTGTTCAGCGCGATGCCGCGGACCACCATGGCGATGGTCGCCTTCAGCCGGCCGCCGTCCAGTGCCAGATTATATCTGTTCTCGCCAAGCTCGACGGTGACGCCGGTAACCTTCGCGGCGCCAGAGAAGAAGCCGCGGCTTTCCTGGACCGTCACCAGTTCCGGCATCGCCTCCTTGAGCCGCAGCGCGAACGCCTTCAGATTGCTTTCGGCATCGGCCTTGAAACGGCGGAACCAGGCAGCCTGGGTGTCGAAATCCATGGTGCAGCTCACTTCTGTACCGCCGCCGCGTTCACGCCCTGCATGCCGCGAACGAGCCGGTTGCGAATCGCGGCGAGTTTGGCCTCGCGTTCGCGATCGCCGGCCGCAACCTCGCGCTCGATCTCGATCACCTCGTGCATGGTCTTGATCGTCTGGTCCGCCACCTGCGCCAGCACATCGATGTTGCGCTGGTCACCGCCGAGGCTGCGCGCGGCGCCGGTCGCGGCCTCATGCGCGCCCTTCGAGGCGAGCAGCGTGACCTGCCGCGCCGCGTCGTCGAGTTTCTCCGCCTCGTCGGCGGCCCGTCTGATGTCGACCTGAACCACGGCCTGGCTTGCCACCGCCATCAGGCGCGGGATCACCACCAGCATGCCGTTGGATACCTGCATGATCCGCGTTTCCGCGGCTTTCTTGTTCTGCCCGATGATCGGGATCAGCATTGCCGATCCCATCAGATTTTCCCGCATCTCCGCGACCTTGCCGCGAAAATTGGCCAGCGCCGAGCGGAATTCCATGACGTCAGCGGCATCGGCCGCCTCGCCGGTCTTGACCGCATTTTGCCGCAACGCTTCCAGCTCTTCGTAGCCGCGATCGAGCGCGATTTGCCCGGCTGCGATCTCGATCTTCAGCCCGTTCAGGCTGCCGCGGATAGCTGCCGCCTGCCGGTCCAGGAGCTCGACGGCAACGGTCAGGTCCGCCTTGGTCTTGCGCGCCTTAGCCTGTTCGCCATCCATGAGGTCGAGAAATTTCTTGCGGTTCTCAGTAAAGCCCTTGAACGCGGTACGGGCGTCGACTGCGGCGCCAATCAGCCGGCCAAGGAGACCTTTACGCGCCGCCGACTGGCCGCCGCCCGCCTCGGCCTGCAAATCCTCGATGCGCAGAATCTTCACGCCGTCGATGACGCTCGCGGCGATCCGGCCGACCTCACCGGCGTCGCCGAGCCGAACGCCGGTCAGCAATTGGCGCGAGGCCTGGGCGATGTTGGCGAGCACGCCCTCGCCGTGGGACAGCAACGTCGTGGTGTTGCGAAAATCGACCTTTGCGGCCGAGGCCCGCGCCGCAGCCAAATCCTCGGCCTTGAGGTTGGCAATGTCGACCAGGCGCTCGGGCGGCGTCTGCGCCGCCAGTCGTTCGTCCGCTGGAACGGGTGGCGGTGCTGCCGCCGCGGGCACCGGCAACGATGACGCCGGCGCCGTCTCCAGATTATCAAATATGGACAAGTCGAGCGGCGCGGCCGGCTTGGTGTCGGGCATGATCGAGTCCTGCCGAAAGCTCTACCTTCCAGGACGGTCGGGCTGAGCGGAAGCACATCGGCGCAGCAAAATATACCATAGCCGGGTTGCCGGACCGCCTACAAGCGGATGTAGGCGGCATCTGCCGCGGCAAGTAGAGCCAAGCGAGCTGTCGCGAATAAAGTGTGACAGCCTAGAACAATCCGACGATGCGGCCGTCCGAGCCGATATCGATGGCGTCGGCGGCCGGCACGCGCGGCAGGCCCGGCATGGTCAACAACTCACCGCAGATCACCACGACGAATTCGGCGCCGGCTGAGAGCCGCACCTCGCGCACCGGGACGACATGATCGGTCGGCGCGCCCTTGGCGTCGGGATTGGTGGTGAAGCTGTACTGGGTCTTGGCCATGCAGATCGGGAACTTGGCGGCGCCCATTGCCTCGAACGAGGCGAGCTGATCGCGTACCGACTTGTCCATCGAGATATCCTTGGCGCGATAGATTTCCCGGCAAATGGTGCGGATTTTCTCCACCAGCGGCATGTCGTCAGGATAGAGGAATTTCAGCTTGCTCTGGCCGCTCTCGCAGATCTTCACCACGGCGCGCGCGACCTCGGCCGCGCCCTTGCCGCCCTCGGCCCAATGGTCGGCCATGAACGCTTCGACCCCGAGCGCCTTGCATTTGCCCTCGACCAGCTTGATCTCGGCGTCGGAGTCGGCGGAGAAACGGTTGATCGAGACGACCGGCACGATGCCGAATTTACGCATGTTCTCGACGTGCCGCTGCAGATTGGCCATGCCGGCTTCAAGCGCGTTCAGATTCTCGGCTTTCAAATCCTCCTTCTTGACGCCGCCGTGCATCTTCAGCGCCCTGATGGTCGCGACCAGCACCGCGCAACTGGGCGCGAGTCCGGTCTTACGGCATTTGATGTCCATGAATTTCTCGGCGCCGAGATCGGCGCCGAAGCCGGCCTCGGTCACCACGTAGTCGGCGAGCTTGAGCGCGGTGGTGGTCGCCAGCACCGAATTGCAGCCGTGCGCGATATTGGCGAACGGCCCGCCGTGGATGAAAGCCGGCGTGCCCTCCAGCGTCTGCACCAGGTTCGGCGCCAGCGCGTCCTTAAGCAGCACCGCCATGGCGCCATTGGCTTTGAGATCGGACGCGCGCACCGGCTTGCGGTCGCGCGTATAGGCGACGACGATATTGCCCAGCCGCTTCTTGAGGTCGTCGAGGTCACGGGCGAGACAGAAGATCGCCATCACCTCTGAAGCCACCGTGATGTCGAAGCCGTCTTCGCGCGGGAAACCATTGGCCGCGCCGCCGAGCGAATTGACGATCGAGCGCAGCGCCCGATCGTTCATGTCGAGCACGCGGCGCCAGGCGACGCGACGCGCATCGATGCCCAAGGCGTTGCCCCAATAGATGTGGTTGTCGAGCATCGCGGCGAGCAGATTGTTGGCCGAGGTGATGGCGTGGAGGTCGCCGGTAAAGTGCAGATTGATGTCCGCCATCGGCACGACTTGCGCATAGCCGCCGCCGGCAGCACCGCCCTTGACGCCGAAGCACGGCCCGAGGCTCGCCTCGCGGATGCACAGCATCGCCTTCTTGCCGATGTAATTGAGCGCGTCGGTCAAGCCGACCGTCGTCGTGGTTTTGCCCTCGCCGGCCGGCGTCGGATTGATGGCGCTAACCAGAATAAGCTTGCCGTTCGGGCGGTTCTGGATCGACTTGATGAAGTCCATCGACACTTTGGCCTTGTAGTGGCCGTAAGGCTCAAGGTCCTCGGGCGCGATGCCGAGCCGTTCGCGGGCGACCTCGACGATCGGCCGCATCTTGGCGGCCTGGGCAATCTCGATGTTGGAGAGCGGATTGGCGTGCTGCGAAGAGGCCGCCGGTACCTTCGCCGCAGTTGCTGGAGTCGGATTCATGAAAACCTCGTTCCGGTATTGAGTTTGACGTTTGTCGCGAACTCGCCGGCGGACAATTTAGGACCGTCGGCCTGTACGCGGGTGACTTTGAAGCGTCCATCGGCGCAAACCACGGCAAAGCCGTCTTTCTCGATGGCGACGATCTCGCCCATCTTGCCGGCGATGCCCTTGGGGTCTTTAGCCGGCAGCGGTTTAGCATCGAAGATTTTGACCGTCTTGTCGTTGAGCTTCGACCAGGCGCCGGGCGCCGGATTGCAGCCGCGGATCAGCCGGTCGATCTCCTGCCA
>JASHPU010000033.1 GCA_030037885.1 Xanthobacteraceae bacterium | reverse complement strand
ACCTGCCGGTACAATCCGGCTCCGATCGTATTCTCGCCGCCATGAACCGCCGCCACACCGGCGCCGATTACCTGGACATTGTGGATCGCTTGCGCGCGTCGCGTCCGGATCTTGCGCTGACGTCGGATTTCATCGTCGGTTTTCCTGGGGAGACCGAAGCCGATTTTGCCGCGACCCTTGCTCTGGTTGAGCGGGTCGGATTTTCCGGCGCATTCTCTTTCAAATACTCGCCCCGCCCCGGCACGCCCGGCGCCACCATGGCGGATCAGGTCGACGAGGAGGTGAAAGCGGAACGCTTGCACCGCCTGCAGGCGGCCATCGACGAGCAGCAGCAGGCGTTCAATCGCCGCTGCGTCGGCCGCACCTTTGACGTCCTGTTCGAAAAGCCCGGCCGCCATGACGGCCAGCTCGTCGGCCGCTCGCCTTATCTGCAGCCGGTGCAGGTCAATGCCCCGCCGCCCCTGCTCGGCGAAATCGCCGCCGTCACCATCACGGAAGTCGCCAGCAATTCGCTGTTCGGCACGCTCGCCCGTGCCGGCGCAGGCGAGCCGGCGCTCGCCGCCGCAGGAGCTTGAATTTGCCGACGCGCGGTCCCGCTGGAACGGATGAATCGGTTTTCGTCGCGCCCGACAATGCGGCGCAAGTCGTGCTCAGCTTCGACGACAACCGGCTCGCCTCCATGCTGTTCGGCCAATACGGCCAAAACCTCGCGCTGATCGAACGGCGGCTCGGCGTCGTCGCCAATTCGCGCGGCAATCAGGTGACCCTCGAAGGGCCGCGCGAGGCCTGCGAGCAGGCGCGCCGCGTGCTGGAAAGCCTCTACGACCGGCTCAAGCGCGGCGACGAACTGCTGCAGGGCGACGTCGAGGGCAACATCCGCCTCGCCATGGCGCAGGGCTCGCTGTTCGACTTCGATCCGGCCGCGGCGCGCGAAAGTTTCGAGGAAATCAATCTGCGCAAGCGTCGCGTGCGCGCCCGCACGCCCGCGCAGGACGCCTACGTGCGCGCGCTCAAGCGCCATCCGCTGGTGTTCTCCACCGGCCCCGCCGGAACCGGCAAGACCTGGCTCGCGGTGGCGCACGCCGTGCAATTGTTCGAGCGCAAGGAAGTCGACCGCATCATCCTGTCGCGGCCGGCGGTCGAGGCCGGCGAGCGGCTCGGCTTTCTGCCCGGCGACATGCGCGAGAAGGTCGATCCGTATCTGCGCCCGATATTCGATGCGCTGTTCGATCTTATGGACGCGCGCATCGTCGAGCGGGCGCTGCAGACGACCGAGATCGAAATCGCGCCGCTTGCCTTCATGCGCGGTCGCACCCTGTCGAACGCCGCCGTCATTCTCGACGAGGCGCAGAACACCACGTCGATGCAGATGAAGATGATGCTGACCCGGCTCGGCGAGAGCAGTCGCATGGTGGTGACCGGCGATCCGAGCCAGGTCGACCTGCCGCCCGGACAAACCTCCGGCCTCGCCGAGGCGGTGCGCCTGCTCGACGGCGTCGCGGGTATCGCCCACGTGCCGTTCACTTCCGCCGACGTCATCCGCCATGAACTGGTCGCCCGCATCGTCGAGGCCTATGACAAAGCCGCAGCGCGCGGGCGCGAGCGGCTCTGAAATGCCGGCCGCGCCATGCCGGGCATGCAAGCTCGATGTGCTTGTCGAATCCGCACGATGGAACGCGCATCGGGGGCTTAAACTGCTGCTGCGCCGGGCCGTCGCCGCCGCGGCCGCCGCACTGTCAACAAGCGCCGCGGAGCTTGCTATCGTTCTGACCGATGATTCGGCGGTCCGCCTGCTCAATCGGAAATGGCGCGGCATCGATGCGCCGACCAACGTGCTGTCGTTTCCGGTCGGTGTTGCGGCCGGCGCGCCGCCGCTGCTCGGCGACATCGTTCTCGGCTACGAGACCGTGGCGCGGGAAGCGCGGCGGGACGGCAAGCCGTTCGCCCATCATGTTGCCCATCTTGCGGTGCACGGCTTTTTGCACCTTTGCGGCCACGATCACGCGCGGGCCGGTGACGCCGAAACCATGGAACGGCTCGAGCGGGTCATTCTGCGGCGCCTTGCAATCCCGGATCCGTACCGGGCCAAGCGCCAGCCTGCATCGTCGCGCGTCAGGCCGCGTCGGCAGCAGCAGCGCCGCGCCGCACGATGACGCCGCACGATAAAATGACAGAGAATCGATGAGCGAAGCTCCAGCACGCGGCGAACCGAGCGACAGCGAGCATCGCGGCTTGCCTGCGCTTGCGCCGACCGCCGACAATGACCCCGCGGCGGGTTTGTTGTCGCGGATCATGCATATCCTGTTCGGCTGGAAATCGGCGACGACGCGTGCCGACCTTGAACAAGTCCTTGCCGCGCCGCCGGCGGCGTCCGGTTTCTCTCCGGAAGAAGCCGCGATGGTCAGGAACATCCTTGACCTGCATGACTACCGTATCGAACGCGTCATGATCCCGCGCGCCGACATCGTCGCCGTGCAACAGGACATTGCGCTGTCCGCCCTAATCAAGGTGTTCGAGAGCGCGGGACATTCGCGGCTGGTGGTCTACAACGACACGCTCGACGACCCGGCCGGCATGGTCCACATCCGCGATTTGATCAGCTTCATGGCGGCGCGCTCCGGCGACGCTCCGCCCAACGCCGCGCCGCGCGAAGAGCCGCCGCGAGCCGACCTTGATTTCGCCAATCTCGATCTGACGACGCCGCTCGCCGCGACGCATATCGTGCGCGATATCCTCTACGCCCCGCCATCGATGCCGGCGCTCGACCTCTTGGCCAAGATGCAGGCGACGCGCATCCACTTGGCGCTGGTCATCGACGAATACGGCGGCACCGACGGGCTCGTCTCGATGGAAGACCTGGTCGAGATCATCGTCGGCGACATCGCCGACGAACACGATGTCGACGAGATACCGGCGATCACGCGGCAAAGCGACGGCTCGTTTCTCGCCGCCGGCCGCGCCAGCCTCGACGAGGTGCGGGCGCTGATCGGCGATGAGTTCGATTTCGGCGAAGCGCGCGGCGAAGTCGACACGCTCGGCGGCTATTTGGTCATCAGAGCCGGGCATGTGCCGGTGCGCGGCGAGCTTGTGCCGGGACCTGGTTCGTTGGAGGCCGAAGTGCTCGATGCCGATCCGCGCCGGGTCAAGCGGGTCAAGATCTATCGCCGCAAAGATCGCCGGACGGCATCGCCGCGCGAGGTACCGGCAGCCATGAAAGCGCCGCCGCCGCGTTCCGCCCCGCCGCGCGACGAACCCGGTCGCTCCAACCCGAACACGACGCGCTCGCCGTGAAGGCAAAGCGCCTCGTCCATGCGGTCGTCCTGGCTTGGGGCTGGCGACGCTGGCTGACCGCCTTCGCGGCCGGTGCACTGTCGGCATTGGCCATGGCTCCGTTCGATGCGTGGCCGGTGCTGTTTCTCACCTTTCCGGTGCTGGTCTGGTTGATCGACGGCGCAGCAGCCGGGCCCTGGGCTGGCGTGCTGGTCGCAGCAACGACCGGCTGGTGGTTCGGTTTCGGCTATTTTGTCGCAGGCCTTTACTGGATCGGTTATGCCTTTCTGGTCGACGCGCGGACGTTCGGCTGGCTGATGCCGTTTGCCGTGATAGGCCTGCCTGCGCTCCTGGCGATCTTTACCGGCCTTGGCGCGGCAGCCGCCCGATTGCTGTGGACCCGCGGCGCCGATCGCATTCTCGCCCTGGCCGTAGCGCTCAGCGCGGCCGAGTGGCTGCGCGGCCACGCGCTGACCGGATTTCCCTGGAATGCATTCGGCTACGCGCTGACCGCGCCGCTCGCGCTCGCACAGAGCGCCTCCTTGGTCGGCATCTGGGGGCTGACTTTCATCGCGATCGTCGTATTTGCGAGCCCGGCAGCGCTCGCCGACGATGCCGCCGAAACCCGCCGGCCCTGGCTGCCGCTCGCGCTCGGCGTTGCCGTCCTCGCCGGCCTCGCCGGATGGGGCAGCTGGCGGCTCTCCCACACCCCGACCCGGCTCGTCGACAAGGTGCATTTGCGCATCATGCAGCCCAACCTGCAGCAAGACGCCCGCTTCAATTACGCGGCGCGGCAGCAGGTGATGGATCGCTACATCGCCTTGTCGGACCGGCCGTCCGGCCCGCATTCGCTCGGCGCTCACGACGCCACGCACCTGATCTGGCCGGAATCGGCGTTTCCCTTTTTCTTGACGCGCGAGCCCGATGCCCTGGCGCAGATCGCCAAGCTGCTCGCGCCTAAAACCGTGCTGATCACCGGCGCCATGCGGCTCGCCGAACCGGTCGATCCGACCCATCCCCGAGCCTTCAACTCGATCTACGTCTTCGATCACGACGGCTCGATCGCGGCGCTTTACGACAAGATTCACCTCGTTCCATTCGGCGAATACCTGCCGTTGGCGCGCCTATTGGAACGAATCGGATTGCAGGTGCTGACCAAGCAGCAGAATGGCTTCTTGGCCGGCGACCGGCGGCGATTGCTGACAATACCGGGAGCGCCGCCGGCGCTGCCGCTGATTTGCTATGAGGCTATTTTCCCGAGCGAAGCGGCGCCGACCGGCGCGCGGCCCGGTTGGATCCTCAACGTCACCAATGACGGCTGGTTCGGCATCAGCACCGGCCCCTATCAGCATTTCCAGCAAGCGCGCCTGCGCGCCATCGAACAGGGCCTGCCCCTGGTCCGGGCCGCCAATACCGGCATATCGGGCGTGATAGACCCGGTGGGCCGCGTGATCAGCTCGCTGCCGCTCGGCCGCGAGGGCGTGCTCGACGCGCCGCTGCCGCGCCCGATCGAAGCTCCTTTCTACGCCCGCGCCGGTGACACCACGGCCTTCGTCATCATTGCCATTGCCTTTTTCGCCGTAATGAGGCGCCGCATGTCTGCGCGCACGAAAAAAATCTGAGAAGACGGTGTTCGCCACATTTTGGGTTCGCGGCGGTCAAGGGCGACCGCCGAAGACCGCGTGTGACCTGAGGCCGGGCCCGGCAGCGGGCACGCATTTTGCCGCCTGGGCGATAGGTGATACCTCTAAACCGAGGCGAGAATATTTTGCGCGCAACAGCGTAAGAGTGCAGGATATCCACGCCAAATTTTGATTTTTGTGGCCATTAATGATACTGAGGGACTCATAGGAGTTCGTTATGATGGTGGTGAAAAAGGCTCCGAATCCTATCGATAAGCACGTCGGCAGCAGAGTTCGCATGCGCCGAATGATGCTTGGCATGAGCCAGGAGAAACTCGGCGATGCGTTGGACCTGACTTTTCAACAGGTTCAGAAATACGAAAAAGGCACCAACCGCATTGGCGCCAGCCGGCTGCAGCAAATCGCAGATATCCTACAGGTTGCGGCTGCCTTCTTCTTCGAAGGCGCGCCGCACGCGGCCGGCGGTTCCCCCGTCGAAGGCGCCGCAGATGCACCCTCGCCCGCCTACGTGTCAGAGTTCCTCGCCAGCTCCGACGGGTTGGCCTTGACCAAGGCCTTCATGCTGATCACCGATCCAAAACTGCGCCGCCGCATCGTGGATCTCATCGAGCAGATCGCGACCAGTGAAAAGCACTGAGTGCGCCCACCGCGTCATCACGGCACTACAGGCAACCGCCCACCTTTCGCCCACATCTTGACCTCGGCAGCCCTACGCGGCAACACCGTGCAGGATCAGTGCGGCACGTCGCCGCCAATGCACCGGCCGAATTGGTCCAGCCGGAGGCGATCGGGACCAATCTGACGAGGGGAGTGTTTCGTGGCACGTGTCAATTACCTGTTCACAAGCGAGTCGGTCTCCGAGGGTCATCCGGACAAGCTCTGCGATCAGATTTCCGATGCGATCCTCGATGCGTTCATCGAGAACGACGTGAAACTGGGTATCGCCGATGAAAGCAAGGTGAACACCCGGCTCGGCTGCGAAACCCTGTGTACGACCAACAAGATCGTCATCGCCGGCGAGGGCCGCGGCCAGGAGCCGCTGTTCCGCAAACACGGCGCCAAGGCGGTGATCAATCGCGAGTTGATCGCCGAGATTGCGCGCGGCGTGGTCAAGGACATCGGCTACGACCAGGACGGCTTTTCCTATTACGGCGCTGAGGTCGAAGTCCTGCTGCATGGCCAGTCGCCCGATATCGCGATGGGCGTCGATGCCAAGAAGAAAAAAACCGGCGAGCAGGAGGGCGCCGGCGACCAGGGCATGATGTTCGGCTTTGCCTGCACCGAGAGCGAGGTCTACGAGAAAGGCTCGTTCATGCCGGCGCCGATCTATTTTGCGCACAAAATTCTCAAAGTGCTGTCGGAAAAGCGCCGCTCCGGCGCACTGTTCGATCTGCAGCCCGACGCCAAAAGCCAAGTCACGGTGCGCTACGTAGACGGCCAGCCGGTCGGCTGCACTAAAGTCGTGGTCTCGACCCAACACAATGCGCAGACCCGCAACGCCAAGAAATACAATCCCGGCATGGTCAGGGAGATGATTGCCGACACGGTGGCTTCGGCGCTGCCCGACGGCTGGATGCCGAAGAAGTCGAGCGACTTTCTGGTCAACCCGACGGGTAATTTCGTGGTCGGCGGTCCCGACGGCGATTGCGGTCTCACCGGGCGGAAAATCATCGTCGACACGTACGGCGGCTACGCGCCTCATGGCGGCGGCGCGTTCTCCGGCAAGGACCCCACCAAGGTCGACCGCTCGGCGGCCTATGCGGCGCGCTACCTCGCCAAGAACGTGGTCGCGGCCGGCCTTGCCGACAGCTGCACCATCCAGATTGCCTACGCGATCGGGGTTGCCGACCCGATGTCGCTTTACGTCGATACCCATGGCAGCGGCAAAGTCGAAGAGGCCAAGCTGCAGAAGCTGCTGCCGGAATTGTTTCCGTTGCGGCCGACCCATATCCGCCGCACGCTCCAGCTGAGCCGGCCGATCTATCGGCGCACCGCCGCGTACGGCCATTTCGGCCGGGCGCCCGAAAAGGATGGCGGATTTTCCTGGGAGCGGACCGATCTGGCTGACGCGCTCAAGCGCGCGTTTCGTTGATCGGCAAGCGCGCTGTCTCGCGCCGCGACCGCGAGTCCCGCGTCCGCAACCGATGTATTCTGATAAGGTCGGCGCGCGGCGTGGATCGCCGCAAGCGCGGCCCGACCGGCATGAGTTCGAACCTGCAGCAGTCGCGCGCTTTCTTTGGACGGCGCAAAGGTCACAAATTGCGCCCGCGCCAAGCGCAGCTTATTGACGCGCTGCTGCCGCAGCTCGCCATCGACATTGCCCGGCCCGTGCCTGCCGATTTGCGCACGCTGTTTGCAGCGCCGGTCGCGAACGTCGCATTGGACATCGGCTTTGGCGGCGGCGAGGCGCTGATCGCCCAGGCGCAGGCATTGCCAACGACCGGCTTCTTGGGCGTCGAGCCCTTTATCAATGGCATGGCCAAGGCGCTGGCGGGGATCGAGAGCGGGGGCTGGCGCAATATCCGCCTGCATTTCGACGACGCCGTCAGCCTCATCGCTTGGCTTCCCGACGCCTCGCTGACGCGCATCGAGCTCGTTCATCCCGATCCATGGCCGAAACGCCGCCATTGGAAGCGGCGTTTCGTTCAGGACGAGATGATCGCCCGCTTGGCGCGCATCCTGCGCTGCGGCGGCGAACTCCGCTTCGTCACCGATGTCGCGGATTACGCCGCCTGGACGCTATTGCGCTTCCTGCGCTCGACGCAATTTCAGTGGACGGCGCAATGCGCAGACGATTGGCGCAAGCCCTGGCCGGACTTCACGCCCACGCGCTATCACGCCAAGGCGGCGCGCGAGGCCCGCGCGTCGTGCTTTCTGGTCTTCCGCAGAGTCTGAGCGGGCGTATCACCGTTCCCGGCGAACTCGCCAAAAGCGATCCCTGGAAAATTCGCGGCCCCTTGCCTTGGCCCGGCAAAGCGCTATATTTGGCCTGTCCGTCATGGATACCTCATAACGGTCGGCTGATCCGAACGGTTTTGAGAGTGGGTTCCCCCGGGGCCCGCTCTTTTTTGTTACCTCAAGGTCGACGTGAAGCCCTGCCGGACGGTTCGCAGGATGAACGGCCAGAATACGATGGACGACAGTCCCGCTTTTGCCGCTACGCGCTTTGCCGACGAACCGCGGCTCATCACCGAGCCGGGGCGGGCGGCGCGCGTCGCGGCGCTGGCCGAGCCGGTGCTGGCCGGCCTTGGCTATCGGCTGGTGCGGGTGCGCATATCGGGCTTTGCCGGCTGCACCGTCCAGATCATGGCGGAGCGGCCCGACGGCACGATGGCGATCGAGGATTGCGAGGCCGTTTCGCGGGCGCTCTCGCCGGTATTCGACGCCGCCGACCCGATCGAAGGCTCTTATCGCCTTGAGATTTCGTCGCCCGGCATCGACCGGCCGCTGGTCCGGCGCTCCGACTTCGACCGCTATGCCGGTCATTTGGCGCAAGTAGAGATGGCGGTCCCGATCGAGGGACGCCGCCGCTTTCGCGGCGACCTTGCCGGCGCCGAAGGCGATTGCGTACGGCTTCGCTGCGCCGCGCCGGGATCCGAGCTCGCCGACGTTTTGCTGCGCATCGATGACATGACCGAAGCGAGGCTCGTCCTCACCGATGCGCTCGTTGCGCAAGCGCTGCGGCGGAGCAAGCAGGACGAGCGCCGGAGCAAAGGCGGCAACGGCTTGTATCCGCGCCGCGATACGGAAAGTGACACGGACATTCACGCCGCGCCGGAACACATCCGGCGCACGCCTCAACCCGATGGAGACTGAACATGGCGACGGTAAGCGCCAACAAGCTGGAACTGTTACAGATCGCCGATGCGGTGGCGCGAGAGAAGGCGATCGACCGCAAGATCGTCCTCGCCGCCATGGAGGACGCGATCGCCAAGGCGGCGCGCTCGCGCTACGGCAGCGAAACCGAAGTGCGCGCCGAGATCGATGCCAAGAGCGGCGAACTGCATCTGTCGCGCCACATGCTGGTCGTCGAGACGGTGGAAAATCCCGCCACTCAGATCAGCCTCGAGGACGCGCGGCGCCGTCATCCCGCCGCGCAGATCGGCGACACCATCGCCGATCCGCTGCCGCCGCTGCCATTCGGCCGCATCGCCGCGCAGTCGGCCAAGCAGGTGATCGTGCAGAAGGTGCGCGAAGCGGAGCGCGACCGGCAATACGAGGAGTTCAAGGACCGCATCAGCGACATCGTCAACGGCATCGTCAAGCGGGTGGAATACGGCAACGTGGTGGTCGACCTCGGCCGCGGCGAAGCGGTGGTGCGGCGCGACGAGATGTTGCCGCGCGAGCAGTTCCACAACGGCGACCGTATTCGCGCCTACATCTACGACGTTCGCCGCGAGCAGCGCGGGCCGCAAATCTTTTTGTCGCGCACCCATCCCGAATTCATGGCGAAGCTGTTCGCGCAGGAAGTGCCGGAAATCTACGACGACATCGTCGAGATCAAGGCGGTGGCGCGTGATCCGGGCTCGCGCGCCAAGATCGCGGTGGTGTCGCGCGACTCGTCGGTCGATCCGGTCGGCGCCTGCGTCGGCATGCGCGGTTCGCGCGTGCAGGCGGTGGTCAACGAGCTGCAGGGCGAGAAGATCGACATCATTCCCTGGTCGCCGGAAATCGCCACCTTCGTGGTTAATGCGCTGGCCCCCGCCGAGGTCAGCAAGGTGGTGATCGACGAGGAGCGCGATCGCATCGAGGTCGTCGTTCCCGATCAGCAGCTTTCGCTCGCCATCGGCCGGCGCGGCCAGAACGTTCGGCTTGCTTCGCAGCTCACCGGCAAGGACATCGACATCCTTACCGAGCAGGAGGAATCGGAGCGGCGGCAGAAGGAGTTCGAGACCCGCACCCGCATCTTCGTCGAAGCGCTCAACGTCGACGAAGTGATCGGCCAGCTGCTGGCCTCTGAAGGCTTCAGTTCGGTCGAGGACCTGGCGCTGGTCGATCTGAAGGAAATCGCCAGCATCGAAGGCTTCGACGAGGACACCGCGCATGAGTTGCAAAACCGCGCGCGCGACTATTTGGCCAAAATCGAGGCCGAACAGGACGCCAAACGCAAGGAGCTCGGCGTCGAAGACGCGCTCAAGGAGGTGCCGGGCGTCACCACCGCGATGCTGGTCCGCTTCGGCGAGAACGAGATCAAGACAGTCGAAGACCTTGCCGGCTGCGCCACCGACGATCTGGTCGGCTGGATCGAGCGCAAGGACGGCGAGGCCGTGCGCCAAGCCGGCATTCTCGACGGCTTCGAACTGACGCGCGATGACGCCGAGACCATCATCGTGCAAGCCCGGCTGAAAGCCGGGTGGATCACCGAGGCCGATTTGGCGCCGCCTCCAGCCGCGGAAGCCGCGGCCGACGCGGCCGCCCCGGCGCAGGCCTGAACCGATGGAACGTGAGCATGCTGGCCGCGGCTCGACCCATGGAAACAGGCATCATGGAAACAGGCATCATGGAAGCTGGTACGGCCGAAAACGCCGTCGAATTGGACGGCGGGCCGTACGCGCGTGAGCCTGAGCGGCTGTGCGTTGTCACGCACGCGGCTCGGCCAGTGGCCGAGTTGATCCGCTTCGTGATCGGGCCGGACGGCGACGTCGTTCCCGACCTCAAGGGCAGATTGCCGGGCCGCGGCGTCTGGATTACCGCCGCACGCAAGACGGTCGAAGCGGCCGTCAAGCGCCATGCCTTTGCTCGCGGCTTCAAGCGCGACGTGCGCGTGCCGGCCGACCTTGCGCTTCGCACCGGAAGGCTTTTGGAGCGGGGCGCGTTGGACGCCCTCGCCATCGCCGGCAAGGCCGGTTTGGTTGCGGCGGGGTTCACCAAAGCCGCTGCGGCCCTGGAACGGGACGATGTGGTCGCGCTCCTGCATGCCGCGGAGGGCTCGGCCGATGGCGCCCGCAAACTCGAGGCGATCTGGCGGCGCCGGACGTCCGAAAAAGTGCTGCCTATGATCGAATTCCTGACATCGGCACAATTGGATTTGGCATTGGGGCGCCCAAATGTGGTACATGCTGCCCTGCTCGCCGGGTCCGCCAGCGACACGTTTTTGTCGCGTTCGCGGCGCCTCGAGCGGTTTTGGACCGACGGTGCGAGCGATCGTGGCAATAAGGCCGGCACGGCTGCAGCGCAGTGACTGAACGCTTACATGGATGCGTATGACTGAAACGACGAAAAATACCGGTGAAAAGCTCAGTGTGGCGTCGACCAAAACGCTGACGCTCAAGCGCGGCGGCGTCGAGCAGGGCGTCGTGCGCCAAAGTTTCAGTCACGGCCGCAGCAAGGCGGTGGTGGTCGAGAAGGTCAAGCGCCGCGTCGCGAGCCCCGCCGAAAAAGCCGATGGCGGCGCACCTGCGGCGGCCAAACGGCTGACGCCGACTGCGAAGCCTCCGGCGTCCGTGGAAGCAGCACCCGCCGCCGCCCCTCAGACCGGGCTGAAGCTCGGCGTCGTGCTCCGGCCGCTCACTCAGGCGGAGATCGACGCCCGCGCCTCCGCCCTCGACAAGGCCGAGCAGGTTGAAATTCAGGAACGCGAAGCGGCAAAGCAACGCGCCGAAGTGGTTCGCCTGCAGCGCGAGGCCGAGCAGAAAGAGCGCGCCGAGGCGGCCGCCCGCAAGGCCCAGGAAGAGCAGCGCCACGCCCGCGAAGAATCGACCAAGAAAAGAGCGGATGAGCTCGCGCAAAAGCGGCTCGGCGCCGAGGTCGCACTGGCCAAACCAGGCGCCCGCGTCAACGAAGCCGAGGAAGAGACCGAGACGCCGCGCACCCGCCGCGGTGCCGGCGGCGTTCCGGCGCGGGCACCGGCGCAACCCAGGCCACAGCGCACCGGCGGCGAAAAGCGCCGGCGCCAGCTCACTCTCGTCACCGCGCTTTCCGCCGATGAGGAGCGCGAAAAATCCGAAGCTGCATTCCGCCGCCGCGTCCGGCGCCAGACCGGCCAGCGCGACACCGAGCCCAAGGAAAAAATCACTCGCGAGGTGACGATCCCGGAGACGATCACGATCCAGGAACTGGCCAACCGCATGGCCGAGCGCTCCGTCGACGTGGTTCGCCTGCTGATGAAGCAAGGCCACATGGCCAAGAGCACGGACACGATCGACGCCGACACCGCCCAGTTGATCGCCGAGGAACTCGGCCACACGGTGCGGCGCGTCGCCGAGGCCGACATCGAAGAGGGCATGTTCGACGTCGCCGACGATCCGGACAAATTGCAGCCGCGCGCTCCGGTCGTCACCATCATGGGCCACGTCGACCACGGCAAGACGTCGCTGCTCGACGCCATTCGCTCCACCGAAGTCGCGGCCGGAGAGGCCGGCGGCATCACCCAGCACATCGGCGCCTATCAGGTGACGTCGCCGTCCGGCGGCCGCATCACCTTCATCGACACGCCCGGCCACGCCGCCTTCACGGCGATGCGCGCGCGCGGCGCCAAGGTCACCGACATCGTCGTGCTGGTGGTCGCCGCCGACGACGGCGTGATGCCGCAGACCGTCGAGGCGATTCAACACGCCAAGGCCGCTCAGGTGCCGATCATCGTCGCTATCAACAAGATCGATAAGCCCGACGCCAAGCCGGAACGGGTGCGCACCGAACTGCTGCAGCATGAAATCCAGGTCGAATCGCTCGGCGGCGACGTGCTCGAGGTCGACGTTTCCGCCAAGGAAAAGCGCAACCTCGACAAGCTCCTCGAGTCGATCGCGCTGCAGGCCGAAATTCTGCAGCTCAAGGCCAATCCGAACCGTGCCGCCGAGGGCACCGTCATCGAGGCGCGGCTCGACCGCGGCCGCGGGCCGGTCGCCACCGTGCTGGTGCAGCGCGGCACGCTCAAGCCCGGCGACATCGTGTTGGCCGGCTCCGAATGGGGCCGCGTGCGCGCCCTGATGTCGGACACCGGCCATTCGGTCGTGGCGGCCGGACCCTCCATGCCGGTCGAAGTTTTGGGCTTCGGCGGTACGCCGGAGGCCGGCGAGCGGCTCGCCGTCGTCGACAGCGAAGCCCGCGCGCGCGAAATCACCGCCTATCGCGAGCGGCAAAAGCGCGAAAAGATAGCGGCGCGGCAGACCGGTATGCGCGGCTCGCTCGAGCAGATGATGAATCAGCTCAAGACCGCCGGCCGCAAGGAGTTTCCGCTCGTCATCAAGGGCGACGTGCAGGGCTCGGTCGAAGCCATCGCCGGCGCGCTGGATAAGTTGTCGACCAATGAAGTGGCGGCGCGGGTTCTCTATTCGGGCGTCGGCGCCATTACCGAATCCGACGTGACGTTGGCGGAAGCGTCGGACGCCGCGATCATCGGCTTCAACGTGCGCGCCCACAAGGAAGCGCGCGAAGCCGCCGACCAGGCCGGCATCGAGATTCGCTACTACGACATCATCTACAATCTCGTCGATGACGTGAAGAAGGCGATGTCGGGCATGCTGGCGCCGGCGCTGCGCGAGACCAAGCTCGGCGACGCCGCGATCCTGGAAATCTTCAAGGTCTCCAAGGTCGGCAATGTCGCCGGCTGCCGCGTGACCGAGGGCGTGGTCGAGCGCGGCGCCAACGTACGGCTGATCCGCGACAACGTCGTGGTCCATCAGGGCAAGCTGTCGCAGCTCAAGCGTTTCAAGGACGATGCGCGCGAAGTCGTCGCCGGCCAGGAATGCGGCATGGCATTCGAGAACTATCAGGACATGAAAGTCGGCGACGTGATCGAGTGCTATCGGGTGGAAACGGTGCAGCGGACGCTGTGAGTTCGAATCTCACGCTGCCGCTCTCGCAGTGTCGTGCCCGCGAATGCGGGGCATCCAGTAAGCGCCAGAGCGAGAGGGATTACTGGATCGTCCGCATTTGCGGACGATGACAAAATGAAATCGAAAAACGAATTTGCTTATGGCCCGTCATCAGCATCGCGATCAGTCGGCCGGCGGCTCGCAGCGCCGGCTGCGCGTCGGCGAATTGATCCGGCACGAGCTTGCCGACATGCTGTCGCGCGGCGGCGTCCACGACCCGGTGATCGAGGGCCATATGATCACCGTGCCGGAGGTGCGCATGAGCCCGGACCTGCGGGTCGCGACCATCTACGTCATGCCGTTCGGCGGCCATGACGAGGACGAGGTGATCGCAGCGCTCGACCGCAACAAGCGCTACGTGCGCGGCGAGATCGCGCGCCGCGTTAACCTGAAATTTGCGCCTGAGATTCGCTTTCGCATCGACGAGCAATTCGACGAAGCGGAACGGATCGAGAAGCTGTTGCGAACGCCTGCGGTCCAACGCGATCTCGGGCATGAGAACGACAATGAATGACGCCTCACGCCTGGCCGGCATCGCCGCGCCGCGCGACGCTGCGCCCGGCGGCGAAACGCCGCGCCCGCACGCACAGAAGAAAAACAAAAAGCGCGACGTGCACGGCTGGATCGTGCTCGACAAGCCGATCGGCATGACCTCGACCTACGCGGTCGCGGTCATCAAGCGCCTGTTTGCGGCGAAGCGCGTCGGCCATGCCGGCACGCTCGATCCGCTGGCCTCGGGCTGCCTGCCGGTCGCGCTCGGCGAGGCCACCAAAACCGTCCCGTTCGTGTTCGATGGCCGAAAGACCTATCGGTTTACCGTCCGCTGGGGCGAGGAACGCGACACCGACGACGCCGAAGGCCGGGTTACGGCGACAAGCGCCGCCCGTCCGGATGCGGCGGCGATTAACGCGTTGCTGCCACGGTTCATCGGCACGATCGAGCAGGTGCCGCCGCGTTTCTCCGCCATAAAGATCGCCGGCGAGCGCGCCTACGATCTGGCGCGCGACGGCGAAACCGTGGAACTCAAGCCGCGCATTGTGGAGATTTACCGCCTCGAGCTCCTGGACATACCCGATCCGGATCACGCGGTGCTGGCGGCCGAATGCGGCAAAGGCACCTATGTGCGGGCCCTTGCCCGCGATCTCGGTCGCGCCCTGGGCGCGCTCGGCCATGTCTCGGCGCTGCGCCGCGACCGCGTCGGACCGTTCGGCGAGGGCAACATGATTTCACTGGAACGGCTCGAGACTTTATGTCATAGAGCCGCCGCTGGCGAGCAAAACCTCGCCGACGTGCTCCTGCCGATCGAGACCGCGCTGGACGACATCCCGGCGCTGGCCGTGAGCCCGGCAGATGCGGCAAGGCTTCAGCGGGGCCAAGCCGTTTTGTTGCGCGGACGGGACGCTGCCATCTTCAGCGGCATGGTTGCTGTTGCTTCTGGCGGTGCAGTCGTTGCCATCGCCGAAGTCGACCGCGGCGAAATCGTCCCCAAGCGCGTATTCAATTTGACCGGCATCGTTGGTCGAGCCGGCGGAAAGGTTAGATAGCGATGTCGATTACGGCCGCCAAGAAGGCGGAACTTATCAAATCGTATGCTCAAAAATCCGGCGACACCGGTTCTC